>NZ_CALXEE010000082.1 GCF_944387245.1 uncultured Intestinimonas sp. | reverse complement strand
CCCGCCGGACCTTTCGGCTGTCCATGGCCATGGCGGAAGTGCCCATACGGCAAACAGGGCGCGGCCCTACAGACCGCATAAAAATGCCGTTACTTTCCCGGCCCGGGGCGGGCCGGAAAAGTCCTCGCTCCGCTCGCTGCATCCACAGTGTGGATGCAGGGCGTTCGATCCCACGCGAGGCGGGCTGCCGCCCCCTCGCGCTCCCCCGCCGGACCTTTCGGCTGTCCATGGCCATGGCGGAAGTGCCCATACGGCAAACAGGGCGCGGCCCTACAGACCGCGCCCTGTTTCATTCCTGTCAAGCCACCCTATGCGGTGGGGTCGCCTTACCGGCGGCCGCCGCCCCGGCGGCTGCTGCGCTTTTCAGTATACTTCATCTCGGAGAGCTTGCTGTCCGAGGCCTGCATGAAATGCTTGAGCCGCTCCTCAAAGGTCTCCGGCTCACTGGGCTGACGGCTGAAGCCGCCCTGACGTCCGCCGCCCTGACGGGGGCCGCCGAAACCGCCGCTCCGGGGTGCGCCGCCCTGACGGGGGGCGCCCGGTCCACCGGTCCGCTGGGGCCGGGGCGGGGGATCCATGGCCTTCTTGATGGACAGATTGATGCGGTTGTTGTCATCGATGCCGATGACCTTGACCTTGACCTCCTGTCCCTCCGTGAGATGATCCTTTACGTCATTCACGTAAGTATAGGCGATCTCGGAGATATGCACCAGACCCGACCGACCGCCGGGCAGCGACACGAAGGCGCCGAACTTCGTGATGCCTGTCACTTTTCCTTCTACAATAGAACCTACACCAAACTCCATACTACTTCCATGATCCTCCTTGAATTTTCACCCGGTCTCTCTCTGAGCAGACGGCCCGTCAGTTGGTGATGACGATGACCTTCTCTCCGGGTACCACCAGGCCTAGTTTATCCCTGGCGATGTCGGCAATCCGGTCGGGATCGTCGGGATTGGCCACGTCCTCGGCCAGATCGGCGTTGACCTGGGTCTGCTCGGCCACCTGACGGCTCAGGGTGTCCCGCTCGGCCTGGGTCTGACGGATCCGGCTTTGCAGGTTGAGCAGAGACGTGGCCAAATAAATGAGCAAGGCCAGAATCACCAGCTTGGTGAGCAGTCCGGCTTTCTTGGTCTTTGGCATGGTCTCTCCCCTCCCATCTCCCGTCTCTGGAACGGGTAAGGTCGTCCATCTCTCCGGGTATCAGGTTAAGTTTATACCATTCCCGCCGATAATGGAAGTATTTTTTTGCGAAATTCTGAATTTTTTTCCCAAGCCGTGCAGCCTGGTCCACCGGCAGGAGGATCAGGCGCAGCAGCAGGGCCGCCCCGTCGGCGGCCAGCCCCACCACAAACAGGGCGGGCGGACTGAGCAACAGAAAATAGAGCAGCGCCCCCAGGAAGAGGGCTACCGCCATATAGATGCGCACCTCGCCGCCGCCGGCGGCGGTGGCGTAGCAGAAGAGGCCCGCCGTGACCAGGCCCCAGAAGCCCAGGTCCAGCAGGGCGCCCACCAGGGGGAGGCGGAGGCGCCGCCGCAGGACCCGAAAAACGTCGTAGACCAGGCCCAGACACCCCCCGAGGGCCGCCGCCCCCAGGAAGGTCCGGACCTGGTCCGCCAGATCGATGCCCATGGCCAGCTACCGGAACAGACGGGCCAGGAAGCCCGCCCGGGGACCGCCGTCATCCTCGTAGGTGAGGGAGTCCACCATCCCCTCCACCCGCAGGTCGCCCCCGTCCAGGCTCAGCTTTTCGATGTGGAGCTCCTCCCCCCGCACCACCAGGGTCCCCAGGGAGGTGCGCATGACGATGGCGTTCTCGTCAAAGCTCTCCACCTCCTCCACCCCGGACACCGAGAGGGAGGCCCTCCCCTCCAGGATCACGTGGTGGTCCGCCGCCTCCTGCCGCGGCCGCTTCTCCTCATATTGCATACCCTTCCCGCCTTTCCCGGTTTTGCTACCAATATATGGGTAAGGCCAATGGGATATGCCCCCTCAGCGCCGCTCCAGCGCCCGGCGCAGGGGCCGGTAGAGAACGGTGACGCCGGCGATCTTCAAAAAGTCTCCGGGGAGGAAGATGAGCATGCCGCTCCACAAAAGGGCGGGGAGGGCCATGGCACTCTTCAGATATACGTTGAGGATGAGCCACATATAGGGCAGGCCCACCAGGTAGAGGGTCCCCAGCCCGGCCAGGGCGGCCAGGGCCACCCGGACCGGCCCCGGCTCCCCCCGGCTCACCATGCCGATCACCCAGGCGGCGGGGATGAGGCCCAGCAGAAAGCCGAAGCTGGGCTGGAGCACATAGCCCAGGCCTCCGCCGCCGGTGAAGATGGGCAGGCCCACCAGGCCCAGGACCACATACACCACCTGGGACACCGCCCCCCACTTGGGCCCCAGCAGCACGCCGGAGAGGGCGGTGGCAAAAAAGAGCAGGGTAATGGGCACCACGCCAATGGGAATTTTGATAAAGTTGGCCGCCGCCGTCACCACGGCGAAGAGGGCGGCCAGGGCCAGCATACGGGTCTGATCTCTCATGTCTGTGGGCTCCAATCGTAAACTTAATTTATTTTCCGGTTTACAATATCACATCCCCGGCCGTTTGTAAACCTTTTTTTCTCTTTGGTTGACCATCCTTCGGTCAGGAGGTATAATGGGCGGGAAAGGAAGTGGGTCCATGCTTCAGGATGAGATCTTGTCCCTGCTGCGCTCCGAGCCGGAGGCCTACCGCTCCGGAGAGGAGATGAGCCGGCAGCTTGGGGTGAGCCGGGCGGCGGTGTGGAAGGCGGTGGAGGCCCTGCGCCGGGCGGGGTACGAGATCGTCTCCGCCCCCAACCGGGGCTACCGCCTCTCCGCCGCCCCCGACGACCTGCGCGCCGGGGAACTGACCGCCGCCCTCTCCGGCCGCCTGGTGGGCCGGGAGGTGGTCTGCCTGGACACGGTGGACTCCACCAACAGCGAGGTCAAGCGCCGGGCCGCAGACGGGGCGGCCGAAGGCCTGGCCGTCCTCTCCGACGAGCAGACGGCGGGCCGGGGCCGACGGGGCAACGCCTTCCAGTCCCTGAAGGGGAAGGGATTGTTCTGCTCCGTTCTCCTCCGGCCCCGGGTGCCCCTGGACGCCCTGGGCCAACTCACCGCCTGGACGGCGGTGGCGGTGTGCCGGGCCATCGAGGCCTGCTGCGGCCTCACCTGCGGCATCAAGTGGACCAACGACATCATTCTGAACGGCAAAAAGCTCTGCGGCATTCTCACCGAGCTGGAGTTCGAGGCCGAGAGCGCCGCGGCGGTGGCCGTGGTGGTGGGGATCGGAGTCAACGTGGGACAGACCGAGGCCGACTTCGGCCCCGACCTCTCCCCCATCGCCACCTCCCTCACCCAGGCCCTGGGCCGGCCGGTGCGCCGGGCGGAGCTGTCCGTCCACCTGCTCGCCGCCCTGGACGAGATGTACGCCGCCTTCCCCCAGGGGAAGGACGCATATCTGGCCGAGTACCGCCGCCGGTGCGTCACCACCGGCCATGAGGTGGCCCTGGTGGGGCCGGACGGCGGCCGGGAGCCCGCCTTTGCCCAAGAGGTGGACGACGACTTCGCCCTGGTGTGCCGCCTGCCCGACGGCAGTGAGCGGACGGTGACCGCCGGCGAGGTGTCAGTACGGGGGCTGTTAGGCTATGTCTGAAGAACGGAGGGAGCATATGAACGCCGGTGTACGCCGGGAAAGACTCATGAAGCTGCTGGAGGAGGCCGACCGGGCGGTGAGCGCCACCGCCCTGGCCCACACCCTGTCGGTGAGCCGCCAGATCATCGTGGGGGACATCGCCCTTCTCCGGGCGGCGGGGGAACGGATCACCGCCACCCCCCGTGGCTATGTACTGGACCGCAGCGCCGCCGGGGAACTGCGGACGGTGGCCTGCCGCCACACCACCCCGGCAGACATGGCCAGGGAGCTCAACATCATGGTGGACAACGGCTGCACCGTGGTCAACGTCATCGTGGAGCACCAGGTCTACGGGCAGCTGGTGGGCCAGCTAGACCTATCCAATCGGTATGATGTGTCGGAATTTATACAAGCCGTAGAGGCTCATGGGGCCAGACCCCTGTCCGATCTCACCGGCGGCATCCACCTGCACACCCTGCGCTGCCCCGACGAGGGGGCCTACCGCCGGGTGACCGCGGCCCTCAAGGAGGCCGGCATCCTACTCACCTGACAGAGACGGCCCATGGGAAAAAGCTTGACTTTTTCCCATGGGCCGTTATAATACTATCTTATGTCAAGACACCTATCCAGACAACAACGATACATAGAGAAGGAGCTGGCGCGAATATGGAAGATTTGAAAGGCTTCCTCCAGCGGAAAAACATTGTGATCTCGGCCCGGCGGTACGGCATCGACGCTCTGGGTGCCATGGCCCAGGGCCTCTTCTGCTCCCTGCTTATCGGCACCATTCTGAACACCCTGGGAAGTCAGTTCGGCATTCCCTTCCTGACGGCCCAGATCATCAGGATCAACGACGTGGGCTACACCGTGGGCGGGCTATGCTCCTTCATGAGCGGCTCGGCCATGGCGGTGGCCATCGGCTACGCCCTCCAGGCGCCCCCCATGGTGCTCTTCTCCCTGGTGACGGTGGGCTATGCCTGCAACGCCCTGGGCGGGGCGGGGGGACCGCTGGCCGTCCTCTTCGTGGCCATCATCGCCGCCGAGTTCGGCAAGGCGGTGAGCAAGGAGACCAAGATCGACATTCTGGTCACCCCCATCGTCACCATCCTCATCGGCATCGGCGCCGCCTGGATCATCGCGCCCCCCATCGGCGGCGCGGCCAACGCTTTCGGCCAGCTCATCATGCGCACCACCCTCCTCCAGCCCTTCTGGATGGGCATTCTGGTCTCCGTGCTGGTGGGCATTGCCCTCACCCTCCCCATCTCCTCGGCGGCCATCTGCTCGGTGCTGGGACTCACCGGCCTGGCCGGGGGCGCCGCCGTGGCGGGCTGCTGCGCCAACATGGTGGGCTTCGCCGTCCTCTCCTTTCGGGAAAACGGCTGGGGCGGTCTGGTGAGCCAGGGCATCGGCACCTCCATGCTCCAGATGCCCAACATCGTCAAAAATCCAAGGATCTGGCTCCCCGCCATCCTCACCTCCGCCATCACCGGCCCTCTGGCCACCTGCTTCTTCGGTCTGGAGATGAACGGCGCCCCCATCAACTCCGGCATGGGCACCTGCGGCCTGTGCGGACAGCTGGGGGTGTGGACGGGCTGGGTCTCCCCCAGCGAGCAGGCCATCGCCAACGGCGCTCTGGCCATTGTCCCCACTGCCTTTGACTGGGCGGGCCTCCTCCTCATCTCCTTCGTCCTCCCCGCCGTGCTGTGCTGGGCCTTCGGCCTCTTCTTCCGAAAGATCGGCTGGATCAAGGAAGGCGACCTGAAGCTGGACTGAGGGGCATGCGAAAAGGGTCTGTTTCAAAATAGGGCAATGAAAAAAGAATGGCTGGACAGCCCGGAAAAAATTTGAACTGCACCCATTTGGATGCTCTGGCCGGGCCAACAGAGTTTATCCATGGCAGCGGCGGTCGGAAAAGTGTGGAACAGAAAAAGGAAACCAGCTTTACTTTCTCCAAAATAAGCCGATATCACATAGGGATTATTGGGTCTAAATATCCGAATGGGAACTTCTTTATATTCTAGGAGGAACCAAAAAATGTATATCGGTCAATTCCGTGCAAATCAGTGGCTGAAAAGCACCTGGCTAAACAATATTGGGATGAAACAGAACAACTCTATTGTGTCCGCCACCCTTTCACAGACGCAGATGCAGCCGAAAGCCGAAAACCGGGACCGGGTGGAATTGAGCGGCGCTTATCCGTGTCTGCCTAACCGCCTGCAAGTGCTGGAAACGCCGGAAGCGACACCAATCAATGCTAAGCTTGATCTGGCAGCGGATCTTCGGCCTGCTTCGGAGAAAGAGTACACAGAAGAAGATGCCCTGATGAATCAGTATATGAAGCAGTACAGGCTGAGCTTTGTCAAAGCAGGGGATTCCTATGTGCTTGACCCCTCCAAGCCGGTCAAGTTGATGACAGAGGGACAGGTCAGCCAGGAGAGCCTGGATGCATTCCGTGCCAAGTTGGAGGCAAACGGACTGGGGAATGAAATCGACTGGCGTGGTGTACAGGAAGATTTTGCGCGTATGGACATCCGCTTTGATAATGCCGAAAGCTTTGAGACCAAGGCAGACTATCTGGCGTCTCGTTATGCGGTGTTGAAGGACCGCATTCAGACCCAGTATACCGGTGAAACGCTGGAACAGGAAATGCAGACGCTGGATCGCTTATACACAAAGAGCAAGGAAGAACTGGCAGATTCTTACGCTGAAAACATCGGCGGCTTCTATGAGGAACTGGGACAGTCCGGTGTCTCTGAGAAAATGCGGGAGAGTGTTCTGGCTGCCATCGACAGCAAGGCGGACGAATACAGTATGTATCTTACGGAAAACGACATTTATGCAGATATCACCGACCCCAGCGAGCAGTGGCTGAAACAGGATGACGGCTACATGGCGGCCAGGCTGAGAGAAAGCGCTGCTGCGTCGTCGGCAGAACTGTCTGCCGCACATGCAGCCGGCGACACGGCCCCATACAGTGCGGAGGATTTGGCCTTTGCCGCCCTCACTGCCAAGGGGCTTTCCGGGCAAATCAAGAATCCCGAATGGGGTGTCAAGGAACCAGCAGAAAGCGACGCTGACCTTGGCAAGTACCTTGCCCAGCAGTATCACGCTCTCACAGGCATGATGGAGGATGCAGGCGTCAGCGATTCCATGTCCCGGGTCGTAAAGGATTCCTTTGAGCCGTTCATAGATAAATTCCTGGATGCGCTGGATGAAAAAATCGACCACAACCGGGAGCGGGTTTCGGAAAAGTCCTGGCTCACTGGATTTATCCGCACAGAGTACATCAACCGCCAGGAAGTCTGGCAGGTATTTGGGATGTTTCAGTAACAGGATACCCAGGGAAGGTGGTACCACTCATGATCAATGCAGTCAATCCCTCCTATGCAGGGGCAATTCAGTCTTACACAAAGTTTAACGCATCCGCCAAGCTCTCTGACAGGACCTGCTTGCAGGCTGCCGCACAGAATGGGGGAAAAAACGGGCAGGCAAAACAGTATGACAGGCTGGAACTGTCGCCAGACCAGAGCCGGGTCACCCTGAATGTTCCAGATGAGATCACAGTTGAAATTCCAAGGGCATGGACGATTATGGGCAAAACCATGCAAAGTTTTAACCATCATCTGCAATGGAGCTTAGATGAGGCGGAACGCAGAAATCTGTCTTTTGGTGATCGGCTGACGTTTCTGAAAGAAGAAGGCCGGAGCTGGGTGGAAAATAAACGGCAAAATGACCCTGAAATGTTTGCAGCATGGCTGAAAATCAACAAGTATTCCATTGAACAGGGCGAGGCCGATTTGGTAGGCTTACCCGCTGATTTTACCATAGAGGATTATGACTCCTATATGAAAAACTATTTTCTGCCATAAAAAGCCAGAAACGATATCCTTCTTTGGGGGCTTTCACAATTCAATATCCAAAAAGGGAGCGCTGCAGAATAACGATCTGCAGCGCTCCCTTTTTACTCTTCCAGCTGATACTGTTCCATGAGCGTCACGCAGACGTTGAGGGTCTCCTCCCCACGGCGGACCTCAAAGTCGATGGCGTCCCCCGCCTGAAGTTCATCCCGGATGGCCAGCAGGTCGTCGTTGGTGTGCAGGGGGGTACTGTTGGCGGTGAGGAGAATATCCCCCTCCTCCAGTTTGCCTTCGGCGTCGGAGCCGGCGGCGACACTCACCACCAAAAGGCCCTGGTCCACACCGTACTCCTCCTGCTCAAAGTCGTACATAGGCCGGACAGTGACCCCCAGAGTGGGCCGGCCGGTGACCACACCCTCGGCAATGAGGGCATCCACCACCGGCTTCACGGTGGTGGTGGGGATGGCAAAGCCCAGGCCCTCCAGGGTGTTGTCGGAGACGTTGGAGATGAGCTTCATGTTGGTGATGCCGATGACCTGCCCCTGGTCGTTGACCAGAGCGCCGCCGGAGTTGCCGGTATTGAGGGCGGCGGTGGTCTGGAGGAGGGTCATGGTGTTGCCGTCCACCTCCATGTCCCGGTTGATGGCGGACAGGATGCCGTCGGTCATGGTGCCCCTGAGCTGCTCTCCCATGGGGTTGCCGATGGCCACCACCGTGTCTCCCACCACCATCTGGTCGGAGTCTCCAAAGACAGCGGGGGTCAGGTCGGTGGCCTCCACCTTCAGCACCGCCAGATCGGTGCTCTCATCACTGCCCACCAGCTTGGCCTCAAAGCTCCGGCCGTCCTCCAGGGACACGTCAGCCCGGAAAGCCCCTTCAATGACGTGGGCGTTGGTGATGATGTAGCCGTCGGCGGTCATGACCACGCCGGTGCCCTGGGAGGCGCCCATGGGCAGCAGGGCGGTGATGGACACCACCGAGGGACTTACCTGCCGGTAGATCTCCTGGAAGGAGAGGGGGACCGTCTCCGGCCGGTTCGCCAGGGTCAGGGTGGTACCATCCCCGTTGGGGTAACGCTGTAGCTCCAGGTCCACTACAACTGTCTGCGTGTTTTCCATATACCCCTCTGCCGGAGCCATGGCGCTGATATCCAAGGGCCGGGCCTGGATGGCCAGGGCCACCGCCAGTCCCCCCAGCACCAGGGTGAGACCCAACAGCACCGCCGCAGCGCCTCGCTCGGAGCGCCCCTTGCGGGGCCGCCGCTCCTCCGGCGGCTCCGGGACCGGCTGGGGCTCCGGCCCCGCCGGCAGATCCCTGACGGGTTCCTCCGCCACCTGGGTAGCCGGGCAAGTGTCGTGCGCTCCGTCCGGTCCGTCGTAATAGTAGTGGTACATGTGGTCCCTCCTGTCCAGGCGATCACGCCAGGGTCAGCGTGAAGGTGAATTCCGTCAGGCCGTCCTCACTGGTCACGGTAATATTTCTCCCCAGCCGGCAGGCCGGCCGGGGACCCCTGATCTCACTTCCTCGACGGGAATGAATCCCGCCTGCGGCAAGGCGCCGTGCAGCGCCGCCTTGGACGCGGCTGACGCCGCGCCGCCCCTGAAGGGGCGGAGAAAATATCCCCGCTTCCTCCGCGTTATGCCAGAGTCAGCGTGAAGGTGAATTCCGTCAGGCCGTCCTCACTGGTCACGGTGATATTTTCTTTATGGCTGTTGAGGATGGT
>NZ_CALXEE010000081.1 GCF_944387245.1 uncultured Intestinimonas sp. | reverse complement strand
AACCGGCCGCCCATGATGGGCGGCCGGTTATATACGTGCGTTAAAGTTCGATGCTCTGACCGTGCTCCAGCAGCACCTTACCGGAGCAGGAGAGCCGGTCGGCCTGAGTGCGGTTGTACTGGTAGCTGGGGTCGGTGTGGATGGGGATGGTGTGCTTGCCGCTGATGCGCTTGGCGCAGGTGCTGGCCTCAGCGGGGTCCATGTTGTAGACGCCGTCTACGGGGAGGAGGACCCAATCCAGCTTCCGGGGCGCCAGGACGCTCATATGGGGCATGGTGGAGGTGTCACCGGCGTGGTAGAGGGTGATGCCGTCCATGGTGAGGATGTAGCCCACGCACTCCTTGGGATCGTGGTTGCGGTTGCCGGCGGGGACGGTCTGGATGTGGACGCCGGCCACGTCGAAGTTGTGGTACTGGCCGCCCGCCAGGGCGTCGGCGGAGCGGATGACCACGCCGTCGGGCTTGAGTGTCACCTTGCTCAGGTCGTTGTGGTCCCCGTGCTCGTGGGTGACGAGCACCAGGTCAGCGGGCAGGTCGTAGCCCTCGCCGGCAAAGGGGTCGATGTAGATGACCGCCCCGGCCCGGGTGGTGATGCGGCAGCTGGCGTGTCCCTGAAAGAGCAGTGTTGCCATGGTAATACCTCCTTGTGTCACAGCCTTTGTTTCCGGAAACAGAATGTCACGGCGAAGAAGATCGCCAGGTAGAGGGTGATGGAAGCGCCCGCGGAGGAGCCGATGTAATACGAGGTGAGCAGTCCGGCGATACCGGCGGCCAGTGCGGACAGAAGGGAGATGAGGTGGTACTGCCGCATGTTCCGGGCCACGTTCCGGGCGGCGGCGCCGGGGAGGACCAGCAGGGAGTTGATGACCAGCAGGCCCACCCAGGTCATGGTTACGGTCACCACCACGGCGATGGCGGCCGAGAAGAGGGCCTCCTGCCAGAAGACCCGGATGCCCCGGCTGTCGGCCAGGGCGGGGTGGACGGAGGCGAGCATGAGCTGGTTGAAGGAGCACACCCACAGCACGATCACGACCAGCAAAATGAGAGCCATGAGGCCGATCTTCACCGGCTCCACACTGAGGATGTCGCCGATGAGGAGGGCATTGTACTTGGTAAAGCTGCCGCCGCCGAAGGTGGCCAGGAAGATGCCCAGGGCCACGGCGGTGGAGGAAAAGACGCCGATGACGGTGTCGCTGGCCAGACTGGTTTTCCGACGGACATAGGTGAAGAGAAGGGCAAATCCAACGGCAAAGAGGATGGCCACCCACATGGGATCTACCCCGGCAAAGAGCCGCCAGGCAGAGGCCAGGAGGGTGCCGATGGCGATGCCGGTGAAGGCGGAGTGGCCCAGGGCGTCGGAGAAAAAGGACATGCGGCTCTCCACCACCATGGTGGAGAGGATACCGAAGAGGGGGGAGATGACCAGAACCGCCAGCAGGGCATTTTTCATGAAGTACATGGAACCCGGCTGGGCCCAGTCAAAGGGGAGCAGGTCCACAATGGTATACCACAGCTCCATCAGCCCACCCCCCTTCCCAGCGTCAGGTGAAAGACCTCGCGGAACTCGGGGGAGGTGAGGACCTCGGCGGGTTTGCCCGCCTTGAGGACCGTGCTCTGGAGGAGGATGACCTTGTCGGCGTACTCCTCCAGGGTGGCAAAGTCGTGGGTGGAGAGAAGGATGGAGAGGTCGTACTGAGTGCGCACCTCGTCCAGCATGTCCAGGAGCTGCTTCTCCCCTTCGATGTCCACACCGGAGAGGGGCTCGTCCAGGATGAGGATGTGGGGGACCGGTTCCAAGGCCATAGCCAGCAGCACCCGCTGGAGCTCGCCGCCGGAGAGGGCGCCGATGCGCTTGTCGATGAGGCCCTCGGCGTGGACCCGGCTCAGACACTCCGCCACCCTGGCGCGGAGCCGCTTGGGGGTGGGGAGAAAGACGGGCCAGTCCGAGATGGAGGCGGAAAAGAGGTCCAGCACGCTCACCGGGTCGCCCCGATCGAAGGAAGGGGACTGAGGTACATAGCCGATGAGGGGGCGGGTGTGTTTGCCGCCCGCCTGCTGGAAATCGATGGTCCCCGTGTGGGGAAGCTGCCCCAGAACCGTTTTGAAAAGAGTGGATTTGCCTGCGCCGTTGGGGCCGATGAGAGCGGTGATCTCCCCACAGTGGAGGTGGAAGTCCACGTCGTGGAGGATGACCTGGTCCCCGGCGGTCACCCCCAGGCCCTCGGCCCGGAGACAGCAGGCCCGGGAGCACCCCGCCCCGGCGGGCAGGTCGTCGTGCTTGTGTACGCTCATCCCAGGGCCTCCAGTATGGTGTCGATGTTCTGGTTCATGGCGTCGACGTAGGGTTGGATGCCGCTGCCGTCGCCGCTCATGACCAGGTCCAGCTGCTCCACGCCGCAGCCGGTCTCCCGGGAGATGGCCTGGGCAGTGGCGTCGGAGCCGTTCTTCTCGGTGAAGATGGCGGGGATGTCATATTCCCCGATGAGGCCCACGATCTCCTTGATCTCGGCGGCGCTGGCCTCGGCGCCCTCCTCCTCCTCGATGGCCTTCAGCAGGTCCAGGCCGGTGGCCCGGGCAAAGTACTGGAAGCCGTCATGGAAGGTGATGAGAGGCTTTCCAGAGAGCTGGGAGAGCTTGTCGGCGTCATAGCCCAGTGCGGCGTCGGCCGCGGCCCGATTGGCCTCATAGGTCTCCTGATGGTCGGGGTCCAGGGCGGACAGCTCTCTGGAGATGGTCTCCAGCATGATGGAGACGTTCCCCTCATCCATCCAGATGTGGGGATCGTACTCGGTGTCGTGGTCGTGGCCCTCATGGCCCATGGCTTCCAGGAGCTCCACCCCCTCGGAGCAATCGATGACGGGGGCATCGGAGGTGGCCAGGGCGTCAGACATGAAGTCCTCCAGCCCCACGCCGTTCATGACAATGACGTCGGCAGCCTCGATGGCCTTCATGTCGTTGACGGTGAGGGTGTAATCGTGGAGACAGGAGATCTCTTCCTGGATGAGACGGGTGACCTCCACCCCTTCCACCCCCTCAGTGACGGCGGTGGTAAAGAGGTAGACCGGGTAGGTGGTGGCCAGGATGTGAATGGTATCGTCGGCCTCCACCGGCGCGGGGGTGGCCGCCGTCCCGCCGCCGCATGCGGTGAGCAGGAGCAGGCCGGAGAGAAGCAGAGAGAGCATGGTTTTTTTCACGGGAACACCTCATAATGGTTTTGATTTTCTGACAGTATATATTATACCTCATCGCTGGGCATTTGTAAAACAAAAACGCGGGCCGGATATGCTCCGGCCCGCGTTTGGTGTGGGGAAATTATTTGGCGTAGTAGTTGATGAGGCAGCCCGCCAGGACGATGTCCCGCTCCTCCTGGGTCATGCCGGGGAGGGTGAGGGTGACGTTCTTCTCCTGGCCGTTCTGGATGAGAACAGCGGGGATGGACTCGTCCCCCCGCTCCAGGGCGGCCCGGACCCCGGGGATATAGAGCTGGTCGCCGGGCTGGATGTTCCAGTCCTTCACGCCGGCGGCCTGGAAGGGCAGCATGCCCCAGTTGACCACGTTGGAGCGGTAGCGCTTGGTGGCGAACTCGGCGCACAGGTTGGCGCAGCCCCCCAGCACCCGCTGGCAGGAGGCGGCCTGCTCCCGGGCAGAGCCGTCGCCGGGCTTGAGGGCCATGATGAAGGAGCCCAGGCCGGTGGTCTTGGGGTCGTGACCCATGAGGGCGTCGGTGACCTGGCCGGCACGGCGCTTGGCCTCCTCGGCCTGGATGGCCTTGGCCCGGGGGACGTACTGGGGGTCCTTCCGGGAGAGGGCGAACTCGGAGAGACGCAGGGGGTTGGACCGGTAAGAGGAGGTCTCGCCGGAGGGGATGAGCTCGTCGGTGGTGGTGACGGGGTCGTAGATGGCAGCGGCGGCGGTGAGGAGCAGGTTCTCGGGCAGGGGGATCTGCTCCGGCCAGTCGGCGATGTTGGGGCCGTAGACCAGCTCGGTGTCCGGCTGGGCCTTGCCAACGCCGAAGTAGACCCGGGCCTTGTAGGCGGAGTCGTCATAGGCCCAGCTCTCGTCGGGGCGGTCGGCGGGCACGTCGGGCAGTTCGTCGGCGGCGGTAAGGATGCCGCCGTTGCGGGCGGTGGCGGCGATGCTCCGGGCGTCCATGAGGGCCACATAGGAGATCTGGCCCTCGCCGGGCTTGGAGCCCTCCCGGTTGGGGAAGTTACGGGTGGAGTGGCGGATGGAGAAGCCGCCGTTGGCAGGCACGTCGCCGGCGCCGAAGCAGGGGCCGCAGAAGCAGGAGCGGATGGAGGCGCCGGCGGCCATCAGGGAGGCGATATAGCCCTTCTTGGTGAGCTCCAGGTTGATGGGCATGGAGCCGGGGTAGCAGGAGAGCCAGAAGGCGTCGGAGCCGATGGGCTGGCCGTTCAGGATCTCGGCAGCCCGGACCAGGTTCTGGTAGATGCCGCCGGAGCAGCCGGCGATGACGCCCTGGTCCACATGGAACTGGCCGTTCACGATCTTGTGCTCCAGGGGGGCGGCGTTCTTGACGCCCAGCTGCTCGGCGGCGTCCACGTCCACCTGGTGGAGAAGGTCGGCCATGTTGGCCTTGAACTCCCGGATGGTATAGGCGTTGGAGGGGTGGAAGGGCAGGGCGATCATAGGCTCGATGGAGGACAGGTCCACCTCGATGACGCCGTCGTAGTAGGCGCCCTCGGCGGGAGCCTGGGCCTTATACTGGTCACCCCGGCCCAGGGCGGCGAGGTGGGCCTTGGTGTAGTCGTCGGTGGACCACACGGAGGAGAGGCAGGCCGTCTCGGTGGTCATGACGTCGATGCCGGAGCGGTAATCCATGGAGAGATTGGCCACACCGGGACCAAAGAACTCCATGACGGAGTTTTTCACGATGCCGGCCTTGAAGGTGGCGCCGATGAGGGCCAGGGCCACGTCCTGGGGACCCACGCCGGGCCGGGGAGCGCCGGTGAGGTAGATGGCCATGACCTTGGGGTAGGCGATGTCATAGGTCTTGCAGAGGAGCTGCCGGGCCAGCTCGGGGCCGCCCTCGCCGATGGCCATGGTGCCGTAGGCGCCGTAGCGGGTGTGGGAGTCGGAGCCCAGAATCATCCGGCCAGGGGCGGCGTAGCGCTCCCGCATGTAGGAGTGGATGACGGCCTGGTGGGCGGGGACGAACTCACCGCCGTACTTCTTGGCGGCGGAGAGGCCGAAGACGTGGTCGTCCTCATTGATGGTGCCGCCCACGGCGCACAGGGAGTTGTGGCAGTTGGTGAGGACGTAGGGCAGGGGGAACTCCTTGAGGCCGGAGGCGCGGGCGGTCTGGATGATGCCCACGTAGGTGATGTCGTGGGAGGCCATGGCGTCGAAGCGGATGGCCAGGCGGTCCATACCGTCTAGGGTGTTGTGGTCTTTCAGGATGCCGTAGGCCATGGTGCCGGTCCGCTCTGCGGCGGGGCGGGGTGAGGTGGACACGAAGGCGCCGCCCTGGAAGAGGACGGGGGACTGGGTGATCTTGATCATATTTGAAATACCTCCATCGGTAGAAAATGCGTCTCCGCGGCAAAACGCCGGGAAGGATAAACCATTAAAATTATAGCATAAAGGGGGGGGGAGGACAAGGCTTTACCTTGGTGTAGAGGCAGAAAAAGCCCGGGACCCGCCGGTGTGATTGCGCTGGCAGGTCTCGAGCATCAGTTAAAAAGATTCGATTTCTATTTTGACCGCATACGGCATATGTTTTTAAAAGCAACCGCTTTCTTGGGGCGGGGTCATAGGTCTGGATGGGATCTGGGAAAGAACCTCATCCAGATGCGCCGAGCGTACCGACAGCCCGGTTGGATATTCCCGACCATCCTGGAAGCGTGTGAGCTCACCGTTGGGACAGACGCCGGACAGACAAGCGGTGTGAGAGATGTAGGCGTCCGTATAAAGATTGTCCAGATAGTAGTCCAGAACCAGGGTAGGGTAGCGCTGCTCGATCCGGGAGCGCCGGGCATACTGGTAGACCTGAGATCCGCACTGAGCGGGACAGTCCTGGCCCGCCACGCAGATGCTGCCGATGCCGGCCAGGGGGGAGAGCTGATCCGCCCACTTGCCGGAGGCGATATCCAAGGCCTCGTCGGGGCTGTCATAGGTCCGATAGAGGAAGTAGAGGGCGCCCTCCTGACGCAGCTGGGTGGCCAGAGACTGCCACTGCGGACCTTCGCTGCTGATGCCGAGCATCAGGTTTCGGGGGACCGTGAGGGACTGAATGACGTTGGCATCCGTCTGTTCCGGCGGAAGAAAGAGGAAGAAGGCACAGTCCTCCGACGCTGTGACCGCGTCCAGGGCGGTAGAGATGGAGCGGCCCATGCCGTCTGGAAAGAGAAAGTAGGTGTAAATCCCCAGCTTCATTCCCTCACGGATGATCCGGATCAGGATATGGGCGTCCAGATCCTCGGGCCCACCACCGATGTGGAGGGTCAGAGACCAGGGAATGCTCCAGGTCTGGGTCTGTTCCAGGGTGCGGATCTTCTTGGTGCCGACGGTGAGACAGTTCCATCCGAAATTGATACCGAAGGTCTTCAGACGCTCGCTGTCCGCCGACCGCACCGCGTTGCACACCATAGTATAATAGGGGCTGTCCTCCTGTTCCAGCATGCGGCGAATCATGGTAAGAAATTTTTTTTGGTAGGGACCGGCAGCCGTCACATCGCCCAAGTCAGCCAATCTCCGGATACCGCGCCGGGGATCGCGCCGGATGTCACGCAGGCTCCGGTCCACAACAGATTCTACCACAGCGCGTTTGAATGCGTCTTGATCCATTTGCTCCCCTCCTGGAAACGAAAACTGGGTCCCGCAGAGCAGCCGTCACATTTTTACCGATATAAATGTGCGCGACAAAAGGCCGTGCGAACAAGACGCATGGCATTGACCTCTGGGACATTACAGTAGCTCTATCATAAAAAGCGGGCCGGCGGAAGAAAAGGGACAATTTGGCTGAAGTGTCCCGAAAGGTGACAATTTTGAGAAGTGTCGAAAAATGTCTCACTTTTCTCAGCCTGTCCCATGACATCGAAGGTGCACCCGCTTTAAAATGAAAGCAAACAGAAAACTCCAAGGCAAATCTGAGAAGCGGCGGAGCAGGCAGAGAAGAAATGAGGTTGATCATAATGAGCATTGCAGAGAAAGCCAAGAGCGCTGCCATCAGCGCGGCTGTCACCCAGGCCCTTTCCTATTTGGAAAAAGATCCCGAAACCAATATTCCCAAGGTTATGAACCTGGTGGATAAGCTGGTCCCCGAGGACTGGTACGTCGCGCAGCGTCAGGCGTTCCGCAAGTCCATCGAGGAGAAGAACCATTGGTATGACCTGATTATGAAGGTCTACGCCCTGGACCCCGGTGTGCGGAAGGCGTTTTTTCGCAACTTCATCGTCAATGCCAGCCTTCAGGGCAGCGCCACCCAAGAGGAGGTCGCCCGGAAGGAGAACTGCAACGTGCCCTGGGCCATCCTGCTGGACCCCACCAGCGCCTGCAATATGCACTGCACCGGCTGCTGGGCGGCTGAGTATGGCAACCGGCTGAACCTGACCTTTGAGGAGCTGGACTCCATCGTGACCCAGGGCAAGGAGCTGGGCACCTATATGTACATCTTTACCGGCGGCGAGCCTCTGGTCCGCAAGACCGACATCCTGAAGCTGTGCGAGAAGCACAGCGACTGCGAGTTCCTCTCCTTTACCAACGGCACCCTTATCGACGAGGACTTCTGCCAGGAGATGCTGCGGGTGAAGAACTTTGTCCCCGCCATCAGCCTGGAGGGCTTCTCCGATGCCAATGACGGTCGTCGCGGCAGCGGTGACTTTGAGAAGGTCATGCACGCCATGAAGCTGCTGAAGGACCACAAGCTGCCCTTCGGCATCTCCACCTGCTATACCAGCCAGAACTACGCCGACGTGAGCAGCGAGAAGTTCTACGACATGATCATCGAGGCCGGCGCCCTCTTCATCTGGTTCTTCCACTACATGCCCGTGGGCAGCGGCGCCGCCACCGAGCTCCTCCCCACCCCCGAGCAGCGCACGGAGATGTACCGCCGCATCCGCGCCTTCCGCGGCTCCAAGCCCATCTTCGCCATGGACTTCCAGAACGACGCCGAGTACGTGGGCGGCTGCATCGCCGGTGGCCGCCGGTACCTGCACATCAACGCCCGCGGCGATGTGGAGCCCTGCGTGTTCATCCACTACTCCAACGTGAATATCCGTGACTGCAGCCTGCTGGACGCCCTGAAGTCCCCCATCTTCATGGCCTACCACGATGGTCAGCCCTTCAACCAGAACATGCTCCGCCCCTGCCCCATGCTGGAGAACCCGGAGAAGCTGCGGGCCATGGTCAAGGCCACCGGCGCCAAGTCCACCGACTACGAGAGCCCCGAGGCGGCGGATACCCTGTGCGACCGCACCACCCCCTACGCCGAGAACTGGAAGGCCACCGCTGACCGGCTGTGGGCCGAGAGCGGCCACGACTGTGGCGCCTGCGCCGGCTGCGCGAAAGAGTAAGCCATGGCCTACCGGATCTTTACCGACGCCACCGCCGATCACAGCCCGGAGATGATGGTGGGGTTCCCAGAGGTGACCGTCCTCCCCATGGAGGTGATCCTGAACGGGAAGAGCCGGATCTACGGGCCGGGCGGAGATCTGGATGTGGCGGAGTTCTATGCCGCCCTGCGGGGAGGTGCTACCGCCAGCACCACCCAGATTCGCCCTGATGTATATTTCAAGCATTTCACCCCCTGTCTGGAGGCGGGTGAGGACATTTTGTATCTGTGCTTCACCTCCGGCATGTCCGGCACCTACCAGACGGCCCGGATGTGCGCTGAGGAGCTGCGCGAATCCTTCCCGGAGCGTACCATCCGCTGTGTCGATACCCTTTGCGCCTCTGTGGGCGAGGGTTTCCTGGTCCGGGAGGCGGCCCGCAAAATGGCCGAGGGCATGGACCTTGACGAGCTGGGCGACTGGGTGGAGGCCAACCGGCTCTCCGTCTGCCACTGGTTCACGGTGGATACCCTGGAGTTCCTGCGCCGCGGCGGCCGTATCTCCACCGCCGCTGCGGTGGTGGGTACGGCGCTCCAGATCAAGCCCATGCTCCATGTCTCAGAAGAGGGAAAGCTGGAGGTGGCCGAGAAGCTCAGAGGCGGCCGTCGGGCCATGTCCGCCCAGCTGGGGCGGATGAAGAAGGGCTGGGAGCCCTCCATGGGTAAACTGGTGGTCATTGGCCACGGTGACAGCCCGGAAAAGGCGGAAGAGCTGAAAGCCCTGGTACACGAGGCCTTCCCCGACAGCGAGATCCAGACAGCCCCCATCGGTCCGGTCATCGGTACTCACACCGGTCCCGGTATGCTGGCCCTCATCTTCTGGGGCGGCGAGCGCTGACAACTTGGAAACAAAGAG
>NZ_CALXEE010000080.1 GCF_944387245.1 uncultured Intestinimonas sp. | reverse complement strand
AGGAGAAGAGGCCTGTGGAGCGCATAGGGGTACCGGGGACGGCGGAAAAGCAGATCCGGCGGGTAAGCTTTACCGTGCCGCCGGAGCGGGTGGGGCAGAAGGTGGACACCCTGCTGCGGAAGGAACTGGGCCTCTCGGGTACGGTGATCCGGCGGATCAAGTGGCTGGAGGACGGTATCCTGCTGGATGGCGTGCGGGTCTTCACCAGCCGGAGGGCAGAGGCTGGGCAGGTGCTCACTGTGCGGCTCTCTGACCCAGAGCGGCGCAGCGGGGTGGTACCGGCGCCGGGACCACTGGATATCGTCTATGAGGACGGGGATATGATGGTCCTCAACAAGGCGCCCGGGGTGCTGGTCCACCCCGGCGCCGGCCACTTCTCCAATACCATCGGTAATTTCCTGCTGGATTATTACGACCGGACTGGGGTGGAGGCAGACTTCCACCCGGTCCACCGGCTGGACAAGGGGACATCGGGGCTCATGGTGGTGGCCAAGCACCCCCACGCCCAGGAGGTGCTGAAGAACCAGCTCCACACGGCGGAGTTCCGGCGGATCTATCTGGCGGTGTGCCTGGGGGGGCCGGCGGAGGAGGCGGGGACAGTAGATGCCCCCATTGGCATGGCGGAGGGCTCCATTGTGGCCCGGGCAGTGCGTTCGGACGGCCTGCCCGCCCGGACCCATTACCGGGTACTGGAGCGTCGGGGGGACCGTACCCTGGTCCGCCTGGCGCTGGAGACGGGGCGGACCCACCAGATCCGGGTCCATATGGCCTACCTGGGCTGCCCGTTAGCGGGGGACTTCCTTTATGGCGCGGAGGACAAGGAACTCATCCCCCGTCCCGCCCTCCACTCGTCGGAGCTCGCTGTCCGCCAGCCCGTCACCGGGGAGATGCTCACCTTCACCTGTCCTATGCCGGAGGATATGGCGCGGCTGCTCCCATGAGCTCAGAGCAATTTGTTCAGGATCGCGAAGACGTAGGACGGACCGCGGACGATGTCATTGAGCGGACCGGGGCCGGACAGCGGCATCCGTTCAAAGGCTTTTTCGAAGTCCCGCTTTGTCAGACGGTAATTGGTGCGGCTGGTCCGAACGACGTCGTCCTGCACCTGATAAGTGAAGGGGAGACCGGTTACGGTGTAAAAGGTCTGACCGGCGTTTTTCAGAACCAGGTCCCAAACAGAGGGAAAATCCATCCAAATTCCTCCCATCATGTGGATAAAAAAAGCATAGCATTGACTTTATATAAAAGTCAATGCCATGCGTACAGGGAGAGATGCAGGGCCCGTCTCGCGCAAGGGAGCGAGACGGGCCTTGTCGATTTTATAAAGGTGTTCCGATGCGGTATTGCGCTGGTCACCGGGCACCAGCCTTGCATTTTAAGACAAGTCCCAGAGCGAAAACAAAAGTTCTTTATGGTCCTTTTTCTTACAAGAAAAAGGACACGGTGGCGAAGTAGTCGTCGGGGGTCTCGGCCCGGCGGATGAGCTGGGTAGAGCCGTCCTCCCGAAGCAGGACCTCAGCCGAGCGGAGTCGGCCGTTGTAGTTGTAGCCCATGGAGAAGCCGTGGGCGCCGGTGTCGTGGATGACCAGCAGATCCCCCAGCTCGATCTCGGGGAGCATCCGGTCCACGGCGAACTTGTCGTTGTTCTCGCACAGGGAGCCGGTGACGTCGTACTGGTGGTCGCAGGGGGCGTCCTCCTTGCCCATGACGGTGATGTGGTGGTAGGCGCCGTACATGGCGGGGCGCATCAGGTTGGCGGCGCAGGCGTCCACCCCCACGTACTCCTTGTAGGTGTGCTTAAAGTGGGTGGCCGTGGTCACCAGACAGCCGTAGGGCCCCAGCATGAACCGGCCCAGCTCAGTGAAGATGGACACGTCCCCCATGCCGGCGGGGACCAGGATCTCCTCGTACTTCTGCCGCACCCCCTCGCCGATGGCCAGGATGTCGTTGGCGGGCTGCTCGGGGCGGTAGGGGATGCCCACGCCGCCGGAGAGGTTGATGAACTGGATGTCGCAGCCGGTCTCGGCCTTGAGCTCCACGGCGGTCTGGAAGAGAATGCCCGCCAGGGTGGGATAGTAGGCGTTGGAGAGGGTGTTGGAGGCCAGAAAGGCGTGGATGCCGAAACGCTTGGCCCCCATAGCTTTCAACTTTTTAAAACCCTCGGTGAGCTGGGCACGGGTGAAGCCATACTTGGCCTCGCCGGGGTTGTCCATAACCTGGAAGCCCTCGTTGCTCGCGCCGATGGAGAAGGTGCCGCCGGGGTTGAAGCGGCAGGAGATGGTCTCGGGGATATACCCAATGGTGTCCTTCAGAAAGTCGATGTGGGTGAAGTCGTCCAGGTTGATGGTAGCGCCCAGTTGGGCGGCCAGCCGGAACTCCTCCGCCGGGGTGTCGTTGGAGGAGAACATGATCTCGCTGCCGTGGAAGCCGCACTTGTCGGCGAGCATCAACTCGGTGAGGGAGGAGCAGTCGGTGCCGCAGCCCTCCTCATGCAGAATTTTTAGGATGGCGGGGGTGGGGGTGGCCTTGACAGCGAAATACTCCTTGAAGCCGGGATTCCAGGCAAAGGCCCGCTTGAGTTTTCGGGCGTTTTCACGGATCCCCTTCTCGTCGTAGAGGTGGAAGGGGGTGGGGTACTGCCGGACGATGGCCTCCAGCTGGGCCTTGGTCACAAAGGGCCACTTGTTGGACATGGGAAAACACCCGCTTTCTATAAAAAATCAAGTCTATCTTATAAAAAAAGAGGTATTTTTGTCAATCGGCGCAAAAGAGGAATTGGAGGTCGCCTTCCGTCCGTTTCCGTGGGATATGACAAAAAAGACAAAAAAACTAAAAAACAGTGGACCGAATGTAGAAGAAGTGGTATACTTGCCCGAAATGCAATCGAGAAGAGAGGTATCCCATGGACAAAAAGCGCATCATCCAGGTGGATGAAAAAGTCCCCCTTCCCATGCTCCTGCCCCTGAGCATCCAGCACGTATTTGCCATGTTCGGCGCGTCGGTGCTGGTCCCCATCCTGTTCCAGATCGACCCCGGCATCGTTCTCTTCATGAACGGCTTCGGCACCCTGCTCTTCATCTTCCTCACCAAAGGCAAAGCACCGGCCTATCTCGGCTCCAGCTTTGCCTTTTTGGCGCCCGCAGGCGGCGTCATCGCGGCCAAGGGCTTTGAGTACGCCCAGGGCGGCTTCGTGGTGGTGGGCCTGCTGGGCTGCCTGCTGGCCTTCATCGTGTGGAAGTTCGGCACCGACTGGATCGACGTCATCCTGCCACCCGCCGCCATGGGCCCCGTGGTGGCCCTCATCGGCCTGGAGCTGGCCGGCAACACCATCACCCCCGGCAAGACCGGCGCCGACCTCACATCAGGCCCCCACATCGCCGTCTTTGCCGTCACCCTGGGCGTGGCCGTCTTCGGCTCCGTTCTCTTCCGCAAGTTCTTCGCCGTCATCCCCCTTCTCATCGCCATGATCTGCGGCTATCTCACCGCCGTGGCCATGGGCCTGGTGGACTTCACCCCTCTGGCTCAGGCCCAGCTCTTCACCCTTCCTAAGTTCCACCTGGCCAAGTTTGACCTCAACTCCATCCTCACCATCGCCCCCGTCATCCTGGTCATCGCCACCGAGCACATCGGCCACCAGGTGGTCACCGGCAAGATCGTGGGCCGGGACCTCCTCAAGGACCCGGGTCTCCACCGCTCTCTGCTGGGCGACAACCTCTCCACCGCCATCTCCGGCTTCGTGGGCTCGGTGCCCACCACAACCTACGGCGAGAACATCGGCGTCATGGCCGTCACCGGCGTCTACTCCGTCCAGGTCATCGCCGGCGCCGCTGTCATTTCCCTCCTCATGGCCTTTATCGGGCCTCTGGCCGCCTTCATCTCCACCATCCCCGGCGATGTTATCGGCGGTATCACCTTCCTCCTCTATGGCATGATCGGCACCTCCGGTCTCCGCATCCTGGTGGACAAGAAGGTGGACTATGGCAAGAACCGCAACCTGATCCTCACCTCCGTAGTCTTTGTGGCCGGTCTCTCCGGCCTCACCCTCACCATCGGCTCGGTGTCCATCACCGGCATGACCCTGGCCGCCGTCACCGCTGTTATCATCAGCCTCATCTTCTTCCTGCTGGACAAGGCCAAGCTGATGAATGACTAAATAATATATTGTATTTCCTGAGAGGAGCTGTCCGATTCGGACGGCTCCTCTTTTATGTTTGTTTGGGCGCAAACATCTTGCCCGGCTTGGAAGGGGCGTGATATAATGGCCAAAATACCGGATTATGACAACCGGAGGGAAAGGGTGGGATACCATGGATGACCGCAGGCTGTGCGCCCAGGTGGTGGCCGAGGTGAAAAAGGCGGTGGTGGGCAAGGACGAGGTGGTGGTAAAACTGCTGCTGGCCATCCTGGCCCGTGGCCACGTACTGCTGGAGGATATCCCCGGGGTGGGGAAGACCACCCTGGCTCTGTCCTTTTCCCGGGCCCTGGGGCTCACCTGTCACCGGGTCCAGTTCACCCCCGACGTGATGCCTTCCGACCTCACCGGCTTCTCCATTTATAATAAGGCCACCGGGGAGATGGAGTATCAGCCCGGAGCGGTGTTGTGCAACCTCTTCCTGGCTGACGAGCTCAACCGGGCCACCAGCCGCACCCAGTCGGCTCTGCTGGAGGCCATGGAGGAAGGGCAGGTCACGGTGGACGGGGTGAGCCACCCAGTGCCACAACCCTTCCTGGTCATCGCCACCCAGAATCCGGCGGGGGCGGCGGGAACCCAGCTGCTCCCCGACTCCCAGCTCGACCGCTTCATGCTGCGGCTGTCCATGGGTTACCCGTCGCCCCAGGACGAGCTGGAGCTGCTGCGCCGCCGGAGCGGCGGGCCGGTGGTAGAGCGGGTGAGCCAGGTCACCGACCGGGCGGGGCTGGAGCGGCTGCGGCAGACGGTGGAGGCCGTCCACATCTCCGACGAGGTGCTGGAGTATATCGTCCGGCTGGTGGGGGCCACCCGCCGCCACCCGGCCATCGCCCAGGGGGGCAGCCCCCGGGCCACCCTGGCGGTGGCGGCGGTGAGCCGGGCCGCCGCCTTCATCCGGGGCCGGGACTATGTCCTCCCCGACGACGTGACCGAGCTCTTCCGGGATACGGTGGCCCACCGGCTCATCCTCACCGATGCCGCCGGTGCCGGCGATCCGCTGGGGGACGTGCTGGCCTCGGTGCGTGCCCCCCGGCTGAAGTGACCGCCGTGGCCGCCCGGCGTGTGGGCTGCGGCTTGGCCCTGGCCGCGGTGCTGCTCTTTCACATTCTGGATGTGGGCTACCTGGCCCACTTCCTCCTGTGGACCGCCCTGGCCTTGCCGGTGGTCTCCCTGCTCCTGGCCCTGCCCCTGGTCCTCCGGTGCCGGGGCGGACTCGCTGCCGCCGCTGCCGGCCTGGAGCGAGGGAGTGTGTTCCGCTTTCGGGCGGAGGTCCGATACCGGGGCTTTCTGCCCCTGCCCATGGTGCGCCTGCGACTGCGGCTTACCAACGAGATGACCGGAGAGGAGACACGCCGCCGGGTGACCCTCTCCGGCCTGCCGGACAGGAAGGGGGCCCTGTGGGCGTGGACGGAGTGGGAGACAGCCCACTGCGGCCGTGTCACCTGCCGGGTGGAGCGGCTCCAGGTGGTGGACGGACTGGGAATTTTTCCCTGCCCGTGGCCCCGCCGCCGCCCTGCTCCGCCCTCTCACTGCCCCGGCGGCTGGAGCTGCCCCTCCCCGCCGCCCTGCGGGGGGAGGCGGAGGCAATGGGTCCCCTGAGACCCCGGCCCGGCGGCGGACCGGGGGAGGACTACGATCTGCGGCCCTACCGGGCGGGGGACCCGGTGACCACCATCCACTGGAAGCTCTCCTCCAAGCGGGACGAACTGGTGGTCCGGGAGACCCTGGAGCCCCGGCAGGAGGGCCTTATCCTCACCTTTGACCACTTCGGGGCCTGGGATGAGGTGGACGGGGTGCTGGACCGGCTGCTGACCTGGTCGTCGGCTCTCCTGGACCAGGGCCGGAACCACACCGTGGCCTGGCTCCACCCGGAGACGGGGGAGCTGCGGCAGTTCCTGGTGGCCGACCGGCGGACCCTGGACCGGTGTCTGTCCGCCGCCCTCTCCGACCCCACGCCGCCCACCGGCCGCTCCATCCGGGCGGAGGGAGCCGGCGGCAAGGAGCGGAGGTTTCACCTCATGCCCAATGGGGAGGTGGCGGTGTGAGACGGAAACGAAACAAGACTGTAAAGGTGTCCAAGGGCGGCTGGCCGCTTCCCCTTTTCGCCGACGCCCTCCTCCTCTCCCTGCTGCTCATGGGGGTGGCCCTGTGCTGCCAGAGCGTCTATGGCTTGGGAGACAGCCGGCGCCTCCTGACCCTCACCGCCGTGGGGCTGGGGGTGGTCATGGCCGTCATCCGCGCCCTGCCCCGGTTCCGCTGGGCGGTCCTGCTGCTGCTGGCCGAGGGCTATGCCCTGTTCACCTGGCTGATGTGGGACCCGCTGACCGCCGGGGTCAGGGCCACCATGGCCTATGTCGGGCTGGTCCTGGGGGGTAGCGGCACCCTGCCAGACCCCTTCCCGGCGGCGGCCTGCCTCCTCTTCCTGTGTGCCGCCCTGGCCCTGCTGGCCCTCCCTCTGGGCTGGGCAGCCCTGTGGCTGCGCTCGGCCTGGGCCGTGGCGGCTATGACCTATCCGCTGCTGCTCCCAGCCTTCCTGGCCGACCGCCTGCCCTGGTGGCCTGACTTTCTGCTCCTTCTCACCTGCTGGTGTGCCCTGTTCCTCACCAGCATTCTCTCCAAAAGGGACAGGGCCGCCCGGGCCCGGCTCACCCTGGCCGCCCTGCCCGCCGCCGGCTGCGCTCTGATCCTCCTGACCCTGGCCGTACCAAAGGAGCGCTATGTCTACCCCAAGTGGGCCGAGAAGGCCAAGGGGGTCATCCTCTCCGGGGACCTGGCCTTCTCCCTGCCCGACTTCGTGGCAAATGGCCTGCAGGTGGGCGGCTCCTCCGGCCGGGTGGACCTGGCCGGTGCAGGCCCTCTGTCCCTTTCAAGCCGCACCATGCTCCGGGTGAAGACCGATGTACCCGGACGGATCTACCTCCGGGGGCGGTCTGCCGGGGTGTATACCGGCACGTCCTGGGAGCCCCTGGACGACGCCGCCTATGAGGAGCTGGGGGACCTGGGGGGCTATGAGCCCCTGAACTTCCCCGCCCTCACCGCCGTCGGTCAGGACTGGCATGCGGTGACGGTGGAGCTCACCGGCGCCCCTGGGAACTGTTTCTATGTGCCCTATTCTCTCCTTACCGATGCCGATGAGCTGGTGGGGGGCAGCTTCGTGGCGGACTCCCACATCCAAAAGGGCTTCGGCGTCGGAAGCTACACCGTCTATTACCGGCCAGAGGCCGAGCCTGACCACGCCATGCGTCCCCTGGAGGGAATCGCCGCCCAGGCGGAGGAGGCCTACCGTGACTTCGTCTATGAGCACTATCTGGAGGTGCCGGAGGAGGCGGAGCAGGCCCTCTATACCTGGGCGGAACGGAACGCCGGGCTGCACTTCGAGGTAGATGACAGCTACCGGAAGTCGGTGCTCCGGGGTTACTGGTCTGAAATGGAGGGGGCCAGGCTGATCGGCTACGCGCTGGCCGCCACCACCACCTATGACACCAACGTCCCTGCCATGCCGGAGGGCGCCGACTTTGTGGACTACTTCCTAAACCAGAGCGGGAAGGGCTACTGCATGCACTACGCCACCGTCGCTACCCTGTTTTTCCGAATGGTCGGCATTCCCGCCCGGTATGTCAGCGGCTACACGGTGATGGTGCCCGACTCCGGCCAGGTGGATGTGCCCGAGTCGGCGGCCCACGCCTGGGTGGAGATCTACCTGGACGGCTACGGCTGGTACCCGGTGGAGGTGACCCCCACCTACGGCGGGGAGGAGACGGAGCCAGAAGAGACCGCCGAGCCGGAGCCCACGCCTACCTCCACGCCAACACCCATCCCGACGCCCACACCACAGAGCTCCGCCGCCCCAGCGCCCACCCCCACTACGGCCCCGGCGGGCGGCCAAGATGAGGGGGGCATGGGCGGAGACGGGGAAGCGGATCTGAGTACACTCGCCTGGCTCGCTGTGGTGCCCGTTCTGTGGCTGCTGCTCTTCGCCCGGCGGCGGATTATGGCTTTCGTCTGGCGACGGAGGCTGTGGGGGAGCGGCACCAACGACGCCGCCCTCTGGGCCTACCGTCTCCAGCGCCGGCTCCTGCCCTGGGGCGGCAGGGAGCACCCGGAGGTGGAGGAACTGGCATCGAAGGCCTGGTTCAGCCAGCACACCCTCACCGAGGCCGAGCGCAAACAGGCCGCGGAGGCCATAGAGGGCGAGCGGAAACGGGTGGATGCCGCCCTGCCCCGCTGGGAGCGGCTGGCCTTCCGCTGGCTATGGGCCCTCCGGTGAGCGGCGATCTGACCTTATTAAATAAATAAAAACTGAGATTTGAAATAATATCAGATAGGGGGTATAATGGCGGCAGAACAGACAGAGGAAGTGGTTTCCATGAAACAGAACATGTCCACCCAGCGGCTTGCCTTTCTGGGGATGATGACCGCCCTGGTCTTTGCCGGCAACTACGCCCGCATCATCATGCCGGTGCCGGTGGGCGGAGTGCCCTCCTTTACCCTGGCCAATATCCTGTGTGTCCTCTCCGGGCTCCTGCTGGGGCCGGTGGGCGGCCTGGCCTCCGGCCTGGGCTCCGCCCTCTATGACCTCACCAACCCCCTGTGGGCGGCGGAGTGCTGGATTACCTTCCTGACCAAGGGGGCCATGGGCCTCATGGCCGGTGTGGCCGTCACAGCGGGCCGGCGGGGCGAGGGGGCCAAGCCCGCCACCTATGGCCGCTACCTGACGGCGGCGGTGGTGGGGTGCCTGAGTTACTACGTGCTCTACTACCTGAAGGACTTCTTCTACAACGGGATGCTGCTGGGCGGCCTCCAGCCCCAGGCCGCGGCGGTGACCCTGCTGGCCCTGATCCCCGCCTCTATTTTCAACGGTGGGGTGGCCATCATCGCGGCCCCTCCCCTGGCGTTGGCCATTCGCTCTGCCCTCAAGCGCAGCGGCCTGCGCCTGAAGATGGCGTAAGGATACCCAAAAGACCGGAGCGACATGCTGCCACATGTCGCTCCGGTCTTTTATATAAAACAAATCACTGATGGGCAGCAGGCAGACGGTACTTGCACGATGGGATATACAAGCTAATGATCAAGGGTTTACCCGTCTTAATAAAAGCCCGCGGCTAAAGAATTTTTATTGTTGCTTAATAAAGTAGATAAAAAGTATTGACAATGTGGGTTTGATCTGGTATATTATCTGAGCGCTTTGCGAGAGGCACAAAAACAGGACGATGACGAGAAGAAAATCTCTGAGATCTGAAAAAGTGCTTGACAAAAGCTCGTGAGTTTGCTAGAACAAATAAGTT
>NZ_CALXEE010000079.1 GCF_944387245.1 uncultured Intestinimonas sp. | reverse complement strand
AAGGGACTGACCCACATGGTCAGTCCCTTTCCTTACCGTTCCGTTTACATTCAGAAGTTCACTTTACCGGTCTCACTGCCGTTAATAACATAATAGACGGCTCCATCCTCAGGCTTCACGTAGAGCTCCAGGCTCTTGATGGGCTCACCGGTCCAGGCGGCCTTCACGGCCTCCACGGCCTCCTCCTGAGAGATCTGCTTTCCCTGATACTGGACATACAGCTTCACTTCGGGAGCGGCGGCCTTCCGGGCACCCACAGTGCGCTTGCGGACAGGCGCTTTCTCGGCCTTAGCCTTGGCGGCGGCAGCGGCTTTCTCAGCCTTGGCCTTGGCAGCAGCAGCCGCCTTCTCAGCCTTGGCGGCAGCAACGGCGGCGGCCTTCTCCGCTTTGGCTTTGGCAGCGGCGGCGGCTTTCTCGGTCTTTGTAGACGCAACAGGCTTTTCCGCCTTAGCCTCGGCGGCCTTGGGTGCCTCCACAGGCTTTTCGGCCTTGGGAGCCGTCTTCTGTTCGGCCGCGGTCTGGGCAGCCAGAGGCTCCGGCTTCTTGGTATTGTTCAGCATGACTCTTTTCTCCTCGTTCCGCGGCCTCACGGCCGCTTTTTTATCGGTTCCATTTTAGCAGATATTTTCCTGTTTTCCATCGGGCGATTCTACTATTTTTCTAGAAATATTTTGGAATTCTCTGTCACTTTGCCCGCATTGTGGGGATTTCAGTCTCATCCCAGTCCCAGCAGGCGTGCCGCCGAAGCCACGATCAGGCACAACAGCCCTCCCAACCCGGTGGGTACCAATGCCGCCGCTACAGCCCAGCGGACCTTTCCCGTCTCACGCCATACCGTGAGACAGGTGGTGGTACAGGGCCAATGGAACAGTGTAAACAGGAGGACACACGCCGCCGTCAGTCCTGTCCATCCGCTGTCTGTCAGGAGCTGGCCCAGTGCCGCCAGATCCTCAGGCTCGGCCAGCACCCCGGTGGAGAGGTACCCCATGAGGAGCAGCGGCAAAAAGAGCTCGTTGGCCGGACAGCTCAGAAGGAAGGCGGTGAGGATCACTCCATCCATGCCCAGCAGCTCCCCCACACCATCCAGGGTGGAGGCACACCGGGCCAGCAGGGACATGCCCCCCGGAGTCCAGTTGGCGCACAGCCAGATGAGCAGTCCCGCGGGCGCCGCCACCGCCGCCGCCCGGCCCAGCACAAAACAGGTTCGATCCAGCACTGAGCGTACCACCACCTGCCCCAGCCGTGGGCGACGATAGGGCGGCAGCTCCATGGCAAAGGCCGAAGGCGTTCCCCTCAGGAGGGTGGCCGACAGCAGCCTGGACGCCGCCAGCGTCCCCGCCACCCCCAGCACCACCAGACCGGCCAGGGCACCTCCCGCCGCCAGCCCTCCCCCGGCGCAGAAGAGGGTCAAGATGGTGATTAGGGTAGGAAAGCGCCCGTTGCAGGGGACCAGGCTGTTGGTGAGAATGGCGATGAGCCGCTCCCGGGGGGAATCCACAATCCGACACCCCACCACCCCAGCGGCATTGCATCCCAGTCCCATGCACATGAAGTCGCCCTTCTGGGGTGCGGCTCTTTGAAATGTATTTTCACTTTACAGTCGATTTCTCCCCAGAAATATTTGGCACAGGCACAACACTGTCCTTCTTACCGAGCGGAAGCACGTCCCATATATTGTGGTCCATAGGGCCGGAACGCTCCAGCAGCTCTGTCTGCTCTAGGGCAGGAACGTCCAGTTCGATCCCCACCGGCAGTATCCCGTCCTCTTCCCGCTCCCCCACTTCTACCGATGTGACCAGCGAAAACAGGAGCCTTTGATCCTCCGCCGGCGCGGACAAGATCTGATCCAGGATTCGCTCCAGCTCTGTCCGCAGGGCAATCAGGTCGATTCCCCCCTCTTGTGGGCAAGCCTCCAGTTTCCGGGTGGTCTCCCGCCGGAGCGCATTGACTCGATCCAGCAATGCCCGAAACCGCTCTTCCCCAAGCTCCCCCAGCAGATGGCTGTCCCACAATTCCCCCTCCAGACGGTCCAGACGTCTGAGCTCCGCCTCCAGGTCTGCCCGTCTGCCTTCTCCGCTTTCCTGGCTCCCCCGGCGGACCAGGTCCGACAGAATCTCCTCCCGCTCTGCTGCCGTGAGGAGCACGGCCCGCCGCATCGCCCGGCCCAACAGATCTTTCAACACTGGATAGTGTATGGCATGACTGCCGCAGGCGGCAGGGCCCTTCCGCTTATAGCGCGGGCACACCAGCACGGCGGGTGAGTCCTTCCGCCGGGTGCCCGCGGACACCATGACTCCTCCGCAGGTCCCGCACCGGACCAGCCCCGCCATCCGGTTCTGAAATCGCCCTGTTCCGGGCCGTCCTCTACTCCGCCTGGCCACCAGCCGGAAGGTCTCCCGGTCCACCAGAGCCGGATGGGTACCCTCCACCACCGTCCACTCCTCTTGTGGGACGGTCTCACGGACCTTGGCCTTGAAGGAGGACTTCCGGGTGCGGCCCTGGGCGGTGCAGCCCATATAGGTGGGGTTCCGCAGCAGCTTGGACACCGTGGAGGCCGTCCACACCGGTCCGTCCGGCCCGGGACGCCCCCCGGAACGGTGGAGGGCGGGACAGGAGATCCCCCGACAGTTGAGTCGGCGGGCGATCTCACCCGGCCTCACCCCCGCCGCCGCCTGGGCAAAGATCTCCCCCACCACCGCCGCCGCCGGTGGGTCGGGCAGGAGCCTGTTCTTGTCCGCCGGGTCCTTCCGGTAGCCATAGGGCGCCAGGCTCCCCACATACCGCCCCTGAGCCCGGCGGACCGCCAGGGCAGAGCGGATCTTCTTGCTGGCGTCCCGGGCGTACATCTCGTTGACCACATGCTGAAAGGGCGCCAATCCATTGTCTGGACCCTGCGTGTCAAAGCCGTCGTTGACGGCGATGTAGCGCACATGCCGGGAGGGAAAATAGACCTCGGCCAACTCCCCGGTGCGGATATAGTCCCGCCCCAGGCGGCTCAGATCCTTGGTGAGGACCAGGTCCACCCGTCCCGCCTCCACGTCCTCCAGGAGCCTTTGAAGCCCAGGCCGCCGGAAGCTGGTGCCGGAGAAGCCGTCGTCCACATACTCTCCCACCACCGTCCAGCCATGGTCGGCGGCATAGGCGCGCAGCAGGGCCCGCTGGCCGCCGATGCTGACGCTCTCCCCTGCCCGGGCATCGTCCCTGGACAGCCGCAGGTAAAGGGCCGCCCGAAGACTCACTGCTCCGCCCGGTACCGCCGCCATACCGCCTCCACCAACGCTGCCCGCAGGCTCCCCTTCCCAGTACCCCGGATGATGAGCCGGTACCGTTCCGCCCCTCTTTTTCCCATCTCGGTCACCTCCTTCCAACACCCTATGCTGACCGGCCTGTCCCCCTTGCCGCCAATTGACATTTCTCTGCCTCAAAGCGTATAATAATAAATATCTTACACCATAAACTTGGAGGGACGTGGAACAATGAGTGACACCAATGATAAGATTCGTATTGTACAGGAGACAGTGGCTGGCAAGGAAATTACCTTTGCGCATGTCATTGGCGGTCCCGCCCCTATCATCTATCAGAAGCTGGGTCTCAATCCCGCCATTGACTACGGCTCTGCCGCCATTGGCCTCATGAATCTGACCCCGCCGGAATCTGCGGTCATTGCCGCCGATATCGCCGTCAAAAGTGGCGACGTCTATCTGGGCTTTGCCGACCGTTTTACCGGCACTGTCATCATCACCGGTGAACTGGCTGACGTCACCACCGCCCTCACCGAGATCGTGGACTACTTCCGGGATACCCTGGGCTATGTGGTCTGCAAGATCACCAAGCGTTGAGGCAGCGCTATGGGAAACCGTATGACTACGGAGGAGTTCCTGGAAAAGGTTTTCTCCCGCAGCTATGAAGAGCTCAGCGGCAGGGAGCTGCGCCTGGTCCGGGTAAAGGTTGTGGGCCGGGAGGTCTCCCTGGCACAGCTCATCGGCGTATCCGACCGGCGCATCTACGAAAACCTGGGGCTCCACATCGGCACCCACCTGGGGGAGGACCATACCGGTGAGTCCATCGGCCTCCTCCACATCACCCCCTGGGAGGCCACTGTGGCCGCCGCCGACATCGCCATGAAGAGCGGCGACGTGGAGTTGGGCTTCCTGGACCGGTTCAGCGGAGCTGTGATCCTGCTGGGAAACCGGGAGGAAGTCAAGTCCGCCCTGCGGCACGTGCTGGACTTCTTCCGGGATGAGCTGGGGTTCCCTGTGTGTGAACTGACGGAGCGATAGGAGGTGCCTCCATGAAAAAGCTGTTTCTCATGGGCCGGAGCGAGGCCGGAAAGACCTCCCTCACCCAGATTCTCAACGGTGAGGAGCTCCACTACCACAAGACCCAGTACACCAACACCAACGACGACATCATCGACACCCCCGGCGAGTACTCCGAGACCAAGCGGTGCGGTCTGGGGCTGGCCTGCTTCTCCTTCGAGGCCGACGTGCTGGCCCTCCTCATTGCCGCCGATGAGCCCTTCAGTGTCTTTGAAGCCAACTGTCAGTGCTTCACCAACCGCCCCCTCATCGGCATCATTACCAAGATCGACTCCCCCTACGCCAATGTGCCCATGGTGCGCAATTGGATGATCAATTCCGGCTGTGAGCGCATTTTTGAGGTGAGCAGCCTCACAAGAGAGGGCATCCAGGAGCTCATCGACTATCTGAAGGACGATCCGGTGAAGCTGACCCTGGAGGAGGCCAAGGAGCGCCAGCGCCATGGCATTCCCGAGTGGCGGGACCCCGCCGAGTGGAAGCGGGAGATGGCTGCCCTTCCCCGCCGGGCTTGACAGAATATCCTTCGATTTGATATAATAAATTAGATTTGAGCGGTCAGAAGGCCGCTCTCTGGCCCAGAAGGGTCTTTTCCCCGTATTCATCCAGTATCTTCCTGTCATATATTACCCGCGCGGTGAGAACGCCGCGCCGCGGCCAGAAGGCACGCCAGCTTTGGCGTGCCATTTTTTTGTATTTACCTCATGAGGAGGACGCCACCATGACCTTAGCCGAATACTTCAGCACCCACCCCAGAGCCGCCCTGGCCTTCTCCGGCGGCGTGGATTCCGCCTACCTGTTGTGGGCGGGCAAGCACTACGGCTGTGACCTCACGGCCTACTATGTCCACACCGCCTTCCAGCCGGAATTTGAGTTCCGGGACGCCCAGCGTTTGGCTCAGGAGGTGGGCGTGCCCATGGTGGTGGTGGAGGCCGACATCCTGTCGGTGCCCCTGGCCGCCGCCAACGGGCCCGACCGCTGTTACCACTGCAAGACCGCCCTCTTCACCAAGCTGTGGGAGTATGCCCGCCGGGACGGCCACACCCTCCTGCTGGACGGCACCAACGCCTCCGACGACGCCGGGGACCGCCCCGGTATGAGGGCCCTCCGGGAGCTGGCGGTGGAGTCCCCCCTGCGGCTGTGCGGACTCACCAAGGCCGACGTCCGGGCGGCCTCAAAGGAGGCCGGCCTCTTCACTTGGGACAAGCCGGCCTACGCCTGCCTGGCCACCCGCATCCCCACCGGCCGGACCATCACCAAAGAGGACCTGGAGCGGGTGGAGAAGGCGGAGGATGCCCTCTTTTCCCTGGGATTCACCGACTTCCGGGTGCGGCTCCTGGCCGACGCCGCCCGTATCCAGCTGCCGGAGGGCCAGTGGGACAGGGCCGCCGGGCAGCGAAGGGAGGTCCTGGCCGCCCTGAAGCCCTGGTTTTCCGCGGTGACCCTGGACCTGGAGACACGCTGAGAAGGAGGAGCCGACATGGACAACAAACATGAGATCCTGGAGCTCTTGCGGGCCGTGGCGGCGGGAAAGACCGCCCCGGAGGACGCCCTGCTGGAGCTGAAAACGGAGCCCTTTGCCGACCTGGGCTACGCCAAGGTGGATTTCCACCGTGGGGTCCGGCAGGGCGCCGCGGAGGTCATCTACGGGGCCTCCAAGACGGCGGAGCAGATCCTGGGCATTGTCCGGGCCATGGGGGAGCGGCACTGCCGCAACATCCTCATCACCCGCATGGACCAGGAGAAGGCCGACGTCCTCACCCAGGCCGGTGTGGACCTGGAGTACCACGCCGACGCCCGGCTGGGCATCGCCCTGCCCGGTCCCCGACCCGCTCTGGGCTCCATCGTGGTGTGCACCGGCGGCACCAGCGACCAGCCGGTGGCTGAGGAGGCCGCCCTCACCGCCGAGGCCATGGGCAACAAGGTCACCCGGCTCTACGACGTGGGCGTGGCCGGTCTCCACCGGCTCCTCTCCAATCTGGAGCCCCTCATGTCCGCCCGGTGCGTCGTCGCCGTGGCCGGCATGGAGGGTGCCCTGGCCTCGGTGGTGGGCGGACTGGTGGACTGCCCCGTTGTGGCCGTCCCCACCAGCGTGGGCTACGGCGCCAGCTTCGGCGGCCTCTCCGCCCTGCTGGCCATGCTCAACTCCTGCGCCTCCGGGTGCAGCGTGGTCAACATCGACAACGGCTTCGGTGCCGGCTATCTGGCCAGCATGATCAATCAAATGGAAGGACTGGAGGAGAAGTAACGTGAAAACCCTTTACATTGAATGTGCCATGGGGTGCGCCGGGGACATGCTCACCGCCGCCCTCTTTGAGCTCCTGAGCGAGGAGCAGAAGACCGCCTTTCTGGAGAAGATGAACGGCCTGGGCCTTCCCGGCGTCCACGTGGAGGCGGAGCCGGCGGTGACCTGCGGCATCGCGGGCACCCATATGGCGGTGACCGTCCACGGCCATGAGGAGGGGGACCACAACGACCACCACCATGATCACGACCACCACGACCATGACCATGATGGTCACGACCACGAACATCATGAGCACCCCGATCATGACCACGATCACCACGACCACGATCATGGGCACGTTCACGCCGTCCCCCATCTCCATGTGCACGACCACATCCATGACCATGTGCATGAGCACGACCACGTACACGATCACGACCATGGTCATGACCACCCCCACGAGCACGACCATGGCCATGAACACCACCATCACCACGCCTCTCCCGACCACATCCGGGGTCTCATCGACGGCATGGACCTGCCGGATGAGGTCAAGGTCTGCGCCCGGAGCGTCTATGACGCCATCGCCCAGGCCGAGGCCAAGGCCCACGGCTGCCCCGTGGGCGAGGTCCACTACCACGAGGTGGGGGCCCTGGACGCCGTGGCCGACGTGGTGGGGGCCTGCTACGCCCTGTGGCTCCTCTCCCCCGACCGGATCGTCGCCTCCCCCGTCCACGTGGGCAGCGGCACCGTCCGCTGCGCCCACGGCGTGATGCCGGTGCCCGCTCCCGCCACCGCTAACCTGCTCACCGGTGTGCCCACCTACGGCGGCGAGGTCTTTGGGGAGCTGTGCACCCCCACCGGCGCCGCCCTGCTGGTCACCTTTGCCCAGTCCTTCGGCCCCATGCCCGCCCTGGCGGCGGACAAGGTGGGCTGCGGCGTGGGTCGGAAGGTCTTTGACCGGCCCAACTGCGTCCGGGTCTTCCTGGGCGAGAGTGAAACCAGCGCCAACGGCTCCATCAGCGAGCTGGTGTGCAACATCGACGACATGACCCCCGAGGCCCTGGCCTACGCCTGTGAGCAGCTGCGCGCGGAGGGGGCCCTGGACGTCTACACCCTGCCCGGCACCATGAAGAAGGGCCGCTCCGGCCACCTGCTGACGGTGCTGTGCGACCCCGCCCAGGAGGCCCGGATGGCCCGGGCCGTCCTCACCCACACCACCACCATCGGCCTGCGGGTCCGCCGGTGTGCGAAGTACTTCCTCACCCCCGGCGCCGCCACCGTCTCCACCCCCTACGGGGAGATCGACGTCAAGACGGCGGAGGGCTTCGGACTCTCCAAGGTCAAGCCGGAACACGCCTCGGTGGCCGCCGCCGCCCAGGCCCACGGCGTGCCCTATCAGGCCGTCTGGCAGGCCGCATTGAACAAGTAAATTCAGGAGGTCTTTATGAAGCGACTTCTCCCCTGTCTGCTCTCCCTCGCCCTCATCGCCGGCTGCGCCTCCGGCGGCACAGACACCACCACGCCCGTACCGGAGCATCCCGCCGACGAGGTGGTGGTGGTCATGGGCCCCACCTCGGAGCCCGAGGCCGGCTTCGACCCCGCCTTCGGCTGGGGCGCCGGCGAGCACGTCCACGAGCCCCTCATTCAGTCCACCCTCACCGTCACCAACGCCGACCTCACCATCGGCTACGATCTGGCCACCGATATGTCCGTCAGCGACGACGGCCTCACCTGGACCGTCACCATCCGGGACGACGTCTCCTTCACCGACGGGGAGGCCCTGACGGCGGAGGACGTGGCCTTCACCTACAACACCGTCAAGGCCACCTCCTCGGTCAATGACTTCACCATGCTCTCCTCCGCCGAGGCGGTGGATGACACCACAGTGCTCTTTCACATGACTACCCCCTACTCCATCTGGCCCTACACCATGGCAATCGTGGGCATCGTTCCCGAACACGCCTACGACAGCGCCACCTACGGCTCCAATCCCATCGGCTCCGGCCGGTACACCCTGGTCCAGTGGGACCGGGGGGAGCAGATCATTCTGGAGGCCAATCCGGACTACTACGGCGAGGCCCCCAAGATGAAGAAGGTCACCATCCTCTTCATGGAGGAGGACGCCGCCTTCCTGGCGGTCCAGGCGGGCCAGGCCGACCTGGCCTATACCTCCGCCGTCTACGCCGACCAGAGCCCTACGGGATACTCCCTCCTCTCCTGTGAGAGCGTGGACAATCGGGGCATCAACCTGCCCACCGAGGGCAACCCCGTCACCGCCGACCTGGCTGTCCGCCGGGCCATCAACATCGGCGTGGACCGGGAGGAGATGATCCAGAACGTCCTCAATGGCTATGGTACCCCGGCCTACAGCGTCTGTGACAAGCTGCCCTGGTACAACCCCGCCTCCGAGGTGGCCTATGACCCCGAAGAGGCCGTGCGTCTGCTGGAAGAGGCCGGCTGGGTCCTGGGGGACGACGGCGTCCGGGTAAAGGACGGCGTCCGGGCCGAGCTCAACATCCTCTATTCCACCGGTGACTCGGTGCGCCAGGCCCTGGCCGCCGACCTCTCCAACCAGCTGGCCGAACTGGGCATCGCCTGCACCACCGAGGGCGTGGGCTGGGACACCGCCTACGACCGGGCCCTCACCACCCCCCTGGTGTGGGGCTGGGGCGCCCACACCCCCATGGAGCTCTACAACATCTACCACACCATGCCAGACACCGGCACCGCCCTCTACTCCCCCTACTCCAACCCCACTGTGGACAGCTATATGGATCAGGCCCTTCAGTGCTCCGACCTGGAGGAGTCCTACAAGCTGTGGCAGAAAGCCCAGTGGGACGGCACCACCGGCGTCACCCAGGACGGCGATATTCCCTGGGTATGGCTGGTGAACGTCAACCACCTCTATTGGGTGCGGGACGGGCTCCAGGTGGCCGAGCAGAAGATCCACCCCCACGGCCACGGCTGGTCCATCGTCAACAACGTGGACCAGTGGTCCTACGTTTCCTAACCCACTTTTCATGACCTACTTTTCTTGACCTACTTTTCTTGAAAGAAAAGTAGGCAAAAGAACTTTATTCTTTTTTCCTGTTTACAGTCAGCAGACAAGCTTTGCCCTCCCCTGGAAAGGGGAGGGCAAAGCTTGTCGAAAAAGTAGTAACGCCTCAAATTCGCGCAAGAGCCTCGCAGAGTTCCGTCGTCCGCAGACGGCGGAATCAAATAAAAT
>NZ_CALXEE010000078.1 GCF_944387245.1 uncultured Intestinimonas sp. | reverse complement strand
ACCATGCACTCCCGGGCCGGCGCCCAGACCCCCTTCTCCTCCATCAACTACGGCATGGACACCTCCCCCGAGGGCCGGCTGGTGATGAAGAACATCCTCCTCACCACCGAGGCGGGCCTGGGCGGCGGCGAGACGCCCATCTTCCCCATCCAGATCTTCCGTGTGAAGGAGGGGGTCAACTACAACCCCGGGGACCCCAACTACGACCTTTTCCAGCTGGCCATGCGCTGCTCGGCCAAGCGGCTCTTCCCCAACTTCAGCTTCATTGACGCCCCCTTCAACCTGCAATATTACAAGCCCGGCCACCCCGAGACCGAGATCGCCTACATGGGCTGCCGTACCCGGGTCATCGGCAACGTGTATGACCCCGAGCGGGAGATCTGTAACGGCCGGGGCAACCTGTCCTTTACCACCGTCAACCTGCCCCGGCTGGCCATCAAGGCCAAGGGGGACCTGAACACTTTCTTCGAGTCCCTGGACCGGATGATGGACCTGTGCGTGGACCAGCTGTTGGAGCGCTTTGAGATCCAGTGCCGGAAGCACGTCTATAACTATCCCTTCCTCATGGGCCAGGGGGTATGGCTGGACAGTGACAAGCTGGACTGGTCCGACGAGGTCCGGGAGGTCCTGAAGCACGGCACCCTGTCCGTGGGCTTCATCGGCCTGGCCGAGACCCTGAAAGCCCTCATCGGCGCCCACCACGGCGAGAGCGAGAAGGCCCGGGTGCTGGGTCTGGAGATCGTGGGGCATATGCGTGCCCGGATGGATGCCGAGAGCGAAAAGCGGGGACTCAACTTCTCCCTGCTGGCCACCCCGGCGGAGGGCCTCTCCGGCCGGTTTGTCCGCATCGACAAGGAGAAGTACGGCGTCATCGAGGGGGTCACCGACCGGGAGTACTACACCAACTCCTTCCATGTGCCGGTGTACTATCCCATCTCCGCCTACGACAAGATCAGGATCGAGGCCCCCTATCATGCCCTCACCAACGCCGGCCACATCAGCTATATCGAGATGGACGGCGACCCCACCGACAACCTGGAGGCCTTTGAGAAGGTGATCCGCTGCATGAAGGAGAGCGGCATCGGCTACGGCAGCGTGAACCACCCGGTGGACCGGGACCCGGTGTGCGGCTTCTCCGGCATCATCGGGGACCAGTGCCCGGGCTGCGGCCGCACCGAGGCCGACGGCGTGCCCTTCGAGCGCATCCGCCGCATCACCGGCTATCTGGTGGGCACCCTGGACCGGTTCAACAACGCCAAGCGGGCGGAGGAACACGACCGGGTCAAGCACAGCGTGTAAGGGGATGGAAGAGATGAAAGAAGCGAGCATCCGCCTGCGGCGGGGGGAGGGCCGGTTCTTCAAGGCCGGCGGTCCCTGGATCTATGACAACGAGATCGGCGAGGTCCTGGGAGACCCTGCCGACGGGGAAGTGGTGGCCATCGAGGACTACAACGGCTATCCCCTGGGGGTGGGCTTTCTGAACCGGGCCTCCACCATCGCCGTGCGGGTCCTGTCCCGGAAGCCGGGCACCGTCATCGACGAGGCCTTTCTGGAGTCCCGGGTCCGGGCGGCCTGGGCCTACAGGAAGGACACGGTGGACACCTCCTCCTGCCGGGTGATCTTCGGGGAGGCCGACTTCCTCCCCGGCCTGGTGGTGGACAAGTTCTCTGATGTGCTGGTGGTGGAGTCCCTGGCCCTGGGCATCGACCGGCTGAAAAAGACCATTCTGGACCTTCTGGTGAAGGTCCTTGCCGAGGACGGCATCGCCATCCGGGGCATCTACGAGCGCAGCGACGCCAAGGTGCGCCTGAAGGAGGGCATGGAGCGGGTGAAGGGCTTTCTGTCCGAGCCCTTTGACCCTATGGTAGAGATCGTGGAGAACGGGGTCCGCTACCAGGTGGACGTGGCCGACGGTCAGAAGACCGGCTTTTTCCTGGACCAGAAGTACAACCGTCTGGCCATCCAGCCCCTGGCCAAGGACGGAAAGGTACTGGACTGCTTTACCCACACCGGGGCCTTCGCCCTCAACGCCGCCAAGGGCGGCGCCCGGGAGGTGCTGGGGGTGGACGCCTCCCAGCTGGGGGTGGATCAGGCCACCCGCAACGCAGAGCTCAACGGCATGAGCGACCGGGTCCGGTTCGAGTCCCACGACGTGTTCGAGCTGCTGCCCGCCCTGGAGAAGCAGGGGGAGCGGTTCGATCTGGTGATCCTGGACCCGCCCGCCTTCACCAAGTCCCGTGCCTCGGTGAAGAAGGCGGTGACCGGCTACCGGGAGATCAACCTGCGGGGCATCAAGCTGGTGAAGAACGGCGGCTATCTGGCCACCTGCTCCTGCTCCCACTTCATGACCCCGGAGCTGTTTACGAAAACCATCGGGGAGGCCGCCCGCGACGCCCGCCGCCGTCTGCGGCAGGTGGAGTACCGCACCCAGTCCCCCGACCACCCGGTGCTGTGGGGCGCCGACCAGTCCCTCTACCTGAAGTTCTACATCTTCCAGGTGGTGGACGATCAATAAACAAAACGGGCTGCTTTGCAGCCCGTTTTTTCAAAGAAGGCAGGTTTTTGTCATGCGCATCGCCAATACGGTATCCGACTCCATCGTGGACGGCCCCGGGCTTCGGTTCACCGTCTTCACCCAGGGCTGCCCCCACCACTGCCCCGGCTGCCACAACCCAGACACCCACGACCCCGCCGGGGGCCGGGAGGTGACCGTGGCCGAGCTGGCCCAGCGGATGATGGCCAATCCCCTCACCGACGGCCTCACCCTCTCCGGTGGGGAGCCCTTCCTCCAGGCGGAGGACTGCTCCGCCCTGGCCCGGCTGGCCCGGGAAAGGGGCTTGAACGTGTGGACCTATACGGGGTATACTTATGAGAGACTGCTGGAGGGGGACCTGCCCGGGGCCCTGGCCCTGCTGGAGCAGACCGACGTGCTGGTGGACGGCCCCTTCCTGCGGGCAGAGAAGTCCTACGAGGCCCTGTTCCGGGGCAGCGCCAACCAGCGGCTCATCGATGTAAAAAAGAGCCGGACGGCTGGCCATGTGGTGCTGTGGAGCCGTCCCGCCCCTCTGGCCCACTTCACCGTCCCGGAGTCGTGAAAGGAGGCAGTCATGACCATTTCTGAGCTGGAAGGGCGTTTTCTGGACCGTGTCCCCGGCATTATGGGGGTGCGTACCCACTACGCCGTACTGGTCCCTGTGGTGGAGTGGAACGGGAAGCTCCACCTGCTCTTTGAGGTCCGCTCCGATGCCCTGCGACGGCAGCCCGGGGAGGTCTGCTTCCCCGGCGGGCGGATGGAGGAGGGGGAGACTCCCACCCAGTGCGCCCTCCGGGAGACGGGCGAGGAGCTGGGTATCCCTCCCTCGGCCATCCGGCCCATGGCCCGGCTGGACGACGTGTTCATGCCCTCCCACGGCCTCATGCACCCGGTGCTGGCCCAGGTGGACACCGGCGCAGTGGTGAACATGCAGGCCAGTGCCGCCGAGGTGAAGGAGACCTTCCTGGTGCCCGCCGACTTTTTCCGGGACCAGCCGCCCCTCCTCTATAATTTCCCCCTGGTGCCCAGGGTGGACGACGACTTCCCCTATGACCTCATCGGCTTCCCGGAGGGCTACCCCTGGCGGACGGGTACCCATCAGGTGCCCATCTGGACCTACAAGGGCCACGCCATCTGGGGCCTCACCGCCCGCATCCTCCTGTGGAATTTTTCAGACCGCGGACAAAATAGTCCTGCCGCCGGGTCTCTCTGAATCCGAAGGCCTCATAGAGGGCCCGGGCGGGCCGGTTTCTGCTGTCCGCCTCCACCACCAGGGCCCTGTCCCGGGGCAGCACGGCCAGCAGACCGGCCATGAACCGCCGCCCCAGGCCCTGTCCCTGCCGGGCGGAGTCCACCGCCACGCTGTAAATGGACAGGCCCTCCGCCGCCGGACCTACCACCGCTACGGCCAGGAGCTTCTCCCCTTCCCGGAGCCCCCAGCACTGCCGGGCCGGGTCGGAGAGGGTTTTTTCCGCCATGGAGCGGGCCTCCGCCGGGGTGTCGCCGAAGGCCGCCTCCGTGAGGGCGGCCACCCGCTCCAGATCCGGGAGACCGACCAGCTGAAGGGCGAGGTCTTTGGCCCTTTCCGGCCGGGGCCCTTTGCACACCAGCACGTACTCGCTGTGGTCCAGTGCCAGTCCCCAGTGGGCCGCCACCGCCTGGCCGTCGCCGCTCACCCCGCCACAGGCGAAGAGGAGCCGCTCTGCCCCCTGCGCCCGGCAGGTGGCCTCCGCCTCCGCGAGGAGAGCGGAGAAGATCCCCTTCCGCCGGTGTTCGGTGGGGACGAAGGCGCTCACCTCGGCGGTGTGGCCCAGAGGGACGAAGAGGGTGAGAGAGCCTATCAGCCTGCCTCCCTCCCAAGCCTGAAAACCGCCGGGCAGACCGGCGGACCCTCCCGGAGCCAGGGTGGTGACGGCGCGGATGTCCATGCGATCATTCCTTTTCTCGTTTTTCTTATTTTAATGTCTACTGAATAAACCGAGGATCGGTTTATTCGCGCGGCGGTAGCCGCGCAATTCCATAAAAACGGCCAAACGGGGCCGTTTTTATGGAATTCAGACATTGTTACAATGCATATTTCCATTGGAACGCCTTGCGTTCCAATGGAAGTGCAAGGGTTTTGGGCCGTATTGCCCGAAACCCTTGCACCTGAACAAAGCCAATCAGCCTTGTAAGCCTTGGCTTTCAAGGCTTGTGGCTTTGTTCATTACGCATTATTTTAGCACAAAAGGGGGCCAAGGGCCATGGAGCGGACGGAGCGGCTGGGCCGCTATACCCTCCTCCTGACGGAGGACTGCTTTCCCCTGGGGGGCGACAGCCTGGCCCTGGGCCGGTTCGCCACGGTGCGCCGGGGGTGGAAGGTGTGCGACCTGGGCTGCGGCTCGGGGGTGCTGGGCCTGCTGCTGCTGGACCGGGAGGAGAGCCTCTTCCTCACCGGGGTGGAGGTCTCCCCCGCCGCCGCTGACGTAGCCCGGCGGACCTTTGCCCGGAACGGCCTGGATGCCCGGGTGGTCACCGGGGACCTGCGAGACCGGAAGCTCTTTCCCGCCAACGCCTTCGACCTGGTGATCTCCAATCCCCCCTGGTTTCCCACCGGGGCGGGGAAGTCGGGAGGACCGGCCCGCAGCGAGGAGGGGTGCACCCTCAAGGAGCTGTGCGCCGCCGCCGGGTACCTGACCCGGCCCGGCGGGCGGTTCGCCCTGGTTCACCGTCCGGAGCGTCTCCCCGACCTCTTCGCCGCCCTGCGGGAAAACGGCCTGGAGCCCAAGCGCATGGCTCTCCTCCAGCACAGCCTCGCCACGCCCCCCTCCGCCGCCCTGGTGGAGGCGGTGCGCCAGGGCCGTCCCGGCCTGGAGGTGCTGTCTGTGCGGTTACAGGAGGGGCCTCAGTCCGGCGCCGGTCCGCAGCCCTAATATATGTGAGGAATCATTTTGTCAAGAGGGGTGATCCGCATGGAGCCTTTGACCGCCTTTGCCGCCCGACTCAAAGCCCTGCGCCGGCAGAAAAAACAGACCCAGAAGGACATGGCGGCGCTGCTGGGCTGTACCGTCAGCAACTATCAGAAGATCGAATATGGCCAGGTCAACATTCCCATCACAACCCTCATCGCCCTTGCCGACTACTTTGGCGTCACCACCGACTATCTGCTGGGCCGGTCGGAAGAATAATCACGTACAGGAGGCACCATCATGCCCGGAACCCTCTACCTTGTCCCCACCCCCATCGGCAACCTGGGGGATATCTCGGCCCGGATGGCCGACACCCTGGCCCAGGCGGACTTCATCGCCGCCGAGGACACCCGGGTGACCCTGAAGCTCCTCAACCACCTAGGCATCAAAAAGCCCATGGTGAGCTACTACCGCCACAACACCGGCGAGAGCGGCGCCGCCGTCCTGAGCCGCCTCCTGGCGGGGGAGAGCTGCGCTCTGGTCACCGACGCCGGCACCCCGGCCATCAGCGACCCCGGAGAGGACCTGGTCCGCCAGTGCGCCCGGGAGGGCATCCCCGTGGTCTCCATCCCCGGCCCCTGCGCTCTCATCACCGCCCTGGCCGCCTCCGGGCTGCCCACTGGGCGCTTCACCTTTGAGGGCTTTCTGGCCATGAACAAGAAAAACCGCCGCTCCCACCTGGAGGAGCTGAAGGGCGAGACCCGGACCATGCTCTTCTACGAGGCGCCCCACAAGCTCCAATCCACCCTGGCCGACCTGCTGGACACCTTCGGCCCGGACCGGCGCATTGCCCTGTGTCGGGAGCTCACCAAGCTCCACGAAGAGATCCGCCGCACCACCCTGGGTGAAGCTGTGGCCTGGTACGAAGAAAATCCCCCCAAGGGGGAGTTCGTGCTGGTGGTGGAAGGCGGCACGCCCGAGGCTGAAAATGTCCCCACCCTGGAGACAGGCCTCCGCCGTGTGGAGGAGCTGCGGGCCTCCGGCGCCTCCCTCCGGGACGCCGCCCGGCAGGCGGCGGCGGAGCTGGGCCTGCCCCGCAAGGCCCTCTACGACCTGGCGCTGGGAAAAGGAACGTCGGATAACGTCGATTGAATTCCTTTTTTGTAATTTTCTGGTTATCATGCATATACCATTTGTATATACAATCCGCAATATAACTCCGGATACGAAGGACCTTCAGCAATACAAATCGATTTCGACCGAAACCATTCGAACACGAAAAAATCATCTGCTATGTAAAATCTATGTAAAAAATCCGGAGTGGCGGCCGCCGCTCCGGATTTTTTGTCCGCAGGAAAGGGACACGGAACTCATTTATTCATGAGCTCGCGAATGCAGTTGGGGCACACATTCTTCCCCTTAAAATTGATAACATCTTTGGCATCATCGCAGAAAATACAGGCAGGCTGGTACTTTTTCAGGACAATGGAGGCCCCATCCACGTAGATCTCCAGGGAGTCCTTTTCTGCAATGTCGAGGGTGCGGCGCAGCTCAATAGGGAGCACGATCCGTCCCAGTTCGTCAACTTTCCGTACGATCCCGGTCGATTTCATAGTTCTGTTTTAGCTCCTTCCCAGATAATGGCGGCGCATAAGCGCGTTCCGGACCAATATCTGTCATGTATTATAACATATTGTATAGAAAAGTCAATCAGAATATGGAAATCAGGGTAAAAATATGTCTATCCTACGAAAATGGTGGGTTTCGGATATATTTTGGCCCATTCTGGCATAGATTTCTGGGTGATGGGGGGCTTGAAAATGGGGATGTCTGGAATCTGGACGGGAATGGTGGCCATTTCGCTGGTGTGTGCTCTGGCCACCGGTCGGGGTTCGGAGGTGGCCTCCGCCGCCATGGAGGGTGCCTCCGCCGGGGTGGAGCTGTGCCTCAGTATGGCGGGGGCGCTGTGTCTATGGATGGGGGTCATGGAAGTGCTGCGTCGGGCAGGAGCCATGGGGTGGCTCTCCCGGCTGCTGAGGCCGGTGCTGAGCCGGCTCTACCCGGACTTCGCCCGGGACAGCGGCGTGATAGACGCCATCTCGGCCAATGTGTCGGCCAACCTGCTGGGTCTGGGCAATGCTGCCACCCCTTTAGGGTTGGATGCTGCCCGCCGCATGAGCCGCCGCTCGCCGGGGGTGGCCTCCGACGCCCTGTGCATGCTGGTGGTGTGCAACACCGCCTCCATCCAGCTCATCCCCACCACAGTGGCGGCGGTGCGGGCGGGGGCGGGAAGTACCGCCCCCTTTGACATCCTGCCGGCGGTGTGGCTGGCTTCGGCCCTGTCGGTGACAGCGGGCATCCTGGCCGCCCGGCTTTTCGCGCGGCTGTGGAGGGACTGATGATGGATGTGCTAGAGCTCACCGTCCCCCTTCTGCTGGTGGGGGCGGCCCTGCTGGGCCTGTGGCGGCGGGTGGACGTGTACGACGCCCTCCTCACCGGGGCCGCTGACGGCCTGGGGGTCCTCATCCGCATCGTCCCCGCTCTCATCGCCCTGCTGACGGCGGTGTGGATGCTCCGGGCCTCAGGGGCATTGGAGCTGCTGGCGGGTGTTCTGGCCCCGGTACTGGAAAACCTGGGAATTCCTCCGGAGACGGTGGCCCTGCTGCTGGTACGTCCCGTAAGCGGCAGCGCCGCCCTGGGGGTGGGAGCCGACCTCATCCGCACCTATGGCCCCGACTCCACCGTCGGCCGGACGGCGGCGGTGATGCTGGGCTCCACCGAGACCACCTTCTACACTGTGGCCGTCTACTTCAGCGCCGCCAGCATCAAAAAGACCCGGTACGCCGTCCCCGCCGCCCTGTGCGCCGACCTGGCTGGCTTTGTGGCAGCAGCCTGGGCGGTGCGGCTCTTTTTCCCCACATAACAAAAAGCGGGCGGACCTTTTTCGGTCCGCCCGCTCTCTTGCTCCTCAGGTGTCGAAGGAGCCATCCCACACCGGCAGGTTGGTGAGGAAGCGCCCTTCCACCGCCGGCACGTAATAGGCCCCGAAGGTCCGGAGACCGTCCCCCTCCGCCATCTCAGGCAGGCGCACATAGAAGCGGTAGTAGGGCATCCAGCAGCCCTCCAGCGTCCCGTTCCGGTAGACCAGCTCCACTTTCTCCACATACTCCAGCCCCGACAGCTCATAGGGCACGCTGGTGATGTAGTGGCCCTCTCCCAGCAGCTTCTCCGCCTCCTCCGCCGTAATGATGGGGTAGTCCCCCAGCTTCTGGGAGAGGTCGGACAGGTAGAACCGGATCATCCACAGCCGCCCCTCCTCGTCCGGGTAGAAAACCACCCGGCGGAAGTGGTACCCCACCAGCTGGTCGGTCAGGTCCCCAGCCCCCTCATAAACCTCGATCTGATAGCCCTGCTCCCGGTAGATGTTGTAGTCGCCGCCCCAGAGGCTGAGGGCGGGCTTTTCCATGTTCAGCAGGGTATCGTAGGTCTCCATCAGGTATTCTCCCGCCGCCTCCATAGCCTCATAGGAGGCGTGGTGGCCGAAGTCATATTTCTCCGGCAGCGCGCGTGTGGGCTCGAACTCGAGGGTGACAGGCAGGGTGCTGCTCACATCCAGGGTGAGCCCCTCACCCTGGATGGTCAGCGCCCCCCAGTCGGTCTCCTCGATCTCCGCCCCCTCCAGACCCAGGCGGCCGGCAACCTCCTCTAGGGCGGCCTCCATGGCGGCCCGGTCCTCCACCGGCTGTCCGTATTCATCCAGCTCCAGCGGATTCGCATACACGGGCAGGGTGGTGAGCCCGGCCTCCTCCGTCCAGGGGTTGCCGCTGACCAGCTCGGAGATATCGTAGGCCATGTAGCCCTCAAAGCCCATGCCCATTTCCCCCAGTTCAATGGTGAGCATGGGCAGGCCGTCCACCGTGGGGACGGGGGCGGCAGTAGTCTGCGCTGTCTCTACCGGAGCCGTGGTCTCTGCCGCTGGAGCGGCGGTCTCCGCCTCCGGCGTGGTGACCGGCCCCGCCGGACCACCGCCCCAGCGGACTGCCCCAAAGAGCACCACCCCGGCGCAGGCCGCCAGAGCGGCCCAGCCCTTCCAATGGTTCCGCCGCACGCCTCCGGAACCCCGGACGGCGTCGGCCTCCTCCAGAAGGTCATCGCCGATGTGGGCCATGGCGTCGCTGATGTCCTCCGGCTTCATACTGAAAACCCCTCCCTTCGCAGGTGTTCCCGCAGTTCTAACCGGGTCCGGTGGAGGAGGCTCTTGGCCTGGGACAGGCCCAGGCCCTGGTCGGCCGCCACCGCCCGGATGGGGTCCATGTAGTAGTACCGGGCCACGAAGGCCCGGCGGGCCGAGGGAGGAAGGGTACGGAGGTAGGTGTCGATGGCCTCCCCCAGCAGGTGGAGGTCCACCGCCTCCTGGGTGGCGTCCCCACCGGAGAGGCATTCGGCCAATTCCTCCAGGGAGAGGGCGTACTCCGACGCCTGGCGCTTCTGCCGGTGCCTGTGGCGGAAGCGGTCGATGGCGCAGTCCCGGACGATCTTCCCCAGGTAGGTGGAGAGCACCGCCGGCCGCTGGATAGGCATAGAGTTCCACGCCTTGAGATAGGTGTCGTTGACGCACTCCTCGCTGTCCTCCCGGTCGGAGAGGATCTGCCAAGCGATCTTGCTGAGATAGGCCCCATACTTTCCCTGCGTGGCCCGGATGGCCTCCTGGTCCCGCTGCCAGTAGAGCGCAACGATGGCCTTGTCCTCCATATATGATCCCTCCCTTCTGCCCTATATCCCGCCAAACGGAGCCACTTGGTCGCAGCGGGGCTAAAAATTTTGTAAAAAACGGCGTGCGGTTTTCCGCACGCCGTTT
>NZ_CALXEE010000077.1 GCF_944387245.1 uncultured Intestinimonas sp. | reverse complement strand
ACCGGCAAGGCCGTCGGCACCGCCACCATTCAGGTCACCACCGCCGACGGTGGCAAGACCGCTAACTGCACCGTCACCGTCACCCAGGGGACCGTAGCCGTTATCAACTACTCCGTGGCACTGGACAAGACCCTGACCCTGAATCCCAGCGACTTTTACAATGTGTGCACCGGGGTGTATGGCAACGCTCTGGACTATGTAAAGTTTGACCAGAACTCCTCCAAGGGCACCCTCTACTTTGGTTATACGGAGAACGGTGGCGCCAAGATCTCCACCTCCAACGCCTACTCCTATTCCAACAACGCCAGCAAGCCGATTTCCAGAATCACCTTTGTGCCCGACGGCAACAGCGGGGACACCGCCACCTTTACCTACACCGGCTGGGACAGCGCCGGCAAGACCTACAACGGCACCGTACAGATCAAGCTCACCGCTCCCTCCGGCGACATCTCCTATAAAACCGGCAAGAACGAGTCCATCACCTTCAAGGACAGCGACTTCAACGACATGTGCAAAAAGATCACCGGGTCCTCCCTGGACTACGTGACCTTCGGCTCAGTGAGCTCCTCCAAGGGCACTCTGTATCTGGATTACGGCGGAAAGAACGAGGACAAACTCTCCACCTCCACCAAGTGCTACTACAACGACTCCCCCTATCTGAGCAATGTCACCTTTGTTCCCGCCAAGGACTACACCGGCACCTTCACCATCTCCTACACCGGCCGCAGCAACGCCCGGGACACCTTCTCCGGCAGCGTGAAGATCACTGTCCGCAAGAGCGGGACCACCATCTCCTACACCGTGGCCGGGGGCAAGACCGTCACCCTGGACGACTCCGACTTCAACAACTACTGCAAGGATGAGACCGGCTACAACATGGACTATGTCCAGCTCACGCCCCCCTCCTCCTCCAAGGGCATCTTCTATTACCGCTACGGTGAGAGCCGCTATGAGAAGGAGATCTCCTCCTCGGACAAGTATTACCGCTCCTCCTCCCCCAAGCTGGACGACGTGACCTTTGTCCCCAAGAGCAGCTACTCCGGCGTGGTCTCCGTCTCCTTCACCGGCCTGAGCACCAACGGCGACAAGTTCTCCGGCACCCTCAAGATCCGGGTTGGCGACGCCAGCGTGGAGACCATCCCCTACACCGTTGACTCCGGTACCTCTGTGAGCTTCCGGGCCAGCGACTTCAACGACTACTGCAAGAACGCCACCGAGTACAGCCTGGACTACGTCCGCTTCACCCCGCCCAGCTCTTCCAAAGGCGTGCTCTATTACCAGCGTGGCCAGAGCGGTGAGAAGACGGTCAACAGCAATACCTCCTATTACCGTTCCGCCGTCCCCAAGCTGGACGACCTCTCCTTCGTCCCCGCCTCTAACTTCACCGGCACCGTGGAGATCCCCTTCACCGGCCGGAGCACCGACGGAGACAGCATCTCCGGCACCGTCGTCATCACCTGCAATGCCCCCAAAGAGGCCGCGCTGATCCGCTACTCCACCGGCTCCACCCCCGTGACCTTCCAGGTCAACGACTTCATCAGCGCCTGTGCCACCCGGGGCGGCGGCTTCCTGGTCTCCGTCCGGTTCAACTCCCCCGTCTCCAATACCGGCAAGCTCTACTACGGCTATGAAAGCCCCAGCAAATACGGCGGCCAGGTCTCCTCTTCCATCTCTTTCGCCACCTCCGGCAGCAGCTCCATCTCCAACGTCACCTTCGTGCCCAAGTCCAGCTACATCGGGACCACCACCATCACCTATACTGGCACGGACAGCACCGGGAGCACGTTTAACGGCCAGGTGATCATCTCCATTACACCCTCCACCACTTCCCAGTACTTCTCCGACATGGGCAGCCACAGCTGGGCCGCCGCCTCGGTTGACTTCCTCTACGCCGGCGGCGTCACCACCGGCACCAGTGCCACCGCCTACGGCCCCTCTTTGAGCATCACCCGGGGCGACTTCGTCCTGATGCTCTACCGCGCTTTCAACCTCACCGCCAACACCACCGACGGCTTCAAGGACGTGCCCTCCAACAGCTACTACGCCCAGGCCATCGCCGTGGCCAAGGCCCTGGGCATCGCTCAGGGCTCCGACGACGGGCGCTTCAATCCCACCGCTCCCCTTACCCGCGAGGACGCCATGGTCTTCCTCTACCGGACCCTCAACCGGACTGGACGGACCGTCGCCTCCGCCTCTGCCTCCTATCTCAACCGCTTCTCCGACGGCAGCAGCACTTCCAGCTACGCCCAGGACTCTGTGGCCGCTCTGGCCCAGGCCGGTATCATCCAGGGCGATACCAACAGCCGCCTCAATCCCAAGAGCTCCCTGACCCGCGCGGAGATGGCCGTCATCCTCCACCGGGTGCTCACCCTGTAACCGCAGCTTTCGGCCCCTTCTCTCCTATGGGCCGGCTTATATGGCAAGGTCCCCGCTCCCGCGATTACCGCGGGAGCGGGGACCTTTTTGTGCATTTGTCCACGTCCACCTCCCCCGCTTCCCCATCGCTTTACAGTTTATTCACAATTTCCCGCTTTTTCCGGGGTTGACGAGTCGGTGACATTGTGTTACAATTTGGTTACAATTTTTAAGAAATCCTTAGGAGGCACATAATGGCCGAAGAAAAGATCCCACTGACCTATAAAGGTCACCCCCTGCGCCGCAAGGACAACCTGATCTACTACGGCAGCATGGCCGACAAATACATCATCATGCTCCAGGTGATGGACACCAAGAAGGTGGACGACTTGGATGTGGCCACCCGCGTGGCCGTTCAGCTCCAGCTCACCGATCCCGACCTCAAGAGCCGGGACCGCGTGGTCAAGAAGACGGAAAAGGACAGCCTGTATGCCGCTATGGATGTGGCTTCCGTCTGGCTGGCTCGCTCCCTGGCCAATAAGTAAGACAAACCGCACGTCATCCGCACCAAAGAGATTCTTGATGGAGGGGTCATACCAATGATACATTCTCGCCTGCTGCGCGCCGCCCTGCTGGGCACCGTTCTCACCGCCATGTGCACCATCGGTGCCTCCGCCGCCACCCTGGGCGCCGGTACTGTTACGGCCGACGCGCTTCGGCTCCGCTCTACCCCCGCCGCAGAAGGCGAGATCCTGGCTACCGTTTCCAGCGGCACCAACGTGGTCGTTCTGGATGAGGCCGAGGACGGCTGGTACAAGGTCAACTACAACTCCGTGGAGGGCTACATGTCCAGTGATTACCTGGACGTGGCCACCAAGGCTGAGACCGACCTGGGCTACGGCAAGGTGGACGCCGACGGTTCCACCCTGAACATGCGGGCAGGTGCCAGCACCTCCTTCGACTCCCTGTGCTCCATCCCCAGCGGCACAGTCCTGGAGCTGGAGGGTATCTACGAGGGCTGGTACAAGGTTACATATGCCGGCAACACCGGCTACGTCAGCAGTGACTACATCACCATCACCACCGAGCCCGCCGCCAGCACCTCCTCCGCGCTGGGCGATCAGATCGTGGCCCTGGCCAAGCAGTATCTGGGCACCCCCTACGTCCTGGGCGGCAACGGCCCCAGCAGCTTTGACTGCTCCGGCTTCACCAAGTACATCTACGCTCAGTTCGGCTACTCCCTCAACCGCACCGCTACCGACCAGCTCCAGAACGGCGTCTCCGTCAGCCGTGATGAGCTGCAGCCCGGCGATCTGGTTTTCTTCAAGTATAACACCAGCAAACCTGTCTCCCACGTGGGCATCTACATCGGCAACGGTGAGTTCATCCACGCCTCCACCAACCGCTATATGGTGCAGATCGACCAGATGAACACCGGCCACTATGCCAACGTCTACGTCTATGCCCGCCGCATTCTGTGAGTGCGGCGCCCCCCATCTCTGACAATTCCATCTGATCTCTACCGTGCGGGAGGCCCTCCTCCCGCACGGTTTTTACCGTTTTGAGAAATTGCCGGCACAGCCGGCAGAGGAGGCTCCCCATGGTTCGATCCGATCCCGCCCACAGCCGGCTGCTGGGCCACGGCATGGCCCTTTTCGTCACAGTGGTCTGGGGGACTACCTTTATCTCCTCCAAGCTGCTGCTGGCGGCCTTCACTCCCCTGGAGATCATGACCTTCCGCTTCCTCATCGCCTGGGTGGTCCTTTTTCTCCTCTCCCCCCATCCCATCCTCCCCAAAAGTCTGCGGGGAGAACTGCCCTTCATCGGTGCTGGCATTACTGGTCTCACCCTCTACTTTATTCTGGAGAACACCGCCCTGGAGTACACCCTGGCCTCCAACGTGGGCATCATCATCTCGGCGGCTCCCATGTTTTCCGCCCTGCTGCTGTGGGCCTTCCGGCGGACGGGCCGCCCCCGCCCCACCTTCTTTTTGGGCTTTCTCATCGCCATGAGCGGCATCGCCCTCATCTCCCTGGCAGGCGGAGAGGGGTTGGACTTGAATCCTCTGGGCAACCTCCTTACCCTGGGCGCCGCCCTGTGCTGGGGACTCTATGGGGTGTGTCTAGAGACTGCCGGCGGTCAGGGCCTCACTCAGCTTCAGGCCACCCGGAAGGTCTTTTTCTACGGCATCCTCACTATGCTCCCCCTTTTCCCCGTCCTGAGGCCGTCCCTCTCTCTATCCCCCTTCTTCGACCAGCCCGTGATGATCTTCCACATCCTCTACCTGGGTCTGGCCGCCTCCGCTCTGTGCTTTGTCTGCTGGAACCGGGCCATGGCCCTCATCGGCACCGTGGCCACCAATGTCTACATCTACCTCACCCCTGTCATCACCCTCATTGCCTCCGCCCTTATCCTGAATGAGCCCGTCTTGCCCCAGGCCTTGGGGCCATTGTCCTCATCCTCCTGGGCCTGTGGCTGTCCCAGCGGCAGTGAAGAAACGCACATAAAAAATGCCCGCCTCATACGAGGCGGGCATTTTGCGTTTCCATTCAGACAGTTTCGTCGTCGGTCTTTTCGTCGGCCAGAGGCTCCACCACGATGGGCTCCTCAGCGGGGGCCTCCACGGTCTCATCCTCACAGCTGCAGCCGCAGCCGCAGTCGCAGGTGTAGGCAGCCACATCGTCGTCGTTGATGTTGCCGGCCCGCTTGATCTCGGCAATCTTGGCCTTGTTCTCCTCCAGCCGCTGCTTGGCGGCGGTGATCTTCTCACACAGGGTCACATAGGCGCCCTCGGGAGCCATGCCCCGCTCGGCGTAGTAGAGCTTGCCCAGGTCAATATAGGCCTTGCGGATGGTATCCTCCTCGGCGGAGTTGGCAATGTTCAGCTTGGCGATGTCGGTGAGCTCCTTGGCCTTGGCCGCGCCCGCCTGCGCCAGATCCAGCGCTTTCGCCTTCAGGTCGTCAAAAGAAGTCATGAAAAAACCTCCTGTTCATTTTGCTTTGGGCTTCTGGCCTTATTCTATACCGGGGAACACAGCCGCGCAAGTGCATCCTTCCCGAATTAACCGAATTTTAATCAATTTGCAAGGCGGGGTACATAATGCGCACCCAGGTTCACCCACCGGATAGGCTATTTTAGCATGGTGGGAACTTTTTGGGCATTGGCATTATCACTAACTTTTATCCGTTAGTAACACGCTTCTGTCCAGAAAACCTATTTTACTCGTTCTTTTCTCCCGTACCATCCTCCGGCACCACCTTGTTCCCCGCTGCGTCCACCGCCGTCTTGGCAGCAGCCAGACCCTTGAGGAGGATGGGAGGCACGTCCACGCCCAGGGCCACCATGTTTTCCAAGATGCTGGTAATCTCATTGATAATGTAGATGGCCAGGACGAACCAGCCCAGCAACTGAAGGAACGATAGGTCTACTCCAATGGTAGCGCCAACATCAATAAACATGACCGATATGCCAAACGAGATAGCGATGATGATCCAGTAGGAGACCTTCTTCACGATGCCCATAAAGCCCTTGCCGCTGTTCAGGGTGTTGGTGGCCTTGGCCTTAAGGATGCCGTAGATGTAGTCCACGACATTGAGCAAAAGGAAGAAGGCAAACAGGGGCCAGTGGGCGCCGAAGAGATAAGAACAGCCGGCCAGAATGGCGCCCCAGATCAAGTTTGCCTTATCCGCAAACGCAGAAAAGATACTCCCGATGAAAGCGAAGAAAGCGTTTTCCATACTTAGCTCCTTTCAAATGCTGGCCGCCCACTTGATGAGCAGCGCCTTGACGTTGTCGGCGGAGTAGTCCCCGCCCTTCCAGTAGTCGGGGGAGTCGATCAGGCCCGCACCGGCCAGCTTGTCCACGGCGGTGTCCAACTCGGACACATCCTCCCCTGCCATGGCGGCCTTCACCGCCGCCCGGAAGTCGTCCATGCTCTTGCCGTGCAGCGGGAACCAGTGCCCCACGTCGGCGTGGTTGGAGGCGATGCCCAGGGCGTGGCCCTCGCTGTGGTCCAGGACGGCGGTCATGGGGTCCAGGCCGTAGGTCTGGCAGAGATACGCCGTCAGGGCCACCGCCCTCCCCCAGGCCGCGTCGAAGTAATCCTGCACCTCCGCCGGATTATAAGCCAGATACGAGCCCCATCTGCCCGCCAGGGCGGCCAGAGTGGCGGGGCCGCAGGAGCCGTCCACCTCCAGGCCCAGGTCCTTCTGGCAGGCCCGAAGCGCGGCATCGCAGCCGGGGCCAAAGCTGCCGTCGATACCCTTGGGATCGTAGCCCCGGGCGGCCAGCTCCTTCTGGAGCCGCTCCACCGCCCAACCGGTGTCGCCCCGCTTGAGGGGATCCCACTCCTCCGGCAGGAGCCGGCACTCCTGGGGCTCGCAGATCTCAAAGGAGAGATGCGTGCCGTTGGCCGTGCCCGCCTGGCTGCCGGCGTGGCCGCCCCGTGCAGTCCAGGGCAGGGTCTGGAGGGTGACGGTGTCGTCCACGATGGCGTGGACGGCGGCCTTGGCTGTGGGGGTGTCCCAGCTCTGGGCCAGGGCCCGGGACATGACGCCTGGGGTGGCGGTGGAGTGGACCATGATCCCCTTGGGGGTGATGGTACGGCCTCTGGTGTAGCAGGGGTTCTTGGTCATGAGTCTCTGGGTGATACCTTCCATGGGCGTCTCCTCCTCTTTCTTCAGCCAGATCAGGATAAGGTTTTGGGACGGGTCCCTGCCCTCGATGAGGATCCTCGCCTCCCGGTCGTAGTAGTTGACCTTGCGCCCACCGTCACCCAGAATGAAGTCGGTCCACCCCTGGGCTTTGGCCCAGGCCCGGAGCTCCAGAGGCGTCATGCCGTCGGCGCCGTCCGGGAAAGCCACCAGGGCCAGAGTACCGTCCCTGAAACCCCAGCCGGCTCGCCCTCTCCGTCCGCCTACATCGGCGCCGAAGATCATGGGCTGGTCCTGGCCGTGGTAGATGCCGGCACAGTTGGCGATGTAATTCCGCTGAGGCGACATGCCGCCCTTGGGCACGATCGCCACCCCTACGTCGGGTCCCTCGTCCCAGCAGAGGGCGGGGTATGCGTAGTCGGGATCGCACTCCACCACCTGTCTGTCGGCCTTCAAGGGGCAGACGGGCTTCCAGTCCGGCCCGTAAAAGTTGCCGGTGATGGCCAGGTCTGGCCCCTCCCGCTCCACGATGGCGGAGAGAGGCAGCTTGTCCTGGTTGATGTAGATCTTCATGGACCGGATGCGGTCCATGGGGATGTACTTGGTGATGATCATGCTGTCACGTCCTTTCTCTGTGGCCCCCAGAGCCGGTAGGACGGCCTCTCTCCGCCCTCCACGGCCCAGCGAAGCCAGTCAAAAATGGGGATAAAGGCAAGGCACAGCCCCCACCAGACGGCGGCGAACTGTGGGCAGATCTGTCCCATGAGATTGCCCGGTAGGCCGGAGTAATCCCAGATGCCAAGGCCCAGCCAGACATTGAGCACCAGCCCGGCCGCCAGCTCCACGGCGGTCACCAGAGCGGCGCAGGCCAGGGCCTGGGCCCACAGCGGACAGCCCCATGGCAGCTCCGCGCCGCACCGTTCCACAGGGATGGTGAGCACGATGGCGAGCACGAGCATAGTCCAGGAGATCCGCTCCGGCTCTCCTCGCACTGTCTTGTAGACGACCTCCAGGAAGAAGTAGATCGTCCCGCCCCAGGTCCAGAGGAGCATGGACAGCACCCACCGCCCCGCCCCGCTCACGGGTTCATGGCGGCGGAGGCCGCCAGCACCTGGGCCATATTGGCCGCAAGGTCCTCCGGAAGGTTGTCTGCGGAATATGTAATGCTGCCCAGCTCCTCCGCCGTCTCCGCCCGGCGCGCCCAGGTGAGCAGGTGGTTGCAGAGTGTGATATGGTAGAGTTTGTGGGAGATGGAGGCGGTGGAGATCGTGGTGATCTCCTCCGCCGTGAACATCCGACACAGCTGCCCGTCAGCGTGGTATGGGTAATTTGCCGCGCCAGAAATAATGGCATTGTAGGCCGTGGTCAGGTTGATCTGGTCCGTCTCCTGGAGGGAAAAGTGTTCCGTGCCCTGAGAGGTCTCCACATCCATCCCGGCCACGATGGCCGCATTGCAGGCATTGGAGAGCTCGGTCTCCTTTGCTGCCCGGGCAGACGGTAGGCGGTCAGCGGTGATCTCCTCCTCGGTGCGCTCTACGGCCCGCCCATCGTCCAGCTTGTATCTGGGAATTCCGTCGGCGGTGTAGATGCCACCATCAAAATAGTGCGTCTGACACAGGTTGTATCGGTCTCCCGTGCCCTCGTCTATTTGTGTCCATCCAGTGAGGTCACTAGGGGTCGTATACCCGCCCTCGCACCGGATGATACGACCCCGTTCATCGGTTTTGACATAGACTTTAGACACAATTTCGTCCATGTGTTCCTCCTTTCTCACAGCTCGGCGCTGAAGTCGATATAGCCCTGAAGTAATCCGATCCTGTAAATTGCGCCCTGAGTTAGGCCGCCACTGAAACTGAACGAAATGTTGACTACTCCTTCGGCGTCTATATAAGAGCATAGAATTCCAGTCGGACTAATCCCTGTGGCTATGCTTGCAACCCCTATTCCGATGTCATTAAACGCACTAATAGAAATGGACGGATTAACACGCATAGCAGGAATTTTCAGCAGGACATTTAGTTCCGTTGGAGACATTGCAATGCCGAACCCAATGAGCGTCCCCTCCACATAAGGGAACCGATTAAAAAAGTATTTGCATTTGGCTAACTGCGTCTGGTAATCGTCGTCAGGCTGGGGAAGAAGCCGCCACGCGCCGGTGGAATCCTGATACCCCAGGGTCTGGCCCTCCCCCTCCTCCAGCTTGTAGGCAAAAATCCTTTCTCCAACGGTGATCCATCCAAGGCCAAAATAGCTAAAAATGTCGGTGCTTCGGGTCCACCCGGAAACAGTCTTGGTGGAAGAAAGTATCTTTCTCCTCCCATCGGGATATTGCTTCAAACAAGACAGGGTGAGGGTCTTTCCGTTGTAGCTCTCCTGATCTTCGAGGTAATACCGGACGGCGCAGTTGGGGCCGCTTTCGCAGTAGATGCCGCCGTGATCGTCCGCCTTGGTGAGGACGGTTTGGATGCCGCCGTTGGAGGACTGGATCTGGAAGCGGTCGGGAACATAGATTTTATTGGGCACCCCGGAGTAGCCGTCCGGGTAGCGCTGCCAGACCCGAAGGCGGCCGTTGACCAGCAGATTGGGCCGCACGGCACGTGGAAACTTGAAAAAGGTTTCCAGCGCCTTTCCCAAGTCACCGCCCAGATATGCGGGGACTCTGACGGCCTCGGCCAGAGTCAGCGGGAACACGTTTTTGCCATCCTGGGTGAGTTGCCCAAATCCGCCCGCCGCCGGGAAGGCGGGGACGGCCTTGGAGTAGGTCCAGGTCCTGGTCTCGGTGACGGGCTCCGGGTCGGCGTCCACCACGGCGGTGATGAGGATGCTGCCTGCGCCGGACGGGAGATCCATTACGGGGATTCTCTGCTCTTGCAGGCTGTCCACCTGCGATTGGGAAAACAGCGCTCCATTGACTGACACTGATACGCTGATTTTGTTTCCGGTGTCTGTGCTGACGGAGAAGGCCACGTCGTTGGTCAGAGTCCCCAGGCTGCCGTCCTGGCCACTGATGGACAAAGTGGATTCGGGAAGCACCTGAATTGAGTTGGATGTGACCCATGCGCCTCCACCGGCAGAAAAGACGGCCTGCACCCGGTACTGGACGGAGGTCCAGGCTCCGGCAGTGTCGGTGTATTGGAGACCGGCGCCAGAGTAGACCTGTGCCCAGTCTGTGGAAGCGGTTTTGCGCTGGAGGGTGTAGCCGGTGGCCCCGGCCACGGACGTCCAGGAGATGGCAATGGATTTCCCCTCTACCGCCATGGATGGAATAGAAATGGTTGTGGAGCCGTAGACAGTAAGGCTAGAGGAGGTTTTAAAATCGCTGGTGATGCCCAGGCTATCGTAGGCTCGCACCCGGTACTGGACTGTTTTTGCCCCAGTGGGGACGGTGTCGGTGCAGGTGAGGGCGGCTCCGTCGTAGACCTGGGCCCATTCTCCTGTGCCGTTGGTCTGCCGCTGGACCAGGTAGCCCGTCACGTCCCCGTCGGGGTCGGCGGCGGCCGGCCAGGAGAGGGAGAGGGCCGCGCCGGCCTCGGCGAAGGGGGGCACGGTGAGGGAGGCGGGGGGCGCGGGGGCCTGGTTGGGGAGGACGGT
>NZ_CALXEE010000076.1 GCF_944387245.1 uncultured Intestinimonas sp. | reverse complement strand
ATCTTATCCAGCACGTCAAAGGGGATACGGGCCCAGTCGGCAGTCATGAAGTCGCTGGTGGTGACGGCACGGAGAGCCAAGGTATAGTCGTAGGTACGGCCATCGCCCATGACACCCACCGAGCGGGTATTGGTGAGCACGGCGAAATACTGGTTGATGTTCTTATCCTCACCGGCGGCGGCGATTTCCTCCCGGTATATGGCGTCGGCATCCCGGAGGGTGTCCAGCTTCTCCTTGGTCAGATCACCGATGACTCGGATGGCCAGGCCCGGACCCGGGAAGGGCTGGCGCATGACCAGGTACTCGGGCAGGCCCAGTTCCCGGCCCAGCTGCCGCACTTCGTCCTTGAAGAGGAGCCGCAGGGGCTCAATGATTTCCTTGAAGTCCACGTAATCGGGAAGGCCACCCACGTTGTGGTGACTCTTGATGACAGCGGCATCACCGGCACCGGACTCGATGACATCTGGGTAGATAGTGCCCTGGACCAGGTAGTCCACACGGCCGATCTTCTTGGCCTCCTCCTCGAAGACCCGGATGAACTCCTCGCCGATGATCTTTCGCTTGTGCTCCGGCTCAGACACACCGGCCAGTTTCAACAGAAACCGGCTCTCAGCGTCCACCCGTACAAAGTTGATGTCCCACTTGGAGAAGGCGGCCTCCACCTCATCGCCCTCATTTTTACGCATGAGGCCGTGGTCCACAAAGACGCAGGTGAGCTGATTACCCACCGCCTCGGCCAGCAGAGCGGCCGCCACGGAGGAGTCCACACCGCCAGAGAGGGCCAGAAGCACCTTGCCTTCCCCCACCTTCTCCCGGATGGCCCGGATGGCGGTGTTCTTGTAGTCCCCCATGGACCAGTCGCCCACCGCACCACAGACCTCATAGAGGAAGTTGCGGATCATGTCGGTGCCGTGCTGGGTGTGGTTGACTTCAGGGTGGTACTGGACGCCGTAGAATCCCCGGGCCTCGTCGGCGATGGCCACATTGGGACAGTTGTGGGAGTGGGCCACCAGAGCGAAGCCCTCGGGCACCTTCTCCATATAGTCGCCGTGGCTCATCCAGGACACGCCCTCGGCGGGCAGGCCCTTGAAGAGCTTGCAAGAGGTATCATAATAGGTCTCGGTCTTGCCGTACTCCCGGGCGGTATCCTCCTGGGCGGCGGTGACCCGGCCGCCCAGGGTGTGGGCCATGAGCTGACAGCCGTAGCAGATGCCCAGCACGGGCACGCCCAATTCAAAAATAGCCGGGTCCACGTGGGGCGCCTTCTCATCATAGACGCTGTTGGGGCCACCGGTGAAGATGAAGCCGATAGGCTCCATGGCCTTCAGGGCCTCCAGGGAGGTGGTGTAGGGCTTGACCTCGCAATACACGCCGCACTCACGGACACGCCGGGCGATGAGCTGATTATACTGGCCGCCAAAATCCAAAACGATGACAGTCTGGTGGGACATCATCCAGCCTTCTTTCTCTGTATGGTATGGTGCCCTCTCTCCGGAGGGCGGTGTTTTTATACTCTAGAATAGCACACTCCGCAGGAGAGCACAACCCCCAAAGCCCCTCTCCCCTGCCCAAAAACACCCGGCTCACCCCATGTATTTTGCAGCAAAAAGACAGCCGTCCCAAAGCCCCGGGACGGCTGTCGAAAGGAGTAGGTTCTCTTTTATTTATTTAAATCTGTGTGATATCGATGGGGCGCAGGTCGGCGCTGCGGCCATGCTCACGGACGGTGAGGATGGCGTGGGCGGTGTCGATGGCAGTGACACAGGCCACGGAGTGCTCCACGGCGGCCCGGCGGATCTTGAAGCCGTCGGTGTCGTGCTTGCGGCCCTTAGTGGGGGTATTGATGATGAGGTCCACAGAACCGGAGGCGATCATGTCCAGAATGTTGGGGTGGGCCTGGGAGACACGGGCCACCTTCCGAGCAGGGACCCCGGCAGCGTTGAGGGCGTTGCAGGTACCGGAGGTGGCCAGGATCTCGATACCCATATCCTCCAGCCCCCGGGCGATGCCAATCATCTCGCCCTTGTCCTCATCCTTTACGGTGATGATAACCCGGCCGCCCTTCTTGGGCACCTTCATGTTGGCACCCTTGAAGGCTTTCAGCAGGGCCTGGGGGAAGGACTCGGCCAGTCCCAGGCACTCGCCGGTGGATTTCATCTCGGGCCCAAGGCCGGTATCCACATCAGTGAGCTTCTCGAAGGAGAAGACGGGCATCTTGACGGCATAGTAATCGGCCTCGGGGTAGATGCCGGTGCCGTAGCCCAGGTCCTTGAGCTTCTGGCCCAGCATCACCTTGGTGGCCAGATCGATGATGGGCACACCGGTCACCTTGGAGATATAGGGAATGGTACGGGAGGACCGGGGATTGACCTCGATGACGTAGACCTGGTCATTGTAGAGGATGAACTGGATGTTGATGAGGCCGATGACCCCCAGGGCCTTGGCCAGATCATAGGTGTACTTGAGGATGGTCTCCTTGTGCTTCTCCTCAATGTGGAGAGGCGGGTACACCGAGATGGAGTCTCCGGAGTGGACACCGGCACGCTCCACGTGCTCCATGATGCCGGGAATGAGAATGTCCTCCCCGTCAAAAACGCCGTCCACCTCCACCTCCCGACCCATGAGGTACTTGTCCACCAGGATGGGGTGCTCCTGAACCGTCTGGTTGATGATGCGCATGAACTCCACGATGTTGCGGTCGTTGTAGGCGATCTCCATGCCCTGGCCGCCCAGCACATAAGAGGGCCGCACCAGCACGGGATAACCCACCTCATTGGCAGCGGCAAGGGCCTCTTCGGTGGTGAATACGGTCTTACCGGCGGCACGGGGAATGCCACACTGCTGCAAAATCTCGTCGAACCGTTCACGGTCCTCGGCGGCATCCACGCCGTCGGAGGAGGTGCCCAGGATGGGCACACCCATCTCGGTGAGGGCTTTGGCCAGCTTGATAGCGGTTTGGCCGCCAAACTGGACCACGGCACCCCAGGGCTTCTCCAGCTCCACCACATTCTGGACGTCCTCGGGGGTCAGGGGCTCAAAGTAGAGCTTGTCGGCCACGTCGAAGTCGGTGGAGACGGTCTCCGGGTTGTTGTTGATGATGATGGTCTCGTAGCCCAGCCGCCTAAAAGCCCAGACCGAGTGGACCGAGCAGTAGTCAAACTCAATGCCCTGGCCGATGCGGATGGGACCGGAGCCCAGCACCAGCACCTTTTTCTTCTCCGGATCGGCGGTGTAGGCGTGGGCGGGAGCGGCAGACAGGCTCTCACATACCGGGGCGTCTCCCCACTCATGGGACTGGGCGGCCTCGTTCTCCCCGTCATAGGTGGAGTAATAGTAGGGGGTCTGGGCCTCAAACTCGGCGGCGCAGGTGTCCACCATCTTGAAGGCGGGGACGATGCCCATGGACTCCCGTAGGGCCTTGATCTCGGGCGCGGTCTTGCCGGAGAGCGCGGCGATCCAGGCGTCGGAGAAGCCCATCTCCTTGGCCTGACGCAGGGTGTGCTCGTCCAGGTGGCCGCGCTCCAGCTTATCCTCCATGTCCACGATGTTCTTGAACCGGTCCAGGAACCAGATGTCCATCTTGGTAATCTTGTTGATCTTCTCAGGGGAAAAGCCGCGGCGCAGAGCCTCGGCCACCACGAAGAGCCGCTGGTCGTCCACGTTGACCAGGCGGTCCTCGATCTCCTCGGTGTAGAGGTCCTCAAGGCCGTCCATGCGCAGGGACTTCACCGGCAGCTCCAGAGAGCGGATGGCCTTCATGAGGGCGCCTTCGAAGGAGTTGCCGATGGCCATAACCTCGCCGGTGGCCTTCATCTGGGTGCCCAGGGTGCGGCTGGCGGTGGTGAACTTATCAAAGGGCAGCCGGGGCAGCTTCAGCACGCAGTAGTCCAGGGTGGGCTCAAAGCAGGCGGTGGTCTTGCCGGTGACGGCGTTGGGGATCTCGTCCAGGGTGTAGCCCAGGGCCACCTTGGCGGCCACCTTGGCGATGGGGTAGCCGGTAGCCTTGGAGGCCAGGGCGGAGGAACGGCTCACACGGGGGTTGACCTCGATGACAGCATACTCATAGCTGTCGGGGTTCAGGGCCAGCTGGACGTTGCAGCCGCCCTCGATCTTCAGGGCGGAGATGATATCCAGGGAGGCAGTACGGAGCATCTGGTACTCCTTGTTGGCCAGGGTCTGGGTGGGAGCCACCACGATGGAGTCGCCGGTGTGAACGCCCACGGGGTCAATGTTCTCCATGGAGCAGATCTGGATGACGTTGCCGGCGGAGTCCCGCATGACCTCGAACTCGATCTCCTTCCAGCCGGCGATGGAGCGCTCGATAAGGACCTGGCCCACCCGGGACATGTGGATGCCCCGGTCGGCGATCTCCCGGAGGGAGGGCTCGTCATAGGCGATGCCGCCGCCGGTGCCGCCCAGGGTGTAGGCAGGCCGGACGATGACGGGATAGCCGATGGAGTTGGCAAAGTCCACGGCGTCCTCCACGCTCTCCACCACGTCGGAGGTCACGCAGGGCTGGCCGATTTCCTCCATGGCATCCTTGAAGCCCTGCCGATCCTCCGCCTTGCGGATGGACTCGGGGCTGGTACCCAGGAGCTTTACGTTGTACTCGGCTAGGATACCCTGCTCGTGGAGGTTCATGGCCAAATTGAGGCCGGTCTGTCCGCCCAGGGTGGGCAGAATGGAGTCGGGACGCTCCTTCTGGATGACCTGGGTCACCGAAGCGATGTTCAGGGGCTCGATATAGACGTGGTCGGCGATGTCCTTGTCAGTCATGATGGTGGCGGGGTTGGAGTTGACCAGCACCACCTCCACGCCCTCTTCCTTCAGGGCGCGGCAGGCCTGGGTGCCGGCGTAGTCAAACTCGGCGGCCTGTCCAATGACGATGGGGCCGGAGCCCAGCACCAGCACTTTTTTGATATTCGGATTCTTGGGCATTACCAGGCGCCTCCTTCCATCCGGCGAACGAACCGGTCAAAGAGATATTCGGTGTCCTTGGGCCCGGGACTGGCCTCGGGGTGGAACTGTACGGTATAGACGTTGCCGTTGGTGTAGCGCAGACCCTCCACGCTGCCCTCGTTGACGTTGACATGGGAGACCTGGGCCACCTCAGGCTTGACGCTCTCGGCGGTAACCACATAGCCGTGGTTCTGGCTGGTGATGAACACCCGGCCGGCGTCCAGATCCTTCACCGGGTGGTTGGCGCCCCGGTGGCCGAAGCGCATCTTCCGGGTCTCGGCCCCGGTGGCCAGAGCCATGAGCTGGTGGCCCAGGCAGACGGCGAAGATAGGAACACCAGAGGCGTAGAGCTCCTTGATCTCGGCGATAATGGCCACGTTGTCGGCGGGGTCGCCGGGGCCGTTGGAAAGCATCACGCCGTCAAACTTCCCGGAGAGGATCTCCACGGCAGTGGTGTGGGCGGGGAACACAGTGACCTCGCAGCCCCGCTCCTGGAGGCAGCGGATCATGTTCTCCTTGACGCCGAAGTCCAGCAGGGCCACCCGCAGCTTCTGGCGGGGGATGGAGGGATAGACCTGGACCTCCTCCCTGCTCACCCGCTCCACGGTGCCCTGGACCCGGTAGGCCCGGATGGGCTCCAGCAGATCCTGGACAGAAAAATGCTCCGCACAGGTGATCATACCGTTCATGGTACCCTGACTGCGGAGTATACGGGTGATGGCACGGGTGTCCACGCCCTGGATACCCGTAATGCCGTGTTCTTTTAAATAATCGTCCAAATCGCCTTCACAGCGGAAATTGCTGCCCCGCCGGGACAGGTGCCGCACCACGAAGGCCTCGCCCCAGGGGCGGGAGGACTCGTTGTCTTCCGAATTGACGCCGTAATTGCCAATGAGAGGATAGGACATCACAATGCCCTGTCCGGCATAGGAGGGATCGGTGAGGATCTCCTGATAGCCCACCATGGAGGTGTTGAACACCATCTCGCAGATCCGGTCCGCCGTGGCGCCGATGCTCTCCCCTGCAAAGGTCATGCCGTTTTCCAGGATCAAGGTCGCCTTCATCTATCACAGCCCGCCTTTCTCTTCCAGTTTATCCGTTCGATTTTAACCTAAATCTAAATCCTTGACAACTGGATTTTTTTGCAAAAGCGCAAAAACGTGTTTTTGTCCAAAATATATGGATATTATAACCTTTCCTGCAGTCATTCCGCATCACATACTAAAAAATATGCAGTTTTGCTAATTATTTTTCTGATGTATTTTTAGATGGGACTACATCGATGACGACCACTTCCGGCGGGTTGAAGATGCGGGGCACACGGGTGGATTCCCGGGCCAGCCCTCGGCTGACGATGAGGGTGCTCTCCCCCAGCTCATACCGGCCACCGGCGAAGGCAGGGAAAAAGCCCTGGTTGGGAGCCAGGAGCCCGTTGAGGAGAAAGGGGATGCGCCACTGTCCCCCGTGGGCATGGCCAGCCAGGATGAGGTCGAAGCCCTGCCCCTCATAGGCGCTGGTCCGCTCAGGGCGGTGGGTGAGCAAGAGGGAGAAGCCCTCCCCCGCCCCATGGGCAGCCTGTGCGAGCTGTGCCTGCCAGATGTCCGTCCCCACCGCCGGGTCGTCAATGCCACAGATGTGGATGGGCTGGCCGTGAAAAACCACGGTGTGGCACTCCCCTTCCAGCACTGTGACGCCGCTATCCTCGATGCGGGCCTTGATCTCCTCCGCCCGACCGCTCCAGAACTCGTGGTTGCCGGTAACATAGAAGGTGGGGTAGGCCCGGCCTAAGGTCTCGACGACGGTCCAGGCGTTCTCCTCCGACAAGGCCGGGGCGTCGTCCAGAATGTCCCCGCCCAGCAGCACCAGGTCGGGGTGCTGTTCCTCCACTACATCCAGCAGCTCCCGCTGGCCCTCGCCGTAGTCGCAGGAGTGTAGGTCGGTGAGCAGTACTATCCGGACGGTCTGGGAGACCTTGGCGGTCTCTACCGTGTAGTGCCGCAGGGTGAGGCGGGTATTCAAGGCGGCGGCCGCCGCCGCGATGGCCGCCGCTGCCGGCAGCAGGATGCGCAGATTCTTTTTCTTCATAGTAGCCTCCCAATGGATTTCATCTCTATCTTAACACAGATGCCCTTCTCTCGGAAGTCCCCGGCATAAATCTCCAGATGATATGCCATACTGTTAGGAAGAATCGCAGTTTGAAGGGAGTTCTCTCTATGGTCATCGGCGTGGTGCGCACCGTCATCCTCTATCTGCTCATCATTTTAGGCATCCGGCTCATGGGCAAGCGCCAGGTGGGAGAGCTGGAGCCCTCGGAGCTGGTGCTGGACCTCATCATCGCCGACCTGGCCGCCGTGCCTATGCAGGACTTCGGCATTCCCCTTCTGGCCGGCGTGCTTCCCATCCTCACCCTGCTCTGTGTTACCATGATCCTCTCCGTACTCACCATGCGCAGTGTCCGGTTCCGGGCGGTACTCTGCGGTCGGCCCAGCGTCATCGTCAAAGACGGTAAGGTAGACCAGCAAGAGATGCGCCGCAACCGTTTTACCGTGGACGAGCTCCACGAGGAGCTCCGTGCTCAGGGCATCACCGACCTCAACACCGTCAAATACGCCATCCTGGAGACCAGCGGTCGGGTGTCCGTCCTACCCAAAGCCGCCGAACAGCCGGTGACCGCCAGGCAGATGGGACTCTCCCCTCAGGAACATGGCCTTCCGGTGGTGCTCATCAACGACGGCCGACTCATGGATCGGGCCCTAAAAGCCCAGGGACTGGACCGGGTCTGGCTGAAACAGCGGCTGGCTGAGCACGGTGTGTGCTCACCCGACCAGGTCTTTCTCCTGACGGTGGACGAGGCGGGCAATGTCTGCTTCGTGGCCAGAGAGGCGGTGTGAGATGCGGCGACTCTGGCTCTCCCTGGCCCTGTTGGTATTGATCTTCGCCGCCACCGTGGGCAACTCCCTCTATCTCAAGCACCTCACCGGGACCATCACCGATCTGTTGGAAAAGGCCCAGGACCAGGCCATGGAGGAATGCTGGGAGGAGGCGGACGCACTGACCCACGAGGCCCTCCGACACTGGCAGGACCGGGAGCTCTACCTCTATACCACTCTGCGCCACGCCGATACCGACGAGGTCTATACCAGTTTCCGGGAGGTGGAGGGCTTTCTCCACACTCGGGAACCCCAGGAGTATGCTGCCTCCAACGCCCGTCTCATTGCCCGGCTGGAGCTGGTGGCCTCCATGGAACAGTTCAGCCTGCAAAACCTGCTTTGAGCCCATAAGTCAGACCTCTGCTGTTTCCTCTTGAAGTCTCCGCTTTAGCTCTCCTACTCTTGTCACCTTATGGTGAAGGGAGTATAATCGAGGTGGCTCAGGTTCATCTCGATGCAAGTAAAAGGAAAAGAAGGGATCAAATGGAACAGCGCCACACCATCCTGCGCCGTACCGTCGCCGGCGCCATGACAGCTGTCATGCTGGTGGGCTGCGCAGGCATCCCCGCCTTTGCAGCCGAAGAGGATACCTTCACCCTCGGCATCTATTCCACCACCGACATGCATGGAAAGTGTTTTGACCTCAACCCCATTGACGGGAAAGAGGTCAAAAACAGCTATCTGAAGGTAGCCACCGCCATGAAGGAGGAACGGGAGGCCATGGACGGCACCATCCTCATCGACAACGGCGACATCATTCAGGGCAGCTCCATCATCAGCTACAACATGAACATGGAGGGCGGCGTGGACAACCCCATGGCCATCTGCCTGCGGTATATCGGCTACGACGCTTTCGTCCCTGGCAATCATGAGTTCAACTTCGACATGGAAACCCAGCAGATCTTCTACGACATGCTGGCCGACACCACTGACAAGTATCCCGGTACCCCTGTGAGCGCTCTGTGCGCCAACTATATCAACGTAGAGACCCAGGAGCCCAACCTCACCCCCTACAAGGTGATGACCTTCAATGTGGGCGATAAGGAGTTCAAGGTGGGCATTCTGGGCTTCGAGAACGTCAACGTCCCCAACTGGGATCTGCCCACCCACTATGAGGGCTCCGACTTCGTCCATGCCGACAACACCGAGCGGACTTACGCCTACGAGTGGGTGACCTACTGGCAAGAGGCCCTTCGTGAGGACGAGGGCTGCGACTTCGTCATTGTCTCCTGCCACTCCGGCGAGGACAGCGGCACTGTGGGTGCCGGCGACGGCGACGCCGTCGAGACCGGTGAGACCGACTTCTCCCCCGAGAACCAGGTCCGCAATCTGGTAGAAAACACCACTGGCATCGACATGGTCATCGCCGGCCACAACCACACCGTCGGTGTCACCGAGATGAAGAATGCCGACGGCCAGACCGTGCCCTGCGTCAACGGCGGCACCTCCACTCTGACCAAGACCGTGGTCAGCATCGCCGCCGACGGCACCTTCACCATCGGCGAGAGCCAGAACCTGGACCTGACCACCTACGAGAACGACGCCGGCCTCAAGGAGCTTATGCAGCCCTACTACGACCGGACCCTGCCCTTCATCTCCGAGCAGATCGGTACTCTCTCCGGCGATTGGGACGACGAGACGGATCTCTTCCACGTCCAGAGCGACACCATGAATCTGGTCCATGAGGCCCAGCTGTGGGCCACCGGCGCCCAGTTGTCCATCTCCTCCCCCGTGGCCAACAAGGACTTCTGCATCGGCCAGCTGCTGGGTGACGCAGAGAGCGCTCCCATCAGTCTGAAGGACTGCTACTCCTTCTACAAATACGACAACAATCTCATCTACATGATCCAGATGACCGGTAAGCAGATCAAGGACTGGCTGGAGTCCTGTACCAAAGACTTCACCGTGGAGGCCGACGGCACCATTACCGGCGGCGGTTTCGGCACCGATCAGCTCTACGGCATGGATTATGACATCTACATGGGCAACCCTGAGGGCAGCCGTGTGGTCAATCTGACCTATCAGGGGCAGCCTGTCACCGACGACCAGACCTTCACTGTGGCCCTCAACTCCTACCGCCTGTCCGCCAACGCCGCCGGCGATGAGTTCGGCTGGTATGCCGCCACCGGCATCACCATGGGCACCGACGCTGTGCTGTGGGACGGCTCCGTCTCCGAGCAGTTCGGTTCCATCGGTGGCTCCGTAACCCTGGTTATCGCCGAGTACATCAAAGCCATGACCGCCGAGGGCAAGGACATTACTCCGCCCGCGGCTCGCAGCCACTGGACCCTCAACGCCGGCGCCAGCGACAGCACCGAGCCCGTTGCCGACACCGTCACCCGTCAGGCCTTTGTTGAAAAACTCTACACCGCTATCGTGGGCGATGCCTCTGTGGAGACCTCCCCCACCGCCTTTACCGATGTGGCCAATATCGTCGCCGTTGATTGGGCCGCTGATCAGGGCATCATCTCCGGCAACGGTGCTGGCAGCTTCCTGCCCGAGCTGGCCATCACCCGTGAGCAGGCCGCCGTCATGCTGATGAACACCGCCACCGCCCTGGAGAAGGGGCCCACCGGCACCTGGGCCGTCCAGATCCCCTATGTTGACGCTGACTCCGTTTCCAGCTGGGCTACTGACGGCGTTATGTGGAATGTCATCGCCCAGTACATCGCCGTAGGCGAGGATAACCGCTTTAACCCCCAGGGGACCATCACCAGCACTGAGGCCGATGCCATGATCGCTGCCCTCACCACTGCTGGGGCATAAGTTTTCCCCCATTCCCTACCACACAGCAAAAAGCTGGCTCGGACAAACGTCCGAGCCAGCTTCAGTCTGTCGAGAAACCCGGCATATGCGTCAAGCATAAGCCGGGTTTCTTGTGTATAGCTGCCAAAGAAGGAT
>NZ_CALXEE010000075.1 GCF_944387245.1 uncultured Intestinimonas sp. | reverse complement strand
CGTGGTACGGGTAGTGGGACTCGAACCCACAAGCCTTGCGGCACTGGAACCTAAATCCAGCATGTTTACCAATTTCATCATACCCGCATATATGAGCAGCAGGAACACCCTGCCGCTATTTTTACGTAAACTTCTTCACTGAGGTAACAGCACCTAAATCTCGCATGTCTACCAATTCCATTACAGGCGCATATTTGACATTTCTTCTCTGCCGAATATAGATCACATTCTACCATTTCCCATGCAAAAAGTCAATTGCACAGCGATGGTGAACGTGGTATCATGGGGGCATAAAAATGCGCGTCTTACCCCAGCAGGGGCAGACGCACGGGAGGGATACCATGAATCGCACGCCAAAGGTGGCCGCCGTCCATGACCTGTCCGGTTTAGGGCGCTGTTCTCTCTCGGTGATCCTGCCGGTCCTCTCCGTCATGGGCGCCCAGTGCTGCCCCCTGCCCACGGCGGTCCTCTCTGCCCATACCGCCTTCCCCGCCCCAGAGGCCGCCGCCTTTCAGGACCTCACCGGCGCCATGGAACAAACCCTGCTCCACTGGGAGGCCCTCCACACCTCCTTTGACGCCATCTACTCCGGCTTCGTCGGCTCCCTGCAACAAATTGCCGTCCTCCGCCGTCTCATCCGCCGGTTCCGCCAGCGGGAGACCCTGGTCCTCATCGACCCCGTCATGGGGGACCACGGCCGGGTCTACCGCACCTATACCCCCGAGATGTGCCAGCAGATGATCCAGCTCACCGCCGAAGCCGACCTCATTACCCCCAACCTCACCGAAGCCGCCCTCCTCCTGGGCGAGCCCTTCGACCAAATCCCCACCAGCCAGGCCGGCATGGAGGAGTGGCTCCGCCGCCTCTCCCTGGACGGCAGGCGCTCCGTGGTGGTCACCGGCGTCAGCTTTACTCCCAAGGCTCTGGGCGCCGGCTGTCTGGACTGCCACAGCGGCAAGATTCGTTTCGCCATGGCACCCCTGGAGCCGGGCCACTTCTTCGGCACCGGCGACCTCTTTGCCTCCGTGCTCCTTGGCAGTCTTCTTCGAGGAGAGACCCTGTCCGACTCCACCGCCCGTGCCGTGGATTTTATCCAGAAATCTGTGTCCCACACCCTGTCCGCCGGCACCCCTGTGCTGGACGGCGTCCAATTCGAGCCCCTCCTCCGGGAGCTGCTGTAACCACATGAAACGCCCGCTGTCCTGATGGACAGCGGGCGTTCTTTCTGTCTATCGGTTACCGGTCCGGACCGCTCTTCCTGTGCTGGACCTCCCAGCACAGCCGGGCCAGGATCTTGTCGGGCACAAAGCGCTGGAAGAAGTGGATCGCCTTCATCCGCACCCCGGGCAGGATGAGGAGCTGGCCCCGGAGGGTGCCGGCCACCGCCAGCCGGGCCACCGACGCGCTGTCCATCCCCGGAATGGAGAAGCGCACATCGGCCACCTGGTCGAACTCCGTGGGCACCGGTCCGGGACAGAGGACACTGATGGTCACCTTGCTTCTGGCCCGGCGCAGCTCCTCGGCCACCGCCTCGGAGAGCCGGAGGACATAGGCCTTGGAGGCGTAATAGGAGGACAGGAGAGGTCCCGGCAGGAAGGCCGCCGAGGAGGCCACGTTCAGGATGTGTCCCCGTCCCCGTGCCTTCATCTTCGGGAGAAACAGCTTGGTGAGGATGTGGAGGGCCACGATATTGACCTCCAGCATGGAAAGTTCGGTGTCCAGGTCGGTCTCGTCAAAAGGCCCAAAGAGCCCACGGCCGGCGTTGTTCACTAGAATGTCGATGTCCTGGTCCTTCACCAGCTCCCACAGGCCCATCACCTGAGCTCGGTCGGTGAGGTCGACGGGGATCACCTCCACCTTCACCGGCAGCTCATCCGCCAGCGCCCGCAGGCGGTCGGCCCGCCGGGCCGTCAGGATGAGGTCGTACCCCCGCTCCGCCAGTACCTTTGCAATCTCCCGCCCGATGCCCGAGCTGGCACCTGTCACCAATGCCTTCATGGAGCCATCTCCCTTTTCGTTTTTCTCTAGTTTACCACGTCCCGCTCCGTTGGCATACCCCTTTTTTCTGTACCCCCAGCAGCTCTCTCAAGGAGATGCCCTGGGCGGACAGAGCGGCCAGATAGATCAGGGCTCCGAAGGCAAGGCAGACCATCCCACTCCCGCTCTTGGAGAACCCCCAGTCCTGGAGGACGCGGAAGAGGAGATTGATGTCCAGGCCCATGAGGAGGGCAGCCAGGCCGGGGGCAGTGAGCCAGCGGAAGAACTCCGGCCGGAGCCCGGCCTCCCGGCACAGAGAGACCAGGTTGAGGCCCACCCCCAGCAGTTCACTGACCAGGGCGGCGGCCACATAGCCCTTGAGCCCCACTCCCGGGATGCCAACCGTGAGGGCGGTGAGCCCCAGTTCCACCGCCCCGGCGATGAGGGCGTTGCGGGCAGCGGCAGCCTGCCGCCCCACCCCGTTTAGGGAGCAGGCCAGGACGGAGCGGTAGCAGGAGAGGGCCACCGACACCGCCAGCGGGGGCAGATAGGCCCCGGCGGCGGTCTCCCGGAAGAGGAGGACGGCCAGGTCGGGACCCAGCACCGACAGCAGGGCCATAGCGGGGAGCATGAGCACTGAGGTGGCCAGCATGGCGCCGCTGACCCGCCGGCGCACCTCCTCCCACCGGCCCAGGGCGGCGGCCTGGGAGAGTCTGGGCATAAGGACCAGCCCTAGGGCGGAGATGAAGGCGGTGGGCAGGCCCAGCATGGGCAGGGACATGCCGAACATGACGCCGAAGGCAGAGACGGCCTGGGAGACCTCCATCCCCCCCGCCACCAGCTTCTGGGGGATGAGGACGGCGCAGGCGGAGCCCATCAGGTTGCCCAGCAGGGCGGTGAGGGCCACCGGCAGGGCCACCTTGGCGATCCGCCGGTCCAGGACCTTCCTTGGCTCCCTTGCTCCGCCGCCCCGCCGCTGCCGGTGCCACAGGGTGGTGAGGGTACAGGCGGAGAACACCTCACAGATCACCATGCCCGCCACGATGAGGCCCACCGTCCGCTCCGGGTTCTGGGGCAGGAAGAGGAGGAGGAGCCCCAGCACGGCGGCGGTGCGCACCACCTGCTCCAGCACCTCGGAGAAGGCGGGGGGCCGCACCAGACCGGCGCCGTAGAAGGCGTGCTTGTGGAGGTTTTCCACACCGGTGAGGAGCACGCAGGGGGGCAGCAGCAGCAGGCCCAATCGGGTCCGGGCATCCCCCAGGATATAGACCGAGATGGGGTCGGAGAGGAGGATGAGGGCCAGGGTGGGCAGGGCCAACAGGCAGACCAGGAGCACCAGACAGCGGCGCAGGACCTGCTCCGCCGCTGTCTCCCGGCCCAGAGCACGGTATTGGGCGGTGAGGTTTGCCACCGCCGCCGTCAGGCCGATGGCGGTCACGGAGAGGAGCACGGAAAAGACCGGCATCACCAGCTGATAGAGCCCCATGACCTCCGCCCCCACCAGCCGGGAGAGGAGGATGCGGTAGACAAAGCCCAAGAGCTGATTCACAAGGCCGGTGGCGGTGAGGAGCAGGGTGCCGTACCGCACCGACGCGGAGTCCCACTTCAAGGGAACACCTCCCTTCCCGGAGAGTATATTCCACAGCCTGTGGAAACTTGCCTGAGCCTTCTCCCATTGTCAAGGGGGCCCGAATGTTGTATAATGGTATTTACTGACCAGACCGCCCGGGCCACCGCCCAGGGCGCAAAACATGGGAAAGGGTGCCATCACATGTCCATCACCTACAAAGAGGAATTCATCACCTTTATGGTGCGCTCCGGCGTGCTCACCTTCGGCGACTTCACCACCAAGTCCGGCCGCAAGACCCCTTACTTCATCAACACCGGCAACTACAAGACCGGCGCCCAGGCCGCCAAGCTGGGCGACTACTACGCCGCCTGCATCCAGCAGAACCTGCCCGACGGCGTCACCTGTCTCTTCGGTCCCGCCTACAAGGGCATCCCCCTGGCCGTCTCCGCCGCCGCCTCCCTCTACCGCAACTACGGCCGGGACCTCCCCTACTGCTTCAACCGCAAGGAGGCCAAGGACCACGGCGAGGGCGGCTCCATGGTGGGCTACAAGCCCCAGGACGGTGACAACGTGGTCATCGTGGAGGACGTGGTCACCGCCGGCACCGCCGTCCGGGAGTCCATCGAGCTCTTCAAGCAGGTGGCCAAGGTGAACATGAAGGCCCTCATCGTCTCCGTGGACCGGATGGAGCGGGGCACCAAGGACTGCTCCACCCTGGACGAGCTGCGCCAGGACCACGGCATCGCCGTCTACCCCATCGTCACCGTGCGGGAGATCATCGCCTTCCTCCACAACCGGGAGATCGGCGGCAAGGTCTACATCGACGACGAGATGAAGGCAAAGATGGAGGCTTATCTGGAGCAGTACGGCCCCAAGGCGTAATCAGGCATCGATATCAGGGCGGCCCTCAGCCCCCGCCGCGGCGGGTCCGGCGGAGGGCCGCTTCTCAACTGTGCGGGAAAGGAGGAATGGCGTCATGGGACTCCACAACGGCCACCGAAAGCGGCTCAAAGAGCAGTTTCTCAACCACAGCGACGGCTTCCATGAACACCAGCTTTTGGAACTGCTGCTGTGCTACGCCATTCCCCAGGGGGATGTGAACGGTCTGGCCCACCGGCTGCTGGACCGGTTCGGCTCTCTGTCCGGGGTGCTGGACGCCCGCCCTGAAGCTCTGACCCAGGTCCCCGGCGTGGGAGAACACACCGCCGTCCTCCTCAAGCTCATCCCTGTGCTCTCCGGGCGCTATCAGGCCGACCGGGCCGGCATGGGCACCATCCTGGACTCCACCCAGGCCGCCGGACAGTACCTGCGGCCCTATTTTTCCCAGGGCGCCCGGTACGAAATGGCGTATCTGGTGTGCCTGGATGGGAAATATAAGGTATTGGGCTGCCACAAGCTGGGCGAGGGCACGGTGAACGCCGCCGAGATCACTCCCAGAAAGATGGTGGAAATTGTGCTGGCCCACAACGCCACCGCTGCCATTCTGGCCCACAATCATCTCTCCGGCCTGGCCCTCCCCTCCAACGCCGACCTCATGACCACCCAACAGCTCCGCGCCATCCTCCGGAGCGTGGACGTAGAGCTGCTGGACCACCTCATCTTTACCGATGACGACATGGTCTCCCTGAAGGACAGCGGATTCTTTTCCGAGTGAGGAAAAGCCTTCCTTTTGCTATTGCAATAGAACAAATGTTTTGCTAGAATGTTGGTGCATCGGGCGCTGTGGGCGCCCAAATCCATGTGAGGAGGTCCTAGACTGTGCCCGATTTCCAGGTAGTCTCTCCCTATCAGCCAGCTGGCGATCAGCCCGAGGCCATCGCCGCCCTGGCCGCCGGCATCGAAAACGGCCTCTCCGAGCAGACCCTGCTGGGCGTCACCGGCTCGGGCAAGACCTTCACCATGGCCAAGGTTATCGAGGCCGTCCAGAAGCCCACCCTGGTGCTGGCCCACAACAAGACCCTGGCCGCCCAGCTGTGCGCCGAGTTCAAGGAGTTTTTCCCCAAAAACGCGGTGGAGTACTTCGTCTCCTACTACGACTACTATCAGCCCGAGGCCTATATCCCTCACACCGACACCTATATCGAAAAGGACTCGGCCACCAACGATGAGATCGACCGGCTGCGGCTCTCGGCCACCGCCTCCCTCATGGAGCGGCGGGACGTGATCGTGGTCTCCTCCGTCTCCTGCATCTACGGCCTGGGCGAGCCCGACGACTACGCCAAGATGATGGTCCCCCTCCGGGTGGGCACCGAGTTTCCCCGGGACGAGCTTCTCAAACGGCTCATCGAGATCCGCTACGAACGCAACGACATCGCCTTCGAGCGCAATATGTTCCGGGTCCGGGGGGACACGGTGGAGGTGTGGCCGGCCTACTACAAGGACACCGCCATCCGGGTGGAGTATTTTGGGGACGAGATCGACCGCATCAGCGAGATCAACGTGGTCACCGGTACCCCCGTCCGCCGGCTAGAGCACATCCCCATCTTCCCCGCCAGCCACTATATCACCCCCAAAGAGAAGATGGACAAGGCCATCAAGGAGATCTACAAGGAGCTGGAGGAGCGGGTGGCCTGGTTCCAGGAGCGGGACATGCTGGTGGAGGCCCAGCGCATCAAGCAGCGGACCATGTACGACATCGAGATGATGCAGGAACTGGGCTACTGCTCCGGCATCGAGAACTACTCCCGGCCCATCGCCGGCCGGCCCGCCGGCTCCGCCCCCATGACCCTCATGGACTACTTCCCAAAAGACTTCCTCATGTTCATCGACGAGTCCCACGTCACCCTCCCCCAGGTCCGGGCCATGTACAACGGCGACCGGGCCCGAAAGACCACTCTGGTGGACTATGGCTTCCGCCTGCCTTCCGCTTTTGATAACCGTCCGTTGAAATTCGATGAATTTGAACAGAGGGTAAATCAAGTTGTCTACGTTTCGGCCACTCCGGGCGAGTATGAAAAGACCCGCTCGGGCCAGATCGTGGAGCAGGTCATCCGCCCCACCGGCCTGCTGGACCCCAAAATCGACGTGCGCCCGGTGGAGGGGCAGATCGACGACCTCATCGGGGAGATCAACCAGCGGGTGGAGCGCAAGGAGCGGGTGCTGGTCACCACCCTCACCAAGAAGATGGCCGAGGACCTGACCGCCTATCTGAAAAACGCCGGCATCAAGGTGCAGTACATGCACCACGACATCGACACCATCGAGCGCCAGGAGATCATCCGGGACCTGCGGTTGGGCACCTACGACGTGCTGGTGGGCATCAACCTGCTGCGTGAGGGTCTGGACCTCCCGGAGGTGAGCCTGGTGGCCATCCTGGATGCCGACAAGGAGGGCTTCCTCCGGTCGGAGACCTCCCTCATCCAGACCATCGGCCGGGCCGCCCGGAACGCCGACGGCCTGGTCATCATGTACGCCGACAAGATGACCCCCTCCATGATGGCCGCCATCGGCGAGACCGAGCGCCGCCGGAAAAAGCAGGACGCCTTCAACAAGGCCCACGGCATTGTCCCCAAGACCATCATCAAGTCGGTGCGGGACGTCATCGAGCTCTCCGCCGGCGAGGAGGAGAGCGAACAGCTCCTGCGCAATAAGACCAAGCTTTCCAAGAAGGAGCAGGACGCCGCCATCGAAAAGCTGGAGAAGGAGATGAAGGAGGCATCGAAGCGTTTGGAGTTCGAGTACGCCGCCGTCCTCCGAGATCGCATCATCGAACTCAGAGGCAAGTAACGGCCTCCTTCAGCTCCTTCGGGGCCCCGCAAAGCGGGGCGGCGCTTGCGCCGCACAAGCGTTTTGCCCTAGGCAAAACCTTGGCGCAGGGCGAATTCACTTCGCCCGAGCATGTGAAATCACTCCCGGGGTCCCCCGCGCGGCACTGCCGTGCGGGGCGAGGAAGGAGGCCAGCAAGCGGCTGGAGTTCGAGTACGCCGCCGTCCTCCGCGACCGTATCATCGAATTGAGGGGCAAGTAATGGGTGGGAGAGAGGTGATCCTATGGGACGGCTCCACAGGCTGCCAAACTATGACTATGGACAAGAAGGCTGCTATTTTATCACTTTCTGCACCAAAAGGAGATCCACCGTGTTGTCTCGGATTGTGGGGCGCGACGACCCCGGCGCGCCGTAGCACCTGGAGCTTCTGCCAGCTGGCCGCATTTTGGAGGGCTATCTCCAAAAAATCCCCACCGCCTATCCCAATATCACCATGCATCATTCTGTGATCATGCCAAACCATGTCCATCTGCTTCTGTCCGTCGATGTCGGTGAACACACCGTCAAAGGCGCGCCGAGGTCGTCGCGCCCCACACAACTGGTTCCGCGCATGATCACCGCCCTCAAGCGCTTCACCAATCAGGACATGAAAACCGACCTCTGGCAGGACGGCTTCCTCGACCACATCATCCGCAACGAGGCCGACTATCTACGGATCTGGGCCTATATCGACCAAAACCCGGCCAAATGGCGGGAGGACTGCTACTATGAGGAGGGTATCCCATGAAGAAGGTAAAAATCACGGTGCTGAAAACCGAATTTTATCCTGAACTGGCCGAGCGCTATCTCACCGAGGGCCGTGAGGCGGGTCCCTGCCCCTTCCAGAAGGTCGGAGATGTGTTCTACTACGAGGGCGGCGCGGAGAAGCCGGAGGGCCTGTGCCCCTGGGCCTGGATCGACCTCTACCGGGCCATCTCCGCCTACTCCTTAGGCGCCAAAAACGACTGGTACAAGCCCGGTGTCAGCATCGAATGCTGCACCGACGGCGTCCGTCCGGTGATCTATGAGCTGGCTCTCCTGGACGAGGACGTCTCCCTGTAAATACCGGAAACCCATCTGGAAAGGATCTGATACCATGTGGATCTGGTTCGCACTGCTCTCCGCGGTCTTTGCCGCCCTGACCTCCATCCTGGCCAAGATCGGCATTGAAGGGGTGGACAGCACCCTGGCCACCGCCATCCGCACCGCGGTGGTTCTGGTCATGGCCTGGGGCATCGTCTTTCTCACCGGAAAGCAGCACGGCATCGCCGACATCGGCCCCCGGAGCTGGCTCTTTCTGGCCCTCTCCGGCCTGGCCACCGGCGCCTCCTGGCTCTTTTACTACCGTGCCCTCCAGCTGGGCGAGGCCAGCAAGGTGGCCCCCATCGACAAGCTCAGCGTGGTGCTCACCATGATCCTGGCCTTCGTCATCCTCCATGAGACTGTGACTGTGAAGGGCATCATCGGCGGCGCCCTCATCGCCGCGGGCACCCTGATCCTCATTTTGTAACACCCAAAGGAGACCGACACACCTATGCTCGACCATATTTACGTCAAGGGCGCCCGCGCCAACAACCTCAAAAACATCGACGTCACCATCCCACGGGACAAGCTGGTGGTGCTCACGGGCCTGTCCGGCAGCGGCAAGTCCTCCCTGGCCTTCGACACCATCTACGCCGAGGGTCAGCGGCGGTACGTGGAGTCCCTCTCCTCCTACGCCCGGATGTTTTTGGGCCAGATGGAAAAGCCCGATGTGGACTACATCGACGGCCTCTCCCCCGCCATCTCCATCGACCAGAAGACCACCTCCAAAAACCCCCGGTCCACCGTGGGCACCGTCACCGAGATCTACGACTACCTCCGCCTCCTGTGGGCCCGGGTGGGCACCCCCCACTGCCCCAAGTGCGGCAAGGAGATCAAGCAGCAGACCATCGACCAGATCATCGACCAGGTGATGGCCCTCCCCGAGGCCACCCGCATCCAGGTCATGGCCCCCGTCATCCGAGGCAAGAAGGGCGAGCACCAAAAGATCTTCGAGGACGCCCGGAAATCCGGCTACGTCCGGGTCCGGGCCGACGGCTCCATCTACGATCTCACCGAGGAGATCAAGCTGGACAAGAACAAGAAGCACAACATCGAGGTGGTGGTGGACCGGCTGGTCATCCGCTCCGACATCGCCCGGCGGCTCACCGACTCGGTGGAGACGGCCTCCAACCTCTCCGGCGGGCTGGTCCTCATCAACATTGTAGGGGAGGACCGGGACATTCTCTTCTCCCAGAACTACGCCTGCGAGGACTGCGGCATCTCCATTGAGGAACTCTCCCCCCGGATGTTCTCCTTCAATAACCCCTTCGGCGCCTGCCCCACCTGCACCGGCCTGGGCTCCCAGCTGAAGGTAGACGTGGACCTCATCATCCCCAACAAGGACCTCTCCATCCTGGACGGCGCCATCACCGCCAGCGGCTGGAACAACGTGAAGGGGGACTCCATCTCCCGGATGTACTTCGAGGCCCTGGCCAAGCAGTACAAGTTCAAGCTCACCACCCCGGTGAAGGACCTGCCCCCCGAGGTGCTGGACGTCATTCTCTACGGCACCAAGGGGGAGAAGCTCAAGCTCACCTATGAGCGGGAGAACGGCCAGGGCACCCTGATGCAGGCCTTCGAGGGCGTGGTCAACAACCTGGAGCGCCGCTACCGGGAGACCCAGTCCGACGCCATGCGCCGGGACCTGGAGGACTGCATGAGTCAGCGTCCCTGCCCCGACTGCGGCGGCAAACGCCTCCGGAAGGAGGCCCTGGCCGTCACCGTGGGCGGCATCAACATCGACGACTTCTGCCGCAAATCGGTGACCGAGGCCCTGGCCTTCATCGATAACCTCACCCTCAGCGAGCAGAAGATGCGCATCGCCGAGCGTATTCTGAAGGAGATCAAAAACCGTCTGGGCTTCCTCCAGTCGGTGGGCCTCCAGTACCTGACCCTGAGCCGGGCCGCCGCCACCCTCTCCGGCGGCGAGAGTCAGCGCATCCGCCTGGCCACCCAGATCGGCTCCTCCCTCATGGGGGTCCTCTATATCCTGGACGAGCCCTCCATCGGCCTCCACCAGCGGGACAACGACATGCTGCTGGACACCATGAAGCACCTGCGGGACCTGGGCAACACCCTGCTGGTGGTGGAGCACGACGAGGATACCATGCGGGCCGCCGACTATATCGTGGACATCGGCCCCGGCGCCGGCGTGCACGGGGGGCAGGTGGTGGCCTGCGGCACCGCCGAGGAGATCATGAACACCCCCGGCTCCATCACCGGCGACTACCTCTCCGGGCGGAAGAAGGTGCCCGTCCCCGACCACCGCCGGGCGGGCAACGGCCACTTCCTCACCATCCGGGGGGCGGCGGAGAACAATCTCCGCAACGTGGACGTATCCATCCCCTTGGGGACCTTCACCTGCGTCACCGGCGTCTCCGGCTCCGGCAAGTCCTCCCTGGTCAACGAGATCCTCTACAAGCGG
>NZ_CALXEE010000074.1 GCF_944387245.1 uncultured Intestinimonas sp. | reverse complement strand
AAGTGAATTCCGCCTGCGCCAAGGGCCGGGACCCTCCGGTCCCGGCCCTTGTACGGCGCGGATGCGCCGTCCCATCTGTCGGGGCCCCAAATGGAACCCGACAAGGCGGGTCCATTTGGGAGAGGAGGGGCAAGGAAGCCAAGCGCAGTTTTCGCCTTCAGGCGGAAACGGAGCGGAGCGGACTTTGCCCCGACGACGGGGCCCTGCGAGGAAGCCCCCCTGAGATGACAGTTTCCTTTATTCCGCGTCCTGCATGGCCTTGGCCGCCTCGATGGCCTTCTCCTGAGCGGCAGGAGGGGCTTCCTCGTAGCGGACGAAGTGGTAGGTGAAGGAGCCTCTGGACTGGGTGATGGACCGCAGGTCGATGGCGTAGGAGGTCATCTCACCCATGGGCACCTCGGCCTCCACGATCTGGTTGCCGTCATGGTCGGGGTTCATACCCATGATACGGCCGCGGCGCTTGTTGAGGTCGCCGATGACGTCGCCCATGTAGCTGTCGGGGATGGTGACCTTCAGCTCGCCGATGGGCTCCAGCAGCACCGGGTTGGCCTGGGCCAGAGCGGCCTTGTAGGCCAGCTGGGCGGCCGTCTTGAATGCCATTTCGGAGGAGTCCACGGGGTGGTAGGAGCCGTCATACAGGGTGGCCTTCAGATACACCACGGGGTAGCCGGCCAGCACGCCGTGCTGCACGGCCTCCCGGAGACCCTTCTCCACGGCGGGGAAGTAGTTCTTGGGCACGGCGCCGCCCACGACCTCCTCGCAGAACTCCATCTCCTCCTGCTCGCCGGGCTCGAAGCGGATCCACACGTCGCCGAACTGGCCGTGGCCGCCGGTCTGCTTCTTGTGGCGGCCCTGGACCTCCACCTTCTTGCGGATCTTCTCCCGGTAGGGCACACGGGGGGTAGAGAGCTCGGCGTCCACACCGAAGCGGCTCTTCAAGCGGGACACCAGCACATCCAGCTGGATGTCGCCGGTGCCGGAGACTACCACCTGGCGGGTCTCTGCATTGTTGACCACGGTGAAGGTCTGGTCCTCCTCACCCAGACGGGCAAGGCCGGCGGCGATCTTGTCGTCCTGGCCCTTGGTCTTGGGGGAGATGGCCATGGAGTACACCGGCTCGGGGAAGTCGATGGGCTCCAGCTTGATAACATTGCGGGGGTCACACAGGGTGTCGCCGGTCTTCAGCTTATCCATCTTGCCGATGGCGCCGATGTCGCCGCAGGAGAGCTTCTTGACCTCCTCGGTCTTCTTGCCCTTCACCTGATACAGGCGGCCCAGCTTCTCGGTCAGGCCGGTGCGGGCGTTGACCATGGGCATATCCGACTCGATGGTGCCGGAGAGCACCTTCACATAGGAGTACTTGCCGTACTGGTCGGAGACGGTCTTCCACACGAAGGCCACGGGCACGGCGCCGGGGGAGACGGCGAACTCCACCACGTCGCCGTGGTCGTCCTCGCCGGTCTCAGACTTGCCCTCCAGGGGAGAGGGTAGCAGGTTGACGATATTGTCCAGCAGCATCTGGGTGCCCAGGCCGGTGAGGGCGGAGCCGCACACCACCGGGAAGATGGACAGATCCTTCACGCCGGCGTGGAGGCCCTGGATCATCTCGGCGTAGGTGAACTCCTCGCCGTTGAAATAGCGGTCCATGAATTCCTCGCTGGTCTCGGCCACGGACTCCACCAGGGCGTTATAGAGCTCGTCCAGGACCTCCTGCTTGTTCTCGGGCACGGGGATCTCGTGGCGTTTGCCGTTTTCAATGTCGTAAGCGCGCTTGTTGAGCACGTCGATGATGCCGATGACTTTCTTGTTCTCATCCCAGATGGGGGCCACCACGGGGGCCACGTTCTTGCCAAAACGCTCCCGGAGGGTGTCGAAAGCGGCGTTGTAGTCGGAGTTGTCCTCGTCGGTCTTGGAGATGTAGAGGATGCGGGGCATTTTCCGCGCCTCACAGTACTTCCAGGCCTTCTCGGCGCCCACGCTCATGCCGCTCTTGGCGGAACAGACGATGACGGCGGCGTCGGCCACACGGAGGGCCTCCATGACCTCGCCGGAGAAGTCGAAGTAGCCGGGGGTATCCAGAATGTTGATCTTACAACCCTTATATTCTACGGGCGCCACGGCGGTGGAGATGGAAAACTGACGGCGGACCTCTTCTGGGTCGTAGTCGCAGGTGGTATTTCCGTCGGTCACCTTGCCGAGACGGTCAATGGCGCCGGTCTGAAACAGCATGCTCTCGGCCAGGGAAGTCTTTCCGTTTCCACCGTGGCCCAGCAGGCATACGTTGCGAATATTTTGTACGGAATAGCTCATATCTTGTTTCCTCTCCTTACATTTGGGATCTCACGAAAGCGCCGCCCGTTTGTCTGCGTCACTGTCTTAGTCATTATATCTCAATACCGGATAATTGACAACTCATTTTTTATAAAAAATGTAGTCTCCATACAAATTCCTTCCAAGCTGCCCCCTCTTTTCTTTGACAACAGGGACTGGAACCGGTATGATTGCGGAAGAAAATACGCTTTGTCCGCCGCGAAAGGAGATTTTCCCATGCGCCTGAATGACCCGAAAATGGTGCTCTTTGACTACGGCCAGACCCTCATCGACGAGCCTTATTTCAACAAGGAGCTGGGGATGGAGGCGGTGCTGGCCCACGCCGACGCCAACCCGCTGGGCCGCACGGCTCGGGAACTGGCCGACTACATCGACGCCCTGGAGGCCGAGATGGAGCGCTTCCGCACCGCCGACGGCCACATCCCTCTCTACGAGACCCACAACCTGCCCTTCCAGCGGTACGTCTTTGCCTCCCAGCGCCTCTCCTTCTCCCTGCCGGAGGAGGCCCTGGAGACCCTCTACTGGGACGCCGCCGCCCCCGGCCGCCCCACCGAGGGCATCCTCCCTCTGCTGGATCTTCTGGCGGAGCGAGGCATCCGCACCGGCGTCATCAGCAACCTCTCCTTCTCCGGTGCCGCCCTCCGAGCACGGCTGGACCGGCTGCTGCCCAACCACCGCTTTGAATTCATCCTGGCCACCAGCGAGTACGTCTTCCGCAAGCCCAGCCCCCGGATCTTCCGGCTGGCTCTCACCATGGCGGGCCTGGAACCCCACGAGGTGTGGTACTGCGGCGACAATCCGGACTGTGACATCGCCGGCGCCGCCGCCTGCGGCATCCAGCCGGTGTGGTACACCGGCGCTCTCTCCCCCTCCCAGAACACCCCCGCCGCCGACCACCTTACCCTGGAGCGCTGGGCAGATTTCCCCGCCCTTCTGGACAGTGCCGCGGCTCCGTGCACAGTTTAAAGGCAAGAAAAGAGCGTGTGCTCACGGATAATTCCGTGAGCACGCGCTCTTTTTTATCACGCAATGGGCACATAGCCCAGCACGGCCAGGGTCTCGCTGTCGCACAGGAGGATGGCATAGTCGTGACCGGAGGTGTCCCCCAGGGTCACGGCCCAGTCGGTGCCATCCATCAGGGCGGCGTTTTCGTCATCACAGACCGCCGCCGTCAGCTCCCCTTCGGTCACCTGGGCAATGGATACCAGGGTTGTGTCCACCCGGTCCTTCTGCTCGAAGGCGGATGCCGCCAGCCAGGCGGCGCAGTTGGCACGCAGGGTCTCGGTGGTATCCCCGTCAGGTTGGACGGCCCCGTCGGTGGTGGCTGCCTCCGCCGGCAGCACGCTGAAGGTGACTGCCTGGTTGTCGCTCTCCTGACCGTTTGCCACGTCTCCCACCTCCTGGGCCGGGGCCGGTGTGGGCTGGGCCGACGCAGGTGGGCTCATCCGCAGGATAGCTCCGCTACCGCCCGCCTCCGCATCCTCCTGGACCACCGCGGGCGCACTCTCCGACGGCAGTGCGTCGCCGTCGGAGAGGTTGGCTTCTTTGCCCTTGCCCTCTATCTCAGCCTGTCCGGCATCGCCCCCGGCGGCACCTACCGTATCCTGGGCGGACTCTGCCGTGGTCACGCTGGCCGCCGCCGGAGCGGCGCCGGTGGAGCCACTGCTCTGGAGGGTCTTCAGGGTGCCGGCCCCCAGCAGGATCACCGCAAAGACCGCCGCCAGGGAGGCCCAACGTCGGATGCGGGACTTTTTGCTCACCCTGGAGAGGGGGACCACCTTTTCCGCCCCGATCCTGTCCATGATGGCCTGGTGGAGCCCGTCGGGCACCTCCTCCTCCAGCTCGGGCAGGAGGGCACGGAGCTGCCGCAGCTCCTCCGCCGCCCCGCGGCACTCCCCGCAGGCAGCCAGATGGCCCTCCAGCTCTCTTTTCTCTTCCGGGGTCAGTTCACCGTCCAGCTCCAGGCTCAAAAGCTCCAGAGCGCGGTCGCAGTCGCACATGGAACAGGTCACCTCCTCTCCTTTGTTTCATCACTTTCTAGACGAAAGCTCGCCAAAAAAGTTCCCCCGCTCCGTCAAAACTTTTCGCAGGGCATTTCTGGCCCGGGCGATGCGGGACTTCACCGTCCCCTCCTCCAGGCCCAGGACCGCGCCGATCTCGGCATAGCTCAAACCGTTGATCTCCCGCATGACCAGCACCTGACGGTGCTCCGGGGTGAGCCTCTCCAGCCCCGCCGCCACCGCCTGCCGGACCTCCGTGCGCTCCAGCTCCCGCTCGGGGGTGTAGCGCTCGTCGGGGAGCTCCACCTGCCGCGCCTCCTCCTCGTCGTCTAAGGAGACCGTCATGGAGAGGTTCTGCCGCCGCTTCTCCTTCCGCAGGAAGTCGATGCATGCGTTGGAGGCCAGGCGGTAGAGCCAGGTGGAGAAGCTGCTCTCCCCCTGGAAGCGGCCCAGCCCCCGCCAGGCGTTGAGGAACGCCTCCTGGGTCAGCTCAGCGGCGTCCTCCGGGTTGCCGGTGAGCCGCCGGCAGAGATTATAAATGCGCTTTTCATTGTCGGTGACCAGGACCTCGAAGGCGGACTCGTCCCCCTTTCTGGCCCGTTCCACCAGCTCCTGTTCCGTCAAGGCGACCCTTCACCCGCCTTCCCTTTCTGTCAAATCATTTCAGGTCCCGCCGGATGCCCGCCGTGATCCGGCGCAGGTCCTCCATGGTCTCCACGTGGCAGATCTGCTCCTTCCAGTAGCCCGCATGGGGCACCCCCTTCAGGTACCAGCAGTACTGCTTCCGGGCCTCCAGGCAGGCGATCTTCTCCCCCTTGTGGGCGGCGTTGATCTCAAACTGCCGCATGGCCGTCTCACACCGCTCCGCCAGAGGGGGCAGGGGCGGGACCTCCCGCCCCTCCAGAGCGGCCTGGGCCTGCTGGAAGAGCCAGGGATTGCCGAAGCAGCCCCGTCCGATCATCACGGCGTCAGCGCCGGTCCAGCGGAGGATGCGCACGGCATCCTTCCCCTCAAAGACATCGCCGTTGGCCATGACCGGGATGTGCAGGGCCTCCTTCACCTCCCGGATGTAGTCCCAGTTGGCGGTACCGGCGTATTGCTGGCTCCGGGTGCGGCCGTGGACGGCCACGGCGGACACACCCGCCTCCTCCATGGCCTTGGCCAGCTCCACGCAGTTGATAGAGCCCTTGTCCCAGCCCAGGCGCATCTTCACGGTGACGGGGCGGCTCCCCGCCCCCTTTACCACCGCCTCGGCCACCCGGACGGCCAGGTCCGGGGTGCGCATGAGTCCGGAGCCATCCCCGGAGTTGGCCACCTTGGGCACGGGACAACCCATGTTGATATCGATGATGTCCGCTCCGGACACCTCCCCGGCAATGGCGGCGGCCTCCTCCATGCACACCGGGTCGGAGCCGAAGATCTGGGCGGCGGCGGGGTGCTCCCCCTCCCCCAGCTTCAGCAGCGGGACGGACTTTTTATCCTGGTAGCACAGGGCCTTGGCGCTCACCATCTCGGTGACGGTGTAGCCCGCCCCCAGCTCCCGGCAAATGGTACGGAATCCCAGGTCGGTGACCCCTGCCATGGGGGCCAGCACCAGCTGGGAGTCAATCTCCACGTTTCCTATCTTCACGGTCTTCCTCCGGTTCAATTTGGTTCTTTTCATCATACCATAAACCGCCATTCTGGGCAAGTGGCGCCGTCTTTTATACCGTTTTGCCCATGAATGCCCGGAAAATCCGCTTAAGGCGCCAGAATGCCGCAGAAAATCGCAGAAAGGGTGTTCCCACTTCCGACGCGATATTTCCAAATCATGGATTATACTGTCTCTACTACCCGATACACAGGAGGAGATCGTCCATGGCGGCGAAGGTTGGATGGAAGTCAAAGGCAGCCCAGGCCCGGGAGGAGATGGCCCGGACGGGCAGGCTGGTGCTCCGGGCGCCAGCCCTGGTGCGGGGGGCGGAGTATGTCATCCGCTTCATCCTCTCGGCGGTACTGGCGGGGGCGGAGATCCTGAACGGCTGTGCCCCCTTTGGGCTGTCCATGGTGGGCTGCTCGGGCTCTGGGCTGGGGGGCTTTGCCGCCCTGCTGGGGGCCTGCTTCGGCTATCTCGCCTTCCGGGGGCTGGCCGAGGGACTGCGGTACGTAGCGGCGGCCATCCTCATCTTCTCGGTGGCCTTTGCCTTTTTCGACATCAAGCTGTACCAGCGCAGCTGGTTCATGCCTGCGGTGACGGCGGCGCTCTCCGGCGCCACCGGCTTCGTCTATCTGGGAGAGGGGGGCTGGGAGATCTCCACCGTGATCTTTTTCCTCACTGAGCTGCTGCTCTCCGGCGCCTGCGTCTACTTCTACCGCACCGCCTTCTCCCCCTGGCTGGACCGGCGGGAGGAGGGGGAGCTCTCCACCCGGCAGCTGGCCAGCCTCTTTATCCTGGGAAGCACCGTCCTCATCTCCCTGGCGCAGCTCACCCTGGTGGGGGACATCATCTCCGCCGGCCGTGTCCTGGCCGCCCTGGCGGTGATGGTCTTTGCCTCCCAGGGGGGCCTTGGTGTCGGCGCCGCCGCCGGCGTGGCCGCCGGGCTGAGCATGGACCTGGCCCGGGGCGGCGGGGACTGGTCCTGCACCGTGTGCTACGGCTGCGCCGGCCTGGTCACCGGCGTCTTTCAGGGCCGGTCCCGGACGGGATGCGCCGTGGCCTACGTCCTCACCAACGCCGTGGTGGTGCTGTGGGCCTGGGAGGGCGGCGCCGAGCTCCCCCTCCTCTATGAGGTCTTTGCCGCCTCCGTCCTCTTCCTCCTGCTGCCGGAGCAGCTGCTCCGCAAGGTCCACGCCCGGCTGAGCCGGGAGCGCTCCCCCGGCACCGCCGACCGGGCAGCCGCCTACGTCCGGGAACGGCTAACCCAAACCGCCGAGGCCTTCCGCACCCTCTACGAGTCCATGCGGGGGAGCTTTCATGGGAGTGCCCCCAACGACGGCGACCTCTCCACCGTCTTTGACCGGGCGGCGGACAAGGTGTGCCGCCGGTGCGCCCTCCGGGACGCCTGCTGGCAGCGGAACTACAACACCACCTTCAACGCCCTCAACGACGCCCTGCCCGCCATGGCGGAGCGGGGCCGGGGCGAGGCCGGGGACTTCCCCCAGCACTTCACCACCCGCTGTCTCCACTTTCCTCAGTTCCTGGCCGCCGCCAATGAGGCCCTCACCGCCGCCCTCTGCCGCCGGCAGTACCAGAACCGGCTCCAGGAGAACCGGGCCGCCGTCTTCCGGCAGTACGGCACCCTCTCCACCCTGCTGGGCCAGGCGGCCGCCGAGCTCTCCGGGGAACTGACCCCAGACCCGGTACGTGAAAAGCGGCTGCGCCGCCATCTCACCGCCCTGGGGCTGGAGGGGGACGCCTGGGTCTACTACGACCAGGCCGGCCACCTGCGCTGTGAGGTGACCGGACCCGACCTGGCGCCCCTCCGGAAAGAGGAGGAGCGCGCCACCCTCTCCTCCCTGCTGAAGGTCTCTCTCCATGCGGCGGAGGAGGAATCCCCCATCGGCACGGGAGAGCACCTGGTCTTCACCCAGGCCGAACCCCTCCAGGCCGTCATGGGGGCTGCCGCCCGGCAGAAGGGGGGCGAAACAGTGAGCGGGGACGCCGGCGGTCTCCTCCGCACCCCGGAGGGACTTCTCTACGTCATGCTGTGCGACGGCATGGGCAGCGGCCCCGCCGCCAGCCGGGAGAGCAAGCTGGCCGTCCGCCTGCTGGAGCAGTTTTTACGGGCGGGAGTTCAGGCCGAAATCGCCCTGAAAACCCTCAACGCCGCTCTGGCCCTCCGCAGCGAAGAGGAGGGTGGCTTTACCACCGTGGACCTGCTGGAGCTGGACCTCTTCACCGGGGCCGCCGCCCTCTATAAATTCGGCGCCGCCCCTACCTACCTGCGCCGGGGCTCCTCGGTGAGCCGCATCACCGGCGCCACCCTCCCCGCCGGGCTCACCGACGGGGAGCGAATCGCTCCCGACATCACCCGGCTCCAGCTGGAGAGCGGAGATGTGGTGGTGATGGTCAGCGACGGCGTGGCGGAGCAGCGCGAGGACCAATGGCTTCGGGACGCCCTGGCCGCCTTCGACGGGGAGAGCCCCAAGGACCTGGCACGGGCCCTGGTCTCAACCAATGTGGACGAGCACGGCCCTCAGGATGACCGCACCGCCCTGGTGGTCCGCCTCTCCGCCCGAAGCTGAAAGAGAAAATGTGCCATTTCCCGCAACAGCAGTGGGAAACGGCACATTTTTTATTCTTGATCCGATTTTTTCTCTTCCTGCTTTTCCTGGATGACGGGGAAAGGCTTTCCCTCCGGGGTCCGCTCTTCCGGCGGAAGATCGCGCTCCATAAGCGCGGGCTTGTCTTCCTCGAACACATCAAAGAGACTTCTGGGCGTCAGTTCCGGCTTCCGGTGACGGAAGATGGCCGTGATGAGAGGGAAGAGCACGATTGCGATCAGTCCGCCGGAAAAACCGTTGTTATAGAGATTGACACCAGCCAGCACATACCCGGCCTGGAGGACCACCGCTGAGTGGAGGAAGCCCGCCAGGATGCCCGCAGGCCACCCAAAGACACCGGCGAAGGGGGCCAGGGTGGTACCGAAGAGGGCGGCCAACTGGAGCGCCGGTGCCTCCACGGTATAGTGCATGAAGATACCGCCCAGGAGCACGCCGCACATGATGGGCAGGATATTTTTTGCATGCTTTCCGTAGGCGGAGAAGCCGATGATGGTGAGGATGCCTCCCAAGGTGGGCCCGTTCAGATCTCCTCCCACCAGGAGGATATACCCGGTGGCCAGAAGCCCATTCACACCCATGTTGATGAGCACCGGCCCTGTACCTACCATACGCAGAAAGTCGCTGGGGGCCCGTCCCGTACTGGTGAGGATACGCCGGTAACCCGCCCAGGAGGCCCAGACCGGACGGTCGGAAAAGAAGAGGCCGCACACAATGAACACCAGACACATCAGCGCCATAGCCGCGCCAAAGCGCAGATTATACCCCTCCGCCCAGTAGAGAACGCTGCTGGGGGCGTCCCCCACTGCGGTGAGGATGGGCACCAGCATCATGGCCAGCAGGCCGCAGGCAAAGCCCATGTTGTAGAGGTTCATGCCGTTTTGCACCTTGTAGGTATAGGCCGACAGAGGGGGAAGCACCATGCCGATCAGAACGCCGATGAGAAGTCCGCCCAAAGGGTGGGAATAAAGACTTCCATAGGCCATATAGCTCACCAGCGGTGAGAGCGCGGTGGCCAGCAGCGCCACCGAGGTATACTTGGAGAATGGCTCCTTCTGGATACGGGCATAGATCCAGGTGCCCAGGAAGATGGGCCAGATGTTGGTGATATTCTTCCCGAAGAGGGCAAAGCCTGACATCAGGCCCATCTCCGTGATTGTGAAGCCATTGAGGGGGCACCGGGAGAGGAACAGGATGGCGGCGCTGATCAGGGTCACCAGAGCAGAGTTGACAAAGGCCGCCCCCGGCCCCGCGATGGCTACATAGTCGGTGATGAGCACATCCTGGGTATTGATAATCTTCCACAGCCCCGGGATGATGTTGGCCGGGTCATCAAAAATCAGTCCCGCCAGGATCAGGGCCAGTGCGTATCCCAGGATCGCAAAGTACATGTTCTTATATCGCATCGGAGCTCCCTCCCTCTTGCCTATGGTCTGGGTTCAGACGGTGCGGAAAAAGTCTCTCGTCTCCTGGGCGTTGCGCATGACTTCCTCCCGCAGGGCTTCCAATGAGGGGAACTTCCGCTCTCCCCGCAGCTTCTTATAGAACTCCATGCGGATGGTCTGGCCGTAGAGGTCCCCGGAGAAATCCAGGATATAGCCCTCCACGCTGACCTTGTCCCCGTCGTCCACCGTGGGGCGGACGCCGATGTTGGTGACAGCGGGACGGCTATCGCCGTTTTCGAACCACACCCGGGTGGCATACACCCCGTGGGCGGGTACCAGCACGCCCTCCGGGAAGTGGAGGTTCACCGTGGGAAAGCCCAGGGTGGAGCCCAACTTCTTCCCGTGGCTCACCCGGTCGGTGAGCACGTGAGGATGGCCCAGAAACTCCATGGCCCGCTCCATCTCCCCTTGGGCGATGAGGGTACGGATGTACGTAGAGGAAACGGTGATCCCCTCCAGCTCGATCTTGGGGATGATATTACACCCCACGCCCAGCTGGGCGCACAGCTCCTGGAGCCGCTGGGGATTGCCCTCTCCCTTGTAACCGAAGTGGAAGTCGTGGCCGGCCACCACATGGGCGGCTCCGTGCTCCTTCACCAGATACTCGGTGACGAAATCCCGCCAGTCCATGCGCATCATGCTGTCAAAGTGGGCCACGATAACCTCCTGGATACCGTAGCACCGCCGCATCAGGTCGGCCCGGTCGGCGGGAGAGTTGATCAGGGGGGTCACCGCTCCAGTGATCCGGCTGCCGGGGTGGGCATCAAAGGTAAAGGCGGTGGGGATCAGCCCCTGCTGGGCCGATACCTCTCCCACGCGGCTCAGCAGTGCGCCGTGACCCACATGCACCCCGTCAAAAAAGCCCAGTGCGATGGCTCGTTTTGTCTCGTTCAATGGAATCGTCTCTCTTTCCTCTCCCGGCTCACACCGGGAAAAAGCTTTTGACTGTAATAAGCTTGCCCCGCTCCGCCCGGCACAGGGCCAGGAAGGTCTGATCGCCGCCATAGACCCGGTACTCCCCCTCCGGTAGGGAGGGCATCACCAAGGTCATGCCGTTGCGGAGCTTTTTCTCCTCCTCCGGCTTCAGGATCAGAATGGGGCGTCCGGCAAAGTAGGCGTCCACCGGCAGCAGCAGACTTTCCGCCTCCCCCCGGTCGGCGGCGGCCTGGACGGCCTCCAGCGTCACCGCGTCGTCCAGGGTGAAGCCGGCGGCCATGGTCCGGCGCAGAGCGCCCATGCAGCCGCCGCAGCCCAGGGCCTGGCCGATGTCGTGGCACAGGGTGCGGACATAGGTCCCCTTGGAGCAGCGGACCCGCAGTCGGTAGTCCGCCGGTCCGGTGGACTCCAGCAGCTCCAGTTCGTGGATGGAGACCGGCCGGGGCGCCCGCTCCACCTCTTTGCCCTTCCGGGCCAGCTCGTAGAGCTTCTTGCCTCCGATCTTGATGGCGGAGTACATGGGCGGGATCTGCGTAATATCCCCACGGAACTGGTCCAGCACCGCCAGCACCTCGTCCCGGCCTACCGTCACCGGCCGCTCCTCCACCACCTCACCGGTGGTATCCTGGGTATTTGTAATAACGCCCAGTTTAAGCTCCGCGATATATTCCTTTTCGGATTCAGAAGCGAACTCCACCGCCCGGGTAGCCCGGCCGATGAACACGGGCAGCACCCCGGTGGCCATGGGGTCCAGGGTGCCGGCGTGCCCCACCCGCTTCTCGTGAAAAATGCCCCGCACCTTGGCGCACACATCCATACTGGTCCAGTCGGCGGG
>NZ_CALXEE010000073.1 GCF_944387245.1 uncultured Intestinimonas sp. | reverse complement strand
AGAGCGGGCCTGTGTGAACAGGCCCGCTCTATTTCATTTTCGGAAATATCCGCTCTTCCGTCTGTCACTGCGATCCGACGATTACGGCCGCAGTGACACGGCTCCTCCGTCACATAGGACAGCATCGGCCCAAAGCGGCGCAGGCAGCTGATGGCCAAGCGCCTGACCTTTGGCTGCAAAGCAGAGGAGCATGAGGTGTTTCTTCCCTGAGACGGCGCCCAGCGCCTGTGCCAGCTCCACCAGCTTTTCTGTAGAGAAAGCGCCTGCGTGATGCTATGAGAGGAATTTCCAGATGTTTTTTCTTAATGATAAGCGCTTTAATGGAAGTAATTCTCAGCCTTAAGACGGCGTTTCCCCCGATTCCTTACACAGTGACAGCGCCAGGGCCAATTGATCCGGGCATGAAGTTCCTTTATCCAGGCATTGGATTCCTTTCAATTGAGCGATCGCGTCCTCCACCCGCATTCCTGTCAGCAGGCGGCTGAGAGCCTGGGTAAAGCCGGGGCAGCCCAACACAAACTCCACCGACCGGATGACGCCGTGTTCCACCTCCAATTTGATCTCCTTGGCGCAGGTGCCTTTGGTTTTGTAAATCATACAGTTCTCTCCTGTCTCTGGCCGTTCTCGGCAGTATGTTGTATAATGACAGCATATACCTTCCCATTATAGGAAAGTCAAGGAACGATCAAGGAGGGATCTCAGATGAAAGGCTATCTTTCCATCAGCGACTTTGCCAGACTTCGCAATGTAAATCCCAAATCACTGCGTTATTACGAGCGGATCGGTGCGTTGATCCCCGCCTATACCGACCCGGAGACGGGCTATCGGTATTATGCTTTGGAGCAGTTGGTGGAGATGGATATGATTCTGATGTGTCTGGAGCTGGACATTCCCTTGCGGGAGGCGGAGCGGTACCGACAGCCCGACCAGACACTGGACATTCGGAGCTTGCTTCAGGACGGGCAACAAAAGGCCCGGGAGAAGCTGGTCCACCTCCGCAATACCATGCAACAGATGGAGGAGGCACTCCGCCGGATTGAAGAAAACCAGGGTGCTCAACGGCAAGGCGGGATCTGCCGGCGGCATCTGAGCCGGCGTCTTATTTTACGGCAGCCCTTTACCCCATCCGGCGGAGAGCTGGCGTTCAAACAGAGTTCTACGGAAATCTTTCTCCGGGGGCAGGCCCTGGGTCTGCTGCCCGCCTTCACCTTTCCTATTGGACTCATCGCGCGGAAGAGGGGAAAAGAAATTGTCACGGATATTTTTCTGGAGGTGCTCCAGCAGAAAGAGGATGTTACCGACCTGGAAGTACTGCCAGAGGGAGACTATCTCTGCCAGCTGCGACCCGCTCAGGCGCTGGAACATGTGGACACCCTGATTTCGGACTACTTTGCCCGGCATACCCAGGCTGACCAAGTGATTATCACCAATCTGACCGCCGCCCACTTTGACTTGAAGGGACAGTCGCTGGAACTACAGGGACAAATTTAAACGCGAGGGGATCGGGAGTCCTTCCCGGTGCCCGTCTTACTCGTTTACCGTGCGCATAAAATTTCTCTTGACCTTCCCATTGTAGGAAAGTTTATGATATTCCATTGCGGGGATCTCCCGTGGATGCAAGACAGAGAAGGAGAGGAGAGAACTTTTATGCAGGCGGAAACAAATCCCCTGGGGTATGAGCCAGTGGGAAAGCTGCTGGGAACCTTTGCCGTTCCCAGCATCATTTCCATGGTGGTCAGCACCTTATATAATATTGTAGATCAGATTTTCATTGGCCGTGGCGTGGGCTACCTGGGAAACGGAGCCACCAACGTGATCTTGCCCCTCACGGTCATCGCTCTGGCCCTGGGACTGATGATCGGAGACGGTACCACCGCCTATTTCAGTCTGTGCCTGGGGCAGGAGAACCGACGGGGAGCCGCTCAGGGCGTTGGCAATGCCATTACCCTTACAGTGGGAGTCAGTATTCTGCTGACTGTGCTGTCATTGGCATTTCTTAAACCGCTCTGCGTCCTGTTCGGCGCCACCGATGCCACCATGCCCTACGCCCTGGAGTACGGGTACATCATTGTGATGGGTTTCCCATTTTACATGTTCAGCATGGGGTTCAACTCCATTGTACGGGCCGACGGAAGCCCGGTCTACGCCATGTTGTCCACGCTGAGCGGAGCCATTTTGAATACGATTCTGGACCCTCTGTTTATCTTTGCCTTTCACATGGGGGTAAGGGGGGCTGCCATTGCGACGGTTCTGGGGCAGGTTGTCTCCTGCGTGCTGACCTTGCTGTATCTGAGAAAGTTCCGGTGCATCACCCTGACGCCAGACTGTCTGCTCCCCCGATGGAAGCTATGCGGCAGAGTATGCAGCCTTGGAATCTCCAGCTTTTTCCTCCAGCTGGCAGCCACTATCGTGATTACCGTGATGAACAACGTGTTGGTCAAATATGGCGCAGCATCCAAGTACGGCGCCGAAATTCCCATGACTACCCTAGGCATTACCATGAAGGTCAATCAGATCATTACCGGTGTGGTCATCGGTATTTCCGTGGGCTCCCAGCCCATCATCGGGTACAATTATGGGGCCGGAAGGACGGAACGGGCCCGAAAGACCTATCTCCTGGCCATCATCTGTTCCACCCTGGTCATGGGGATGGGTACCGTCCTGTTCCAGCTGTTTCCGGACAGGATCGTCAGCATCTTTGGCTCCGAGTCTGCGCTGTACCGTGAGTTTGCCGTTAAGAGTTTGAAGATCTTTCTACTGCTGATTGTTCTGAACGGATTCCAGCTGTGTACGGGTACCTTTTTCCAGGCAGTAGGGAAGCCGGTTCAGGCCACGTTGATCTCACTGTCCCGACAAGTACTTTTCCTGTTGCCGGCCCTGCTGATTCTGCCCCGCTTTCTGGGGGTGGAAGGGGCTCTGTGGGCCGGACCGGTGGGCGATGCCTGCGCTTTTGTGCTGGCACTGGACTTTGGTCTGGCGGAATGGAGAAAAACCAGCCGCAGCGCGCAGGTAACGACATAATTTTTCTGTGGAGGAATTTTTCTTATGACACATCTGTCTGATCCCATTACGATCCGAAACCTGACCCTGCCGAACCGCCTGGTGATGCCTCCTATGGCCACTGCAAAGGCGGACGAGAACGGCTATGTGACCGATGTGGTATGCGACTACTATCGGGAGCGGGCCAAGTACAGCAAAATTGGCCTGATTATCACGGAACACAGCTATATCCACCTCCAGGGGAAGGCTCATCCCGGCCAGACCTCCATGGCCTCCGACGATGTGATTCCCTCCCTTCGGCGTCTCACCGACTGCATCCACCAGGAGGGAGTCAAAGTCTTTGCACAGCTCAGCCATGCGGGCTCGGCGGCGCTGTCCAAAACCACCGGGCAGCCCCCTGTAGGCCCCAGCCCGATCTACCACCCCAAGCAGCGGGAGGAGCTGCCTGCGGAGATGACTTTTGGGCAGATCCATCAGGTCACGGAGTGGTTTGCTCAGGCCGCCCTTCGGGCAAAACGGGCCGGCTTTGACGGGGTAGAGCTTCACTCTGCTCACGGCTATCTTCTCAATCAGTTTTTCTCCCCGCTGGCCAATCAGAGGACCGATGCGTACGGTCCTCAGTCGGTGGAAAACCGCATCCGATTCCATCGAGAGGTTATCCGGGCGGTGCGGCAGGCTGTGGGGGAGGACTTTCCCATTGCTCTGCGGCTAGGCGGCTGTGACTATGAGGCCGGAGGGAGTACCGTAGAGGACTGTGTGGAGGCCTGTCGGCTGCTGGAGCAGAGCGGTGTGGATCTGCTCCATCTCACCGGTGGTATGAACGGCTTTATCCGCCCCGGACATGGTGAGCCTGGGTATTTCCGAGATCTGTCTGTCCCCGTGAAGCAGGAGGTTCACATGCCCGTCCTTCTGACAGGAGGGGTTACCACCCCAGAGCAGGCTGAGACCCTTCTGGAGGAGGGCTGTGCCGACCTCATCGGCGTGGGCCGGGCGATCTTTAAAAATGCCCACTGGGCCGACTGAGTATTTCAATTCATATGTATCCCCGCCTCTTAGAGAAGCACGCAAAGCGTTTGGCTTGCCGTTGACGGCTGCCGAACGCTTTTTGCGTGTCTCGGCCGGCGGCGGTGCTTTCTCTCCGAGTAAAAAGCAGGGCTCCGCACCCATAACGTGGTGCGGAGCCCTGCGATTTTATATTCGGAACACACGATCAACGGCTGTTCTGATGGAATGTGTGCCCTACGGTCCTTTCATGAGACAGCGCGGATCGCCGGACGGCTCAGAGGGTGAGCAATTCCTCCCAGTTGTGGTCACTTCCTTTTGGGCGGCCTCCAGCATCCACTCGTTGCCGGGTTTGAACATGTGGGAAAAGTGGCCCTGAATCTTCAGTGAACCGGCACATCTCGTTAAGCTCCTCCAGGGAGTCCTTTCGTGGGTGAATGTTTACAGATTCTGCGCAAAAGAAAGCAAATTCTTTGCGGTTGGTTCACAATGACAGAATTATCATTAAACTAAAAATAGTACCCAGGTAGAAAAGGGTCAAGCAGTGCCGAAGAGTTTCCAAATCTAGGTGGCTACAGCCGTTTCAGCAAGGAGGGATTCATTTATTTGATGAAAAGAAGATTTGTTGCGGTTGCTGTCTGCCTGAGCCTGTTGCCGCTGGCCGGATGTGTGAGTGAGCCCTCACCCTCCATCGAAGAGCTGTGGGCAGCCGCTATGGCCGACGCGGTATTCAGCGAGGATAGCGAGGTGATGGAGCTGGTCTGTCTGACGCAGCAAGACCCGCAGGTCATCTGGGACGAGGCGGGAGAGCGGGTGCTGCTGGTCACCTGGCACAACTATGCAGAACCATGTGAACCGGGGAAAGCATTGGAACACAAGGACATCTGGGCCACCTCTCTGGGGGAACTGACAGACTGGTACCTGGAAAACGGAAGTGGTGTCACCGACTGGGAGCTGCGGTTTGCGCAGCTGCTAGGCGTCCATGCCGACGAAGGCTACACCCGCTTCACCGCCTTCTGGGTGGAGCCATCTGAGGTAATCCGCCCCGCCTATGTGACCGATGTGACCGCTCAGATGGCAAACGGATACGACCAGGTCACAGACCCGGCGTATCGAGCTTGGTTTGACAGCAACATCCTCTATTCCTACTTTGAGAGCGACTACCCTTGGACCAGGCTGGGTTACACCTATGACTGGAGCGGCGGGGATTCGCCATATGGCCTCACCGAATTCCTGATTGCTGACGGGGGTGAGACGGAGATTGCCTTTACCGATTCCACAGAGGATTTTGTGGCCTGGCTGGGTTCACAATCCTGATATTCAAGACAGAAAGGAAAATAGATATGACACAACACTGTGACAATAAGCGGGAGTGCCCCTGCACCTATGACTGCCCTCGGCACGGGAAATGCTGTGAATGTGTCGCTCACCATCGAGATCACAACGAAGGTGTCCCAGGTTGTTTCTTCTCCAAGGAGGCGGAGGCCACCTACGACCGCAGTATCGAGGCGCTGGCCCGAGATCACGGAATCATCAAATAGGGAAGAAGTTTTATCTCATGAGCAACAACAAATTGACCCTGCTAAAGCAGCGGAAAGAAGTGCCGCTGGACGGAGCAGGCATTGACACCCTCTCCCATCTGCTGGCCGGCGGGCTGGAACAGGCGGGTGTGAATCGGAAGGACATCATCCGTCTGCGTCTGGCGGTGGAAGAGATCCTGGGACTGTGGAGATCCAATGCCGAGAAAGAAACGGTATGTACCTTCCGATGCGGTACCCGACTGGGACGGATGTACATTGAGATTACAGCACCCGGCAGACGCATCGACCCCGATGAGGCGGCTGCCGATATGGCCGGCCAGATGCTCTGCTCCAATCTGCTGGCGCAGGCAGGCCTCGCCCCGGTCTATTCCTATCAGGACGGGGTCAACCGCCTGGCGCTCTATCTCTCTAAACCACAAACGATCAGCCCCCTGCTCCAGCTGCTCCTGGCCATCCTCAGTGCGGGGGCGGTGGGGGCGGTACTCCTTGCCCTGCCCGCTCCGGCAGGAGAGGCGGCGGCCGGCGTAGTAAACCCCTTGTTTACCGCGCTGATGGGCATTTTGCAGACCCTGGCAAGCCCCATGATTTTCCTCAGTGTGTGCTGGGGGATCATCAACATTGGAGATGTACATATGCTGGGCCGGATCGGCAAGCTGGTGCTGCTGCGCTTTCTGGGAGCCATTTTTCTGCTGACGGCAGTGACGGCGGCCTGCCTGGTGTGGATCTTCCGGCCGGAAGGCGGGGCGGCGTCCATGGGCGAAAATGCCGCCGCTCAGATTTACAGTATGCTGTTGGGTATCGTTCCCGGGAACATCGTCACCCCCTTCCTGGAGGGTAACTCCCTGCAGATCATCTTTATGGCCATCTGCGCGGGGCTGGTGCTGCTGGTGCTGGGAGAAAAGACCTCCGCCCTGCGCGCTCTGCTGGGCCAGCTCAATACAGCAGTGCAGTTCATGATGGAGATCGTGAGCCGTTATATCTCCCTCTTTGTCTTTGTGAGTCTGCTCTCTCTCATGCTCTCCGACGCGGTGAGCAATTTGGGGGGTGTGGTAAAGGGGCTGCTCCTGGGAATCGCCGCCTGCATAGCATGGCCCCTGATCTATGCCCTGTGGGCCTGCCTGCATTTGAGGGTATCCTTTTCCATGGTGCTGCGCAAGCTGCTGCCCACCTATCTCATCGCCCTGTCCACCGCCTCCTCCTCGGCCGCGCTGTCCACCAATCTGGAGACCTGCGAGCGGCGGCTGGGCATTTCCGGGCGTATCGTTCATTTCGCCGTCCCTCTGGGACAGGTGATGTTCAAAACCGGCGGCGCGGTGGGCTTTTTTGTGCTGGCGCTGGGCCTGGCGGAATTTTATGGGGTGGCCATGCCCCTTTCCTGGGTGGTCACAGGTGTGCTGACGGCGGGTCTGTTGGCCATTGCAGCCCCTCCTGTGCCCGGGGGAAGCCTGACCTGTTACACAGTGCTGCTGGCCCAGCTGGGGATCCCGGATGAGGCCATCGGCCTGGCCGTGGCAGGCAATGTGCTCCTGGATTTCTTTATGACCTCCTGCGGCATCTCCTGCCTGCAGTCGGAGCTGATGCTCGCGGCCAACAAGCTGGGCATGCTGGATCTGGAACGGCTGAAAAAGGAGTGATTGGGATGAAGAAAAGCCTCATCTATCTGCCTTTGGTGATCCTTCTGGTGGGGGTGTTGACGGGCTGCGCCGCGGAGATGGGGGCGCGTGCCCCCATCACCGACATCCGGCAGCTGGATGGGCAGACCATCGGGGTCATGACCGGCTCTACCTTTGACCAGCACACCGACACCTACATCAACGACGCAAAAAAAGAGTACTACACCACCTATGCCGATATGGCCCTGGCGGTGGAACAGGGCAAGATCTCCGCCTTCCTCATGGATGAGCCCATGGCCCGGGTGCTGTGCGCTGAGAACCCGGGTGTGACCTACCTGGAGGACTATCTGACCGAGGACGGCTACGCCTTCGCCTTCCCCAAGACGGAAAAAGGCGCCCTGCTCCGGGACCAGATGAACGAGTTTCTGGCACAGATCCAGACCGACGGTACCCTGGAGGAGATCGAGGAGATCTGGTTCGGCACCGACGAGAGCGTCCAGGTGGTGGAGGACTGGACCGGGCTGCCCGCCCCCAACGGCACCCTGGAATTTGCCGCCAAGGCCAGCAGTGCGCCCTTCGCTTATGTGAAGGATGGGGAGACCGTGGGCTATGACGTGGACATCGTGGTCCGCTTCTGCAAGGCTTACGGCTATGGCCTCAACCTGCACAACGTGGAGCTCACCTCCTTCATTGCCGGCATCGAGGCGGGGAAGTATGACCTGGGAGCCGCCGGCTTCACCGTCACCGAGGAGCGGGCCGAGCGGGTGTACTTCTCCGAGCCGGACTATACTGGCGGCATCGTGGTGGTGGTGGCAAACACTGGGACTGGAGAGGCCCGGTTTAAAACCCTGGCCGACTTTGAAGGGAGCGCGCTGGGGGCCCTGACGGGCTCCTATCAGGACCAGCTGGCCAAGGAGACCATTTCCGATGTCAGTATCCAGTATTACGACGACTTGTCGTCCATGCTGCTGGCACTGCAAAACGGATATGTAGACGGGGTGCTTCTCGATCTGCCTCTGGCCAGTCTGGCCGCGGCCCGGCAGCCGGAGCTGGCTGTCTTCCCTGAGAGCATCGCTCCTGACAGCTACGGACTGGGCCTTCCCAAAGACAGCCCCCTGACCGCCCAGGTCAGTACCATCATTGAGGCCTATGAGGCCGACGGCACTCTGGACGCCCTGGCCGACAAGTGGCTGGGGGCCGACGAGAGCGCCAAGACCATCGATGTGGGGGAGTATGACGCCCCCAACGGCACCCTGCGCTATGTCCACGACCCCTCTTTGGAGCCCATGAGCTATGTGGGGGAGGGGGGCGTATCCCTGGGCTACGAGGTGGAGCTGGTGACCCTCATCGCCAAGGAGCTGGGCATGGAGCTGGAGATCACCCAGGGCAATTTCAATGCCCTCATGCCCATGCTCATGAGCGGCCGGGCGGACATCGTCTCCGGCTCTATCAGCATCACCGAGGAGCGGAAGGAGAGCATCGACTTCGCCACGGCCCACTATACCGGCGGCGTGGTGTTGGTGGTCCGGGCAGAGGACCTGGGCGTCAGCACTCAGGCGGAGGAGCCGGGCTTCTGGGCCGGGCTGGCCGACAGCTTCCGCAAGACCTTCGTGGAGGAGAACCGCTGGCAGATGATTCTGTCCGGCCTGGGGGTGACGGTGGTCATTTCCCTGTGCTCGGCGCTCATTGGCTCGGTACTGGGCTTCGGCCTGTGCCTGGTGCGGCGGAGCCGAAGCAGAGCGGCCTCCCTCCTGGTCGCCGCTTTTATCCGGCTGGTCCAGGGCATCCCCACCCTGGTGCTGCTCATGGTGCTCTACTACATCGTCTTTGCCAGTACCATGCTCAGCGGAGTGGTTATCGCCATCCTGGCGTTCGCCATCAATTTCGGCGTCTATGTGTCTGAGATGATTCGTACCGGCATCGACGCGGTGGACGCCGGCCAATGGGAGGCGGCCGCCGCCCTGGGCTTTGGCCGCACCAAGACCTTCACCAAGGTCATCGCCCCCCAGGCCGCCCGGCATATCCTGCCGGTGTACAAGGGGGAGCTCATCTCCATGGTCAAGATGACCTCGGTGGTGGGCTACATCGCCGTAGAGGATCTGACCAAGGCCACCGATCTCATCCGCAGCCGCACCTTCGAGGCATTCTTTCCCCTCATTGTCACGGCGGTGATTTACTTCCTGCTGGCCTGGGCCCTCACCTCACTGCTGCATCTGGCGGAGCTGCGCATCGATCCCAAGCGGCGGCCCAGGGCCCTCAAAGATGTGGAGAAGGAAAGCCCGTCCGCCTCCGCCCCAGGTCCCGCGCCCCGGCCAGAGGGGGAGACGGTCATCTCCGTCGCCCATCTAAAGAAGGCCTATCCCAATGTGACCCCTCTGAAGGATGTAAATACGGAGATCCGTCAAGGGGACGTCATCTCCATCATCGGCCCCTCGGGTACGGGCAAGAGCACCCTGCTGCGCTGTCTCAACCGGCTGGAGGAGCCCACCGATGGCCAGATCCAGGTGCTGGGCCAGACCATGACCGGCGCCGGGCCCCGGGAGCTCAGCGCCGTCCGCCGGCATATGGGCATGGTGTTCCAGTCCTTCCATCTGTTCCCCCACCTGACCGTGATGGAAAATATCATGCTGGCTCCGGTGGAGTTGCTGGGCCTCAGCCGGCAGGAGGCATACGGGCGGGGTCTGGCGCTGCTTCAGAGCGTGGGCCTTGCGGAGAAGGCGCTGAACTACCCCGATGAGCTCTCCGGCGGGCAAAAGCAGCGGGTGGCCATTGCCCGCACACTGGCCATGGAACCCGACATTGTCCTGTTCGATGAGCCCACCTCCGCCCTGGACCCCACCATGGTGGGCGAGGTGCTGTCGGTCATCCGCAACCTGGCCAGCCAGGGGCTGACCATGCTCATCGTCACCCATGAGATGAAGTTTGCCCGGGACGTCTCCACCAGAGTGTTTTATATGGACCAGGGCGTGATCTACGAAGAGGGTACGCCGGAGCAGATTTTTGAGCATCCTGCCACCGACCGCTGCCGGGCCTTTGTCCATCGGCTGAAAACCTTCCACACAGAGATATCTTCCAGGGAGTTTGACTTCCTCGGCACAGCGTCTGAAATCGACGCCTTTGCCCGTAAACATCTGCTGGGGGCCGACCAGTCCCTGAAATTTCAGCAGATTTTCGAGGAACTGTGTGTGTCGGTTATTTTGCCCATACTTCCGCCGGAGGGCGGCTGGACGATGTCTTTCGACGCGGCCTGCCGGGAGGACGGCAGCCAGTGTGAAGCGGTGATCCGCTGGGCGGGTGCGGCATATGACCCCCTGACCCGGGGAGAGGAAATGAGCGTCAAGCTGGCCCTTGCAAAGACAAAGGACAGCCGTTGGACCTGCGACGACGGCGTCAACACAGTGACAATCCTGTTTTAAGCGAGAAGCGACATGGAATCACGGAAAGGGAGGACTTACTATGAATATTGTAAAAACAAGTGAAGGGACCAAACGGACCCTTGCCCTGGAGGGACGGCTGGATACGACGACCGCACCTCAGCTGGAGGCGGAGGTAAAAGGCTCCCTGACCGGCGTGACCGAGCTGGTGCTGGACTTCGCTCAGTTGGAGTATCTCTCCTCTGCCGGCCTGCGGGTCATTCTTGCGGCGCAGAAGATCATGAACAAACAGGGAAAAATGGTCATCCGCCACGTGAACGAGACCATAATGGAAGTATTTGAAGTCACGGGCTTCAGTGACATTCTGACCATCGAATAAGGAGGGAGGACCTATGAACGGCAATCAAATGAGCACAATCCGGCCCGAACTTCCAAACATCATTGGCCTGTCTCACATCTGCATTTTCGTGGACGACATGGAGCAGGCTGTGGCTTACTACCGCGACCTGCTGGGAGTAGAGCCTGACCACTGCCTGCCCCACTGGAAAAATAAAGGCTTTTTCAAAGCGGGAGGCTTTGTAGATGAGGCTGCCGACGGGGACGTCTCCATTGCCTTTGTCAATGTACCCGGCACAAAACTCACCCTGGAGCTGATGCAGTACCACTATCCCAAGGGGCGGACGGAGCCGGTGGTCTTTGCCGCCAATGATGTCAGCGGCGCCCGCCATGTGGCACTGAAGGTCACCAATATCGAAGCAGCCTTTGCCCATATCCAGTCCATGCCGGACACCCGACTCATCAACGAGACCGAGGCCTACCGGGTCTATCAGATCAGTGAGACCCGGCCGGAGGAAGTCCGGTTTTTCGATCAGGCTCCCGGGGAAACCGATGGGAGAAACACCGAGACAGCCAAGATCCTGGGGCAGGTGCGCTATTTCTATTTTATTGACCGCTATGGCCTGCAATGGGAATTTGAGCAGGGGCACACCGATATTGGTGACTGATCTTAGGCAAAGACACATACAGGACGGCGGGGCAAGATCCGGCCACCCGCATGGCACTGGGGGGAGATCCACACGGGAGAGGGAAGCATAAATTACATTTTTCTGGAAAACGAGCGGGAGGCCAACCGGTATTCCTGCCGTTGTTTACAGGTCATGGCCCTGATTGCCGCGTTGGCCTGGGTTTTGAATCTGCTGGGTGTCTTTATCGTTCCGCCGCTGGTCATGAATATCGGCATGCCAGTGTGCATTGTCTCCTTCCTGCAGCCCACCCTGCTC
>NZ_CALXEE010000072.1 GCF_944387245.1 uncultured Intestinimonas sp. | reverse complement strand
GAGGTGAGGACATGGAGGAGCAGAAGATCAAGCAGGATGAGATTCGGATTGGTGAGAACATCCGCCGTGTCCGAAGAGAGCGGGGTATGGGGCAGACCGAGCTGGCCCGGCGGATGCAGCTGGAGGGCGTGGATATGACTCGGGAGGCCCTGGTGAAGATCGAGCGGGGGACCCAGCATATCTCGGCCAGCCAGCTCCGGGCCATCCGGGACATTTTATCCACAAGTTATGAAGAATTGTTGAAAAAGACCCCCTGAACGGCACAGCAGTCCGTATCAGGGGGTCATTCTTTATCGCTGCAGATAGCTGCTCTCCCGGTACTGGAGGGCCTCGGCCAGGTGGGGGACCTGGACGTGTTCCTCCCCCTCCAGGTCGGCGATGGTGCGGGCCACCCGCAGGATGCGGTCATAGCTCCGGGCGGTGAGGCCCATGCGGTCAAAGGCCCCCTGCATGACGGCTTTGCACGCTTCGTCCAGCTCGCAGCAGGCCTGGAGCTCTCTGGGGCCCATGTGGGCGTTGCAGTCGGGACCCTCCGGGCCGAACCGGGCGGTCTGGACAGCCCGGGCGGCATTCACCCGCTTCTTGATCTCCGCCGAGGACTCCCCGGCGGGGCGGGCGGAGAGCTCCTCAAACTCCAGGGGCGGTACCTCCACGTAGAGGTCGATGCGGTCCAGCAGGGGTCCGGACAGGCGCCCTAGGTACCGCTTCACCTCGGCCTCGGAGCACCGGCACCGGCCGGAGGGGTGGCCGTACCAGCCGCATTTGCAGGGGTTCATGGCCGCCACCAGCATGAACCGGCTGGGAAAGACCTCGGTGCCCGACACCCGGGAGATCTGGACCTTCCCCTCCTCCATGGGCTGCCGCAGCACCTCCAGAGTCTCCTTCTGGAATTCGGGCAGCTCGTCCAGAAAGAGGACCCCGTTGTGGGCCAGGGAGATCTCCCCGGGCCGGGGGGGCGAGCCGCCGCCGGAGAGGCCCATCACCGAGATGGTGTGGTGGGGGGAGCGGAAGGGCCGCCGGGTGAGGAGGGGCTCCTCCCTGGTGGTGAGGCCCAGGACGGAGTGGATCTGGGTGCACTCCAGGGCCTCCCGCTCGGTGAGGTCGGGGAGGATGGAGGGGAGCCGCCGGGCCAGCATGGACTTACCCGACCCCGGCGGGCCGATCATGGCGATGTTGTGGCCCCCGGCGGCGGCGATCTCCAGGGCACGCTTCACCGGCTCCTGGCCCTTCACGTCGGCGAAGTCGGGGCCGGAGGCCCCGCCGGGCACGGGCACCCAGGGCTCCGCCGGGTCGATGGGAGCCTCGCCACGCAGGTGGGCGGCCAGCTGGGCCACGTTTTCCACGGGGTAGACGGTGAACCCCCCGGCCAGGGTGGCCTCGGGGGCGGAGGCGGCGGGGACATAGAGGGCGGTGAGCCCCGCCGAGCGGGCGGCCAGGGCCATGGGCAGCATGCCCGTCACCGGACGCAGCTCCCCGGACAGGGAGAGCTCCCCCACGAAGGCGGACCCCGCCGCCGGGGCGGGCAGCTGCCGCCCGGCGCAGAGGATGCCCACCAGCATGGGCAGGTCGTAGAGGGTGCCCCCCTTCCGCCGGTCGGCGGGGGCCAGGTTCACGGTGATCCGGGAGACGGGGAAGGTAAAGCCGCAGTTCCGGATGGCGGAACGGACCCGCTCCCGGGCTTCCTTCACCGCCGTGTCGGGGAGGCCCACGATGTCAAAGTTGGGCAGACCGCTGGAGAGGTCGCACTCCGCCGTCACCAGATAGCCCGTAATGCCGTGAAGGCCCAGGGAGTTGAGGGTACAGAGCACCGATGTGCACCGCCTTTCCTGTGGAGATGAAAAAGGCCAGGGGCATTACGGGCGGGCCTGCGGAAGCAGGCCCGCGGCGCAGCCGCGTCCAAGGTCCCGCCTGACGGGACCTTGCCGCAGGCGGAATTTATTTCCGCCGAGGAAGTGAGAGAAAGGGGCCCCCGGGCGATGAGACCCATCGCCTGGGGCAATGCCGTGAAAGCCCGGGGAGTTGAGGGTACAGAGCACGGGGTGAGCACCTCCATTTTACTAAGAACTTTTTCCTAACTATACCTTATTTTATAAAGCATTTCAAGGAGAGCGCCCGTCTAATTTTTAAGAATCGCCAAATTGGAAGGACCAATTTTGGACTGTTCGCCGAAAAACTTAGAAGAGGGAAAGAAGCGATTTACAAACGGGGAGAGGAGTGATAGTATTAAGAGGCTAGAGAATGGAGTTGTATCCATTTGAAGAACAAGGAGGAACGATCAACATGGCCAGAAAAAAGAAGTCCATGGACGGCAATACCGCCGCAGCACACGTTTCTTACGCCTTTACGGAGGTCGCGGGTATCTACCCCATCACCCCCTCCAGCCCCATGGCCGATAATGTAGACCAGTGGGCCGCCGCAGGCCGCAAGAACATTTTCGGCGATCCCGTCCGCGTTATTGAGATGCAGTCCGAGGCCGGCGCCGCCGGTACCGTGCACGGCTCTCTGAACGCCGGCGCCCTCACCACCACCTACACCGCCTCTCAGGGCCTGCTGCTGATGATCCCCAATATGTACAAGATCGCCGGTGAGCTGCTGCCCTGCGTGTTCCACGTCTCCGCCCGTACCGTGGCCGCCCAGAGCCTGAACATCTTCGGCGACCACTCCGACGTCATGGCCTGCCGCCAGACCGGCTTCGCCATGCTGTGTGAGACCAACCCCCAGGAGGTCATGGACCTGGGCGCCGTCGCCCACCTGGCCGCCATCGAGGGCCGCGTCCCCTTCCTGAACTTCTTCGACGGTTTCCGTACCTCCCACGAGATCCAGAAGATCGAGATCTGGGACTACGATGACCTGAAGGACATGGTGGACATGGACGCCGTGGCCGCCTTCCGCGCCCGCGCCCTCAACCCCGAGCACCCCACCATGCGCGGTTCCCACGAGAACGGCGATATCTTCTTCCAGCACCGCGAGGCCGCCAACAAGTACTACGAGGCGGTTCCCGAGATCGTGGAGAAGTACATGGGCAAGGTCAATGAGAAGCTGGGCACCGACTATCAGCTCTTCAACTACTATGGCGCCGCCGACGCTGACCGCGTCATCATCGCCATGGGCTCCATCTGCGACGTGGCCGAGGAAGTCATCGACTACCTCAACGCTCACGGCGAGAAGGTGGGCCTGCTGAAGGTCCGTCTGTACCGCCCCTTCCGCGCCGACAAGATGCTGGCCGCCATCCCCGCCACCGCCAAGAAGATCGCCGTGCTGGACCGCACCAAGGAGCCCGGCAGCCAGGGCGAGCCTCTCTACCTGGACGTCGTGACTGCCTTCGCCAACGCCGGCCGTCAGGCCACCATCGTGGGCGGCCGTTACGGTCTGGGCTCCAAGGACACCCCGCCCAAGAGCGTGTTCGCTGTCTATGAGGAGCTGGCCAAGGACGCCCCCAAGCACCAGTTCACCATCGGCATCGTGGACGATGTCACCAACCTGTCCCTGCCTGAGCACGACTGCCCCAACACCGCTGCTGAGGGCACCATCGAGTGCAAGTTCTGGGGTCTGGGCGGCGACGGCACCGTGGGCGCCAACAAGAACTCCATCAAGATCATCGGCGACCACACCGACAAGTACGTGCAGGCTTACTTCCAGTACGACTCCAAGAAGACCGGCGGCGTGACCATCAGCCACCTGCGCTTCGGCGACAAGCCCATCAAGAGCCCCTACTACATCAACAAGGCCGACTTCGTGGCCTGCCACGTGCCCTCCTACATCATCAAGGGCTTCCCCATGGTCCGCGACGTGAAGGACGGCGGTACCTTCCTCATCAACTGCCAGTGGAGCGATGAGGAGCTGGACAAGCACATGCCCGCCGTGGCCAAGCGCTACATCGCCGAGCACAACATCCAGGTCTACACCATCGACGCCATCGACCTGGCCGCCAAGATCGGCATGGGCAAGCGTACCAACACCATCCTGCAGTCCGCTTTCTTCAAGCTGGCCAAGGTGATGCCCGAGGCTGAGGCCATCGGCTACATGAAGGACGCTGCCACTCACTCCTACCTGAAGAAGGGCCAGGACGTGGTGGATATGAACCACAAGGCCATCGACATGGGCGCCACCGCCTTCAAGAAGTTCACTGTGCCCGCCTCCTGGGCCACCGCCGTGGACGAGAAGAAGGAGGAGCACCTGGAGGGCCGTCCCGCCACCGTGAAGATGGTCCAGGACATCATGGAGCCCGTGGGCCGCATGGACGGCGACAGCCTGCCTGTTTCCGCCTTCGCCGAGGGCCACGCCGACGGTACCTTCGAGCAGGGCGCTGCCGCCTATGAGAAGCGCGGCGTTGCCGTGAACGTGCCCACTTGGGATTCCGCCAAGTGCATCCAGTGCAACCAGTGCTCCTACGTCTGCCCCCACGCCACCATCCGTCCTTACGCTCTGACCGAGGAGGAGGCCAAGAACGCCCCCGCCGCCGCCAAGATCGTGGACGTGAAGGCCGGCAAGGGCAAGGGCGTCTACAAGTTCTCCATCGCTGTGAGCCCCCTGGACTGCATGGGCTGCGGCGTCTGCGTGGGCGTCTGCCCCGTCAAGGCTCTGGAGATGGTTCCCCAGGAGTCTCAGGCCGATCAGCAGGCCGTGTTCGATTACATGGTGGCCAAGGTGGCCGACAAGGCCGACATGGCCGACACCACCAGCGTCAAGGGCAGCCAGTTCAACCAGCCCCTGCTGGAGTTCTCCGGCTCCTGCGCCGGCTGCGCCGAGACCAGCTATGCCCGCCTGATCACCCAGGTCTGCGGCGACCGGATGTACATCTCCAACGCCACCGGCTGCTCCTCCATCTGGGGCGGTCCCGCCGCTACCTCTCCCTACACCGTCAACAAGGCCGGCCACGGTCCCGCTTGGGCCAACTCCCTGTTTGAGGACAACGCCGAGCACGGCCTGGGCTTCTACTATGGCCAGAAGGCCCTCCGCGACCGTCTGACCGAGCAGACCAAGGCTCTGCTGGCCATCGACTACACCGACGAGAGCATCAAGACCGCCGGTCAGGCCTGGCTGGACACCATGGCTGACGGCGTTGCCAACGCCGAGGCCACCAAGAAGTATGTTGCCGCCCTGGAGGCCGTTATGGCCGAGAACGGCGACTGCGGCTGCGACGCCTGCAAGCTGGCCCGCGAGATCCTCTCTCACAAGGAGTTCCTGGCCAAGAAGTCCATCTGGATCTTCGGCGGCGACGGCTGGGCTTACGACATCGGCTTCGGCGGCCTGGATCACGTCCTGGCCTCCGGTGAGGACGTGAACGTCTTCGTCTTCGACACCGAGGTGTACTCCAACACCGGCGGACAGGCTTCCAAGGCCACCAACGTGGGCGCTGTCGCCCAGTTCGCGGCTGCCGGTAAGACCATGCCCAAGAAGTCCCTGGCCGAGATCGCCATGAGCTATGGCTATGTGTATGTGGCCCAGGTGGCCATGGGCGCCAACCCCGCTCAGACCCTGAAGGCCATCAACGAGGCTGAGAGCTATCACGGCCCCTCCCTCATCATCGGCTACGCCCCCTGCGAGATGCACAGCATCAAGGGCGGTATGACCAACTGCCAGAGCGAGATGAAGAAGGCTGTGGAGTGCGGCTACTGGAACCTGTTCCGGTTCAACCCCGCTCTGAAGGCCGAGGGCAAGAGCCCCTTCACTCTGGACTCCAAGGCCCCCGCTGGCGGCTATCAGGAGTTCCTGATGAACGAGGCCCGTTACTCCGCTCTGACCCGCGCCTTCCCCGACCGCGCCGAGAAGCTCTTCAAGGAGAACGAGGAGCTGGCCAAGGCCCGTTACGAGCACCTGGTCAAGCTGCAGGAGCTCTACGCCTGAGTTTCGCCGCGTGATCCCCTGACATAAGCAAAACGCCCGCCCTTCCATTCGGAAGGGCGGGCGTTTTTTGTGCCGCAGGGTGTAGAGCCCCTCAAAGAGCCTTCCCCTGGGGGTCTGACTGTCCGGTGGACAGTCAGAAGAAATGACTTCTTCCTTAACCCGTGGTGCCCCAATGGTCACACTGGGGCGGATGAGGGGAAACGGCGGATACGGTACGAGGATGAGTTCGGACAGCCATGCCCCATATCACCAAAAAAACCTTCCCCCCTCAGGGGGGAGGTGGCGGCGCAGCCGCCGGATGAGGGGGGGCGCTTCGACCGTAGTCCGGTGCGCCGGGGCCGTCACACCCCACACAAAAGCTACGTCCGTGCTAAGGCCGTGCCGGGGGCTGCCGCCTCGGTCTGGAACTCGGTCATGTCGTCCCAGTACCGCTTGGGCATGTGGGTCATGCGGCACCGGGGGTTCTCCCGCTCCCGGATGGCGATGGTGTTGTAGAACCGCCGCCACAGCTGCCGGTAGTCCTGTTCCTCTTCACCGGGGCCCTCCAGGTGGAACTCCTCCAGGGGGAGGATGGCCCACTGCCGGGGCTGGTAAAGGAGGGCCTCCTTGTGGGTGCGGTCGTAGAGGAGAAGCCGTTCCCGGGAGAACCGGGCGCAGAAGTGGGGCCGCAGCAGGGGGAGGACCCGGTTTTTGGGGGTGATCTGACCGCAGAGGACGCCCCCCTGGTCGGAGAAGCGGACGAAGCCCTGGAAGAGGTGGGCCTCCTTCCACAGGTGGAGGAGGGCGGTGTGGAGGGGGGCCACCCGGGGGTCGGTCAGGTCCCGGACCACGGCGGGACCCGCCCGGTAGGCCAGGCGGATAAAGTCGTAGAGCCGCCGCTCCTTCTCCGGGGCGCAGGTGAGGAAGCCGTGGCGGACCCACCGCTGGACCTCCGGGGAGACCCGGCGGCTCAGAGAGCGGTACACCCGCTCCGCCTTCTCCCGGTCGGTCTCCACCGCTCGCTCCGGCCACAGGGCGGTCCGGGGATCATCGAAGAGGGAGAAGCAGGCCGGCTCCTCGTCTCTGGCATAGCTCTCAAAGACACAGGTGAGGAAGCCGGCGAAGGTGCCGTCGTAGAGGTAGACAAACTGGGGGCGCTGTGACAGGGACATGGTGGTCCTCCTTTCAGATGGCAGGGGCGAAGAGGGAGAGCTGGCCGGGCAACACCTTGGCATTTCCGCCGGGGAGGGGGTCGGCCAGGCGGAAGAAGAGGTCCTCGGGTTGAAGCCGGGCGGCGCCGGGGACGGCGCGGCCGGAGCAGGTGAGGAAGTACTGGGCCCGCTTGAGGACCACCCCCAGGGTCTTGAGGCCCTCGAAGGTGAGGGGGCCCACCCGGCGGGCGGCCAGGACCCGGCGGGCTGAGGTCACCCCCATACCGGGCACCCGGAGGAGGGCCTCGTAGTCGGCCCGGTTCACGTCCACGGGGAAGAACTCCGGGTGGCGGAGGGCCCAGCAGCACTTTGGGTCCAGCCGGGGGTCGAAGTGGGGGTGGGCCTCGTCCAGCAGCTCCCCGGCGTCAAAGTGGTAGAACCGCAGCAGCCAGTCGGCCTGGTAGAGCCGGTGCTCCCGCAAGAGGGGCGGCCGGAACCCCTGCCGGGCGGGGAGGAGCTTGCTGTCGGACACCGGCATATAGGCCGAGTAAAAGACCCGCTTGAGCCGGTAGCGGCGGTAGAGCCCCTGGCTCAGCCGCAGGATCTGGAGGTCGGTCTCCGGGGTGGCCCCCACGATCATCTGGGTGGACTGGCCCGCCGGGGCGAATTTTGGGGCGTGGCGGTACCGGGAGAGCTCCTGTCTGGAGACGGCGATGCCATCCCGGATCTGCTCCATAGGGGCCAGAATGGCCTCCTTGGTCTTATCGGGGGCCAGGAGGGCCAGACTCTGTTGGCTGGGCAGCTCGATGTTGACGCTCAGCCGGTCACACAGCAGCCCCAGCCGCCGGGTGAGGAGGGGGTCGGCGCCGGGGATGGCCTTGGCGTGGATGTAGCCCTGAAAGCCGTAGCCCTCCCGCAGCAGGGAGAGGACGGCGATCATCCGCTCGGTGGTGTAGTCCGGGTCCCGGAGGACGGCGGAGGAGAGGAAGAGCCCCTCGATGTAGTTCCGGCGGTAGAAGCCCAGGGTGAGCTCGCATAGCTCCTGGGGGGTGAAGGTGGCCCGGGGCACGTCGTTGGAGCGGCGGTTGACGCAGTAGGCGCAGTCGTACCGGCAGCGGTTGGTCATGAGGACCTTTAAAAGAGAGATGCACCGGCCGTCGGCGGAAAAGGAGTGGCAGCACCCCGCCGGCAGGGTGGAGCCCAGGCCGCCCCGCCCGCCCCGGCCCACGCCGCTGGAGGTGCAGGCGGCGTCGTATTTGGCGGCGTCGGCCAGGATGGTCAGCTTGTCCAGGAGCTCCATGTGGGGTCCCTCCAAAATCGAACATTTGTACTATTATAATAGCACGGGAGCGAGGGCACGTCAACCGGAAAGAAGCCCCAGCGGCGGCGAAAAAGTCCGGTCCATGGGACCGGGCTTGCGGCGGTGGACGGCAGAGGGTATAATGGGGACACGACTGCGAAAGGCGGGATGGTATGGACGGACGGTATGACCGGCTGAAGGGAAAGCTGCTGCTGCTGGCGGCGGCGGGGGCATTGGGCGCCCTGGCCGTGACGGTGGTGCTGTGGCAGGTGGCCGACAGCCTGTGGGGACAGGCCATGGCCCAGGGAACGGAGCGGCTGTGCCTGGACCTGTTCGGCATGGAGGAGGAGGCCGCCCAAGGGATGTACCGGCATATCTTCCGGGACGGCTGGCTGTATTGGGTGGCCGGCCTGGGGGCGGTCTATCTGCTGGCGGCCTTTTATGTGGTGCTGGGGAAGGTCACCCGGTGGCTGGACCAGATCGGCGCCACCGTCCACCAGGTGGTAGATGAGACGGGGGAGCCGGTGTCCCTGCCCAGGGAACTCTCTCCGCTGGAGCGGGACCTGCGGGCCATCCAGTCGAGTCTGGCCGCCGGACGTGCCCAGGCCAGGGAGGCGGAGCAGCGGCGGCAGGACCTGGTGGCCTTCCTGGCCCACGACCTGAAGACCCCCCTCACCTCGGTGCTGGGGTATCTGAACCTCCTCCACGACGACCCCGGCCTCACGGCGGAGCAGCGGGCCAAGTATACCGCCATCGCCCTGGACAAGGCCAACCGGCTGGGGGAGCTCATCGGGGAGTTCTTCGACATCACCCGCATGGACTTCGCCACCCTGGGGGAGAAGGGGGAGCTTATCCAGCTCTCCCTGCTGCTGGAGCAGCTCTCCGACGAGTTCTACCCCGCCTTTGCCGACAAGGATCTGACCTGCCAGTGCGACATCGCCCCCCGGCTCACGGTGCGGGGGGACGCCGACAAGCTGGCCCGTGTCTTTGACAACGTGCTGCGCAACGCGGTGAGCTACAGCGCCCCCGGGCGCGAGGTGGAGATCCAGGCGGCGGAGCGGGAGGGCTGGGCCGAGATCGCCATCCGAAACCAGGGCCTGGAGATTCCGGAGCAGGAGCTCACCAACATCTTTCAAAAGTTTTACCGGCTGGACCAGGCCCGGTCCACCCGCACCGGCGGGGCAGGGCTGGGGCTGGCCATCGCCCGGGAGATCGTGGAGCGCCACGGCGGCACCATCCGGGCGGAGAGCGACGGCAGGCGGACCAGCTTTGTGATCCGGCTGCCCCTGGCGGAGGAGGAGAAGTGACGATGGATCAGATGGAACGGGCCCGGGCCTGGCTGGAGCGGGACAGCGCCCTCCACGCCAATCTGCTGGAGGTCCTCCGCCGGGGCAGCGCCGATGTGCTGATCGCAGAGGAGGGGGGCGTCCTCCTCCACGACACGGGCTGCGGGGCCTGGATGCTGGCGGCGGAGCCGGAGGCGGCGTCAGACTTCCTGGACCGGGTGCCGGCGGGGTGCGACCTCTTCGTGGGCCATGATATGGCGTATTTTGACCTGGCCCGGGCCAGGTTCGGACTGCCGGAGCGGGAGATCTGCTGGTCGGCGGCCTATCTGGCCAAAGACCCCCTGCCCATCCCCGACTTCGGCGGAGAGCTGCGGCTGCTGGACGGGTCCTGGGCGGCCTGGGTGCTGGAGCATTACAGCCACGCCTTTGCCGATCTGGACTACATGGAGCGGGCGGCGGACCGGGGGATCATCGGGGCCTTTGTGGAGGGCCGGCCCGCAGGCTTCGTGGGCTTCCACGACGAGGGGAGCATCGGTATGCTGGAGGTGCTGCCCGCCTACCGCCGCCGGGGCCTGGGGGAGATCCTCCAGCGGGCGGCCATCAACCTGGCCCTGGAGCGGGGGCAGATCCCCTTCGGCCAGGTCATCGACGGGAACGAGGCCTCCCTGGCCCTCCAGCGGAAGCTGGGCATGGCGATCTCCCATACCACCCTCTTCTGGCTCATGGGGTGAGGTGGAGCCCGCTGCCCGGACACAAAAGAGCCGCCTCCGGCGCACTGCGCCGGGGGCGGCTCTGTTCTTCTCTATGGGGACGGTCAGTCGCCGGTCCAGGTGGGGTCCCAGAAGCGGTCGGGGGCCAGATAGAGCTCCCAGACCGCCGGGTCCCGGTCGATGGCGTGGAGGTCGTAGAGGAAGAAAGCATCCATGGGGGGGTCAAAATACTGGCTCTTCTCCAGCTCGCCCCAGGAGACGTTGGGCTCCAGATAGTTGGCCACTGGGGTGTCGGAACCGCCGAAGGGCTCGTAATAGTAGGTGCCGCCGGTGAACTCCAGCCGTCCGGCGTTGCCGGTGTTGTCAATGGCCATCCAGTCCCCGTCGGCATAGACCATGTTCCAGGCGTGGTTGGAGGTGTCGGAGCTCTGGTAATAGCACTCCACCCCCACGGAGGTGAGCATGTCGCAGGTCAGCCAGGCATACCCCTCACAGACCGCCGTGCGGGTCTTCAGCACGTTGGCGGGGTCCTGGTAACGACCGTCTATGCGGGCGTAATAGAGATCGGTGTCATAGAAGATGTGGGTGGCGATCCACTCCGAGATGGCCACGGTCTTGTCGTAGTCGCTGGTGAGCCCCTGGGTGAGGGACTGGGCCAGGGCGGCCACCTCCGGGTCGATGGACCCGCTGTTGGTGTCCGCCGTCTCCCGGATGCGCGCAAAGAAAGCCGGGTCCTGGATGGCGTAGAGGAGGGCGTAATCCCGGGGCAGGATGGTGGAAAAGTCCACCGTCACGGTCTGGGCCAGGTCCCCCGCGCTCCGGCGGACGGAGCAGTCGTAGAGCAGCAGGTCGGAGAGGCCGTACTCCTCCGCCAGGATGTCGCCCAGACTCTCATGGTCGTCCCCGGCGTCGATGCTCAGCATCAGGTAGAGGATCTCGGCGGCCACCTCACGGGTAAAGGGGCTCTTTTCCTTCTCGATGTATTTCTGGACGTAGGCCCCGGCGGCGGCGTAGGGGAAGGCGGGATAGTACTGGTAGAGCGCGGAGTTGTCCTCCACGGCGGCGGTGGCCCGGGCCAGGTCGGCCATGGCGGTCTGCCAGCTGTAATCCGTCCCCTCCGTCAGGTGGGTCAGCCGGAAGAGCATGAGGGTGAATTCCTGGGCCCCGCACAGGGTCAGGGAGCCGAACTGCCCGTTCCCGATGCCGTTGACCACGCCCTTTTCATAGGCCAGGTTCACATAGCCGTTGGCCCAGGCCGGTACGTCAGTAAAGGGGGAGGGGTCATTGGCGGCGACCTGGGCCTCCTCCTCCAGGCCCATGAGCCGGATGAGGATGGTGGCGGCCTCCGCCCGGGTGAGTTCCTCCATCCAGCGCATGTCCCCGCTGCTGTCCCCCAGCAGGATGCCGGCGGACCGGGCAAAGCTCTTGCCCACGTCGATCTCGGAGGAGAGACCGTCCAGGTGGTAGTGGGCGTTTCCGTAGAAATAGGGTCCGCGGCGGGGGTCCACGGCGGCGGCCGAGCCGGCCAGCAGAGCGGCGGCCAGACCCAGGGAAACCAGATGACGCCAAAG
>NZ_CALXEE010000071.1 GCF_944387245.1 uncultured Intestinimonas sp. | reverse complement strand
ACATAAACCAGCTACCTTTTCCGAGGCCAACGAGATGATTGACCGTTATATCCACTTTTACAATTATGAGCGCATCCGGTTAAAGAATGGAGAGGCGCCGCTTGCGCGACGCCTCTCCGCTTAAAACTCAATCGTTCCTACTAAGGGCTCTTTTTTGTACTGCCCGCACAATCTGGGGCAGTTCACAGTTCACTTGGCCGGGGGATTTTTATTTTGCGTTCCGTTCTCACGCGTCCGTCTGCTCCGGGCGGATGTCGCCGGTGACGGCGTTCCAGTAGTAGGTGCCGTTGTCGGTGGTCACGTACCAGGTGGGGACCAACCGGGTGGGCTCCGTCTGGGCGTCCATGGTGTAGCCGGCGGAAAAGCCGGTGATCTGGCTGCACACACGGCTGTTCTGCTTGACATAGTCGGCAAACCGCAGCAGCAGCGTCACCGTGTCCAGACAGCCCTCACCGCTGATGGGCTGGGGCGTGCCCACCAGGCGGTGGCTGGTGTCCCGCTGGATCTCCCGCAGCTCTCCATCCCGAAAAACCAGCGTGGCGGTGCAGTCGAAGATGGGGACACCCTCCCAGCCCTCCCGGACGATGACCACCGCCTGCCGGGGCCAGGCGGCGGTGTCAGCCATCTGCACCTGGGCGTCGATCCCAAGCCCCTCCATGAGGGTGAGGGCAAATTCCTCCGGCGTGCTCTCGCCCACCGGATAGGCCCCCTGGATAAACTCCGCGGAAAAGGCGCCGTTGATATAAAATTGAGCGGTGCCCTTGGCACCTTCATACCGCATGGAGTCCGACGGCGTGGCCGTCAGCTCACCCAGCAGCGCGGCGGCCTGGTTCTGCTCCAGGGCCTGATCCCGCTGCACCACCATGGGTGAAAGCTCCATCTCCTCCGGCAGCAGCTCACGGTCCAGCTCGATCCGGCAGGTGTTCCACAGCACGGTGATGGCATCCTCCCGGGCGTTCTCCGAGTAGCTCTGGCTCTCCTGCTGGCGGTGGAGCACCAGCACCAGCAAAAAAAGGTTCACGCAGGCCAGCATGATGATGATGATGTTCTTCAGCTTAGACCACTCCAGGATGCCTCACCTCCTCTCGCGGCGCGGACTCAGAACGCGCCCCAGTCCGCGGTGACCTCGTCGCCGCGCAGATCGTCATAGTAATAGAGCAGCAGCTCCGAGCCCTGGGCCTTCTGCGCCTCCAGCGCGGCGGTGGCCTGGAGCTCCGGCAGTACCTGGGGCCCCTGCTGCAAATAGGTGTACTTGCGCAGCTGGAGCTGGAACCCGGTGATGGCGCCGTCGGAAATCTCGATGCGGGCGGCATAGCCCAGCTGCCCCACCAGCACGGCGGCGCCGTCCAGCTGGTAGCCGATGAGGACGGCCACACCGTCCTCCGTCTCCTCCAGACCCTGGACATATAGCCGCGCGTCCCCGCACAGCGAGGAGGCAGAACTGGTCTGAAAAACACGCTCCACAAAAGCCCAGGCGCTCCCCACCAGCTCCCACTCCGCGGGGTTCTGGCTCAGGCCCTGGAGGGGAAAACGGGGATCGCTGCGCTCGGCGGCTTCGTAGGTCACCTGGCCGCTGTTACTGAAGCGCAGCTTCTCCGAGCCCTCCTGGATGGTGACGCCGTCCCGGCTCCGGTAGGACATGGACTGGGGCTGGAAGGACAGGCTCCGGACCAGAGCCTCAAAGGCGTCGCCGTAGTCCTCCGCGCCGTCGGTGATGGGGACCGGATTGGTCACGGAGAACCGGTCCGGCTGGGGCGGGACACCGCCCCCCAGCAGCGTGTAGGGCGCCAGGCTGGCATAGGCCTCCCCGCTTTGGAAGGCAAAGGAGGCGCCGTTGGGCGAGACCCCCGCCACAAACCGCTCCAGCCGCTGGGCCAGATCGGAGGCCGTCTCGGAGACATAGCAGTTGCCGGTGTTCTCGTCAATGAAATAGAGCATCACCCGGCCGTCCTCCTCCAGGGTGAGGAGCATCCGGCGGACGCTCTGGGTCAGATCGGCGTTCACTGCCCGGCCACCGCTGATCCAGGCCGTCAGGTTGGCCAGTGGCACCCGCCCCAGAAGATCCAGATAGATCCCGGGCCGCTGGGAGCTCAGCGCGGCCTGAAATTCCTCCTCACTGACCTGCTCCGGCGCTCCGGCACCGGTGAGAGCGTCGGCCAGGGGGTTGGTGAACTCCAGGAAGAGGCTGTCCAGAGCGGTGTTGTCGTACTGGATGCCGGCGCTGCCCTGAGGCGTGAGGACTACCATGCGGACCGGGCGGGGCAGGGTGCCCTGGCTCCAGTCCCCCAGCACCTGGCTGGGGGAGACGGGCTCCTCCTCGGAAAAAATGGACTTCAGACCGGACAGCAGGTGGCCGCCGCTGGCGGCGCCGTCTACGTAGAGCTGTGTGCGGCCCAACAGGTACAGCGCCGACAGGGCCAGCAGTACGATGAGCACGTTCTTCCCCCATTCAATGAGGGGGCGATTTTTCTCATTTCCCATGGGCAGGTCCCTCGATGGGCAGCTCGATGCGGATGGTGGTGCCGGGGCCCGGCCGGTCCACCAGGGCAATGATGCCCTCGTGGCGGTCCACGATCTCCTTGGCGATGGAAAGACCCAGGCCGGTGCCGCCTGACTCCCGGGACCGGGCCTTGTCCACCCGGTAGAAGCGCTCAAAAATACGGGGACGGTCGGTCTCGGGGATGCCGATGCCGTTGTCGGATACCTCCATCCACACCCGCAGGGGGTTCCGGCCGGCGGAGATGGCGATCTGGCCGTCGTCGGGGGTGTACTTGATGGCGTTGGAGACCACGTTCATCATCACCTGGAGCACCCGGTCCCGGTCGCCCACGATGTCGGGTACATCCGCGGCGATCTCCAGAGTGAGGGTGTGGCCGTGGCGCTGGGCGTCCATGAGCACGGCGTTGTAGATGTCCCGGACGGCAGCGGAGAAGGAGAAACGCTCCAGCTTGAGCTCGCTGCGGCCGGAGTCGAACCGGGACAGGGTGAGCAGATCCTGGACGATGTGGGTCATGCGGTCGGACTCGTTGAGGATGACCCCCAGGAAATTCTTCTCCATGGCGGGGGGGATGTCCCCGGCGCTGTCCACCAGAGTCTCGGCGTAGCTGCGGATGTTGGTGAGGGGGGTGCGCAGCTCGTGGGACACGTTGGCCACAAACTCCCGGCGCATCTCCTCATTCCGGCGTTGGGTGGTGACGTCGTGGATGACCACCATCACGCCGCCCTGGCCGCTCTCCTGGTCGAAGGGCGCCAGCAGCAGCTCCAGACTCCGGTTGCCGGCGGTGCGCTCGGCCTCCTGGTAGCTGGGTTGCTCCAGGCTCAGAATCTGGTCCAGAGGCGCCAGGTCCCCGAAGAGGCTCTCATAGGTGTCCTCGGGCAGGATACGGCGGCCCAGCATGTCCTCGGCGGCCGGGTTCTTCTGGATCACCCCGCCCTCCCGGCTGAAGGCCACCACGCCGTCAGTCATGTGGAGGAAGAGGGTGTCCAGCTTATTGCGCTCGTTCTCCGCCTCCCGGATGGTGGCCTGGAGCTGCCGGGCCATGGAGTTGAAGGTGGCGGTGAGCACGCCAATCTCGTCCTTGGAGGCCACCTCCAGCTTCCGGGAGAAGTCTCCGGAGGCCACCCGCTTGGCGCCGGCGGTGAGCCGCTCGATGGGGGTGATCATGGTCTTGGCCAGCAGGAAGGAGAGGAGCACCGAGCAGATGAGACCGAAAATCAGCGCCTGGATGATGAGCATGAAGATGGAGCTGTTGAGCTCGGTTACCGTCTGACGGTTATCGTAGATCTGGATGATGTAGGGCACCTCGCCCCGGGTGATGGGGATGGCCACGTCCATGAAGTCGGCGGTGATGTCGCTGCCGGTGGCCGGTTCCCCGGTGGCCAGCGCCCTGAGCACGTTGGGGCTCTTGTCCAGACTCTGGCCCAGCTGGTCGTCAGAGCCGGCCAGATAGGCCCCGGTGGTGCCGTCCAGAATGAAATAGTAGCGGGTACGCCCGTCCACGCCCAACTCGCCCATATTGGCCCTGAGCACGTCCTGGAGACCCTCCACACCGTTCTCCTCCCCCTCATAGGGGCTGGTGAGGTCCTCATAGAGGTCCTGAGCCGAGAACATGCTGCTCATGCGGGTGTTGAAATCGTCCAGGTAGTACCGCACCACGGCGTTCATCAGAAAGGCGCCCACTACCGTCATCAGGGAGATGATGAGCAGCACCATGATGAGCACCAGCTTCATATGGAGAGAGCGGAACATGGGAGCGGACCTCCTTTCTCAGGCGTGATTGGGGCGTGGGAGATGCTCAGGCGTTGAAGAGGTAACCCAGACCGCGTCTGGTCACTACGAACTGAGGACTTGCAGGGTCGCCCATTTCCCCATGCGGCGGGAGCCGCATGGGGACCCCCGCATATGACTTCGCATGCTCGGGGCAAGTGAATTGCCCCTGCGCCAGAGTGCCGCAGGCACCCTGTACCGCCTGACGGCGGTCCCATCTGCGATGGGGCCCAGTGGCGGACGGCCCGGCCCGAGCAGTTTGAGAATTCAGGCGTTGAAGAGATAACCCAGGCCACGGCGGGTCACCACAAACTGGGGAGAGGCCGGGTCGTCCTCCACTTTTTCGCGCAGGCGGCGGACGGCCACGTCCACCGCCCGGACGTCGCCCACGTAGCCCTCGTAGTTCCACACGTTCTCCATGAGGGCCTCCCGGGAGAAGACCTTCCCCGGGTTGGAGGCCAGGAATTTCAGCAGCTCATACTCCCGCTGGGTCAGATCCAGAGGGGCGCCGTCCTTATAGGCCATGAGCAGGTCGGTGTCGATGGTGATGCGCCCCAGCTCCAGGCGGCCGGAGGCCGGTTTAGAAGAGGGCTCCGCAGGGACCATGTTGCTGCGCCGGATGTTGGCCTTCACCCGGGCCATGAGCTCCCGCATGGAGAAGGGCTTTGTGATATAGTCGTCGGCTCCCAGCTCCAGGCCCAGGACCTTGTCGGTCTCCTCCTCCCGGGCGGTGAGCATGAGAATGGGGGTGGTGCGCCCCGCCTGCCGGATCTCCCGACAGACGTCGAAGCCGTTCTTCTTGGGCAGCATCAGGTCCAGCAGGATAAGGTCGGGGTCCTGCTCCAGAGCCAGCTGGAGCCCGGCCTCCCCGTCGTAGGCCTCCAGGGCGGTATAGCCCTCCTTGGTCAGGTTATAATTGAGAATGTCGACGATGTTCTTCTCGTCCTCCACGATCAGAATGGTCTTTCCCATTTTACGCCTCCCAGCTTGTCCATGTCGGTGTCGGTCACAGGCCCAGCAGCACTTTGGTCTTGAGCAGCCCGGCCACGGTCTTGGCGTCCTGGAGCCGGCCGTTCATGGCCTCCTCCAGCAGCGATTCAAAGGGCACCCGGTCCAGTTCCAGAAACTCGTCGGGGTCGGGGTGGCAGGGGCCCTGGTGGAGCCCTCGTGCCAGATAGAGGTGGATCACTTCGTCGGAAAAGCCCGGCGAGGACAGCAGTCCGCCCAGATATTCAAAGGAATCGGCGGTGAGACCGGTCTCCTCCTCCAGCTCCCGGATGCCGGCCAGGCGGTGGTCCTCTCCGCGCTCCAGCTTGCCGGCGGGCAGTTCGGTGATGACCTTGCCGAAGGGGTAGCGGAACTGCCGCACCACGGTGACGGTACCGTCGTCGTGGTAGGGCACCACGCACACGCCGCCGGGATGGGAGACCACCTCACGGCTTGACTCAGCGCCGTTGGGCAGGGTCACCCGGTCCACCCGCAGGTCCACGATGACGCCTTTGAAGATCGGCTTGCTGGATACCGTTTTTTCATACATTTCCATGTCCACCGCTCCTGTTTGCAGAATCAAAATCAGTATACCACGGTTTGCCGTGGACTGCAATCACCGGCAGTCTCAGACACCCCGGCAAAAGAAAAGATTTCCAGTGGAGAAAGCCGTAACATTCGTGTAAAATTTCTTTTGCTTTTACATACTAGGGATGGTATAATATCATCGCATCGGAGCGGGCACCTGTGAGCGTCCGCCTGTAAAAGAAACATTTACCGGGCCTGGAACCATTTCCCGGCCCTTGACGCGCCCCTTTCGGCGAGCCGGAGGGTGCGAGGAGAATAGAAGGTGCGGTTTTGACGAAGTATGTGATTCACGGGGGCAGACCGCTGTACGGAGAGATCGAGATCAGCGGCGCCAAAAACGCCGCGGTGGCCATCATTCCCGCCGCCCTGCTGGTGGACGGTGTGTGCCGGATCGAGAACATTCCCCAGATCAGCGATGTGACCCTTCTTTTGAAGATCCTCCAGGAGCTGGGCGCCGATGTGCGCACCGTGGACCGGACCACGGTGGACATCGACTGTACCCACATCCGCAACGCCAAGGTACCCGACGGGATGGCCCGGCAGATCCGGGCCTCCTATTATCTGATCGGCGCCCTGCTTGGCCGGTTCGGCTTCTCCCAGGTGCCGCCGCCGGGCGGGTGCCACCTGGGGGCCCGGCCCATCGATCAGCACATCAAGGGTTTCGTGGCCATGGGGGCCGACGTGGACGTGAGCGGCGGCTATATCAACGCCAGGGCTCAGGGGGGCCGTCTCCAGGGCGGGCAGGTCTATCTGGACATCGTCTCCGTGGGGGCCACTATGAACATCATGCTGGCCGCCGTGCTGGCCAAAGGCATGACCATCATTGAGAATGCCGCCAAGGAGCCCCACATCGTGGACCTGGCCAACTTCCTCAACTCCATGGGGGCCGACATCATGGGCGCCGGCACCGACGTCATCAAGATCCGGGGCGTGGACCGCCTGAGCGGCGGCGCCTACTCCATCATCCCCGACCAGATCGAGGCCGGCACCTATATGGCCGCCGTAGCCGCCGCCGGCGGCGAGGTCCGCATCAAGAACGTGATCCCCAAGCATCTGGACTGCATCACCGCCAAGCTGGTGGAGATGGGTGTGGAGGTGGAGGAGTCCGACGACTCCGTGCTGGTCCGCCGGGACCCCAACCGCCGGCTCACCCGCACCAACGTGAAGACCCTGCCCTACCCCGGCTTCCCCACAGACATGCAGCCCCAGATCGCCGTGGCCCTTTGCCTGGCGGAGGGCACCAGCGTCATCACCGAGGGCGTCTGGGACAGCCGCTACCGCTATGTGGACGAGATCCGCCGCATGGGGGCCAAGGTGCAGGTGGACGGCAAGATCGCCGTCATTGAAGGGGTGGACAAGCTCACCGGCGCGCCGGTGCAGGCCTGTGACCTCCGGGCCGGCGCCGCCATGGTCATCGCCGGTCTGGCCGCCGAGGGCACCACCGAGGTGGACTGCATTCACTATATCGAGCGGGGCTATGAGGACATCGTCCGCAAGCTCTCCGGCGTGGGGGCCGACATCCGCGTGGTGGTCACCCCCGACGAGGAGAAGGCCCAGGCCTCCGTGGGCTGAGAATGGAACATGAGGGCGGCGGTTTCAGGACCTGCCGCCCATGTTTTTTGCACGTTTCAAGCATACTGACATGAACACTGGGAGCGATCACCATTGCTGACATTGACCACACTGGCCAGCGGCTCCTCCGGCAACTGCGCCCTGCTCTCCGACGGGGAGACCCATCTGCTGCTGGACGCGGGTATCTCCTGCCGCCGGATCTGCACCGCCCTGGCCGGACTGAACATCCCGCCCGAGTCCATCGCCGGGGTCCTCATCACCCATGAGCACTCCGACCACATCTCCGGCCTGGCCACCTTACATAAACGGTTCCGCCTGCCGGTCTACACCAGCCCCGGCACTGCCCGGCAGCTGTGCTACCGCATCGCCGCCCTGGAGGACGTGGTCCGCCCCTGCGCCCCGGGGAGCAGCTTCACCGTGGGAGGGCTGGACGTGGAGACCTTCCCCATCTCCCACGACGCCGCCGAGCCCATGGGCTTCGCCGTCTCCAGCGGGGACCGGAAGGCCGCCCTGGTCACCGACCTGGGGGTGGTGACCCAGGCCGTCCGCGACGGCATGGCGGGGGCCCAGCTGGTGCTGGTAGAAGCCAACCACGACGTGGAGTGGGTCCGCTCCGGACCCTACCCCTATTATCTGAAGGAGCGGATTCTGGGCCAGCGGGGACACCTCTCCAACGAGGACGGCGGCGCACTGGCCCTGGGCGCCGTTCAGGGGGGCGCCCGCACCGTGGTACTGGCCCACCTATCCCGGGAGAACAATACCCCCCAGCGGGCCTTTGACGCCGTGAACACCATCCTCAGCGCCTACGGTCCCGACGATGCCGCCCTCACCCTGGCGGTGGCTCCCAGGGACCAGACCGGACCCGTCTACACCGTATAAGGAGGCCGCCATGCTGGACGTACACATCCTCTGCGTGGGAAAGCTGAAGGAGAAATTCTATACCGAGGCGGCGGCGGAGTACGTCAAGCGGCTGGGGGGCTACTGCCGCCTGACCCTGACGGAGCTCCCCGAGGAGCGCTTGCCCAAGTCCCCCTCCCGGGCCCAGATCGACGTCGCCCTGGAGAAGGAGGCCGCCGCCGTCAGGGCCAAGCTGCCCCCCAACTCCAGTCTGGTGGCGCTCTGCGTGGAGGGAAAGCCGTGCTCCAGCGAGGACCTGGCCAAACTGGTGTCCGACTGGAGCCTGAGCAGCGCCAGGCACCTGGTCTTTCTCATCGGCAGCTCCTACGGTCTCCACCCCTCGCTGAAGGCCCAGGCCTGGGTGAAGCTGTCCATGTCCCCCATGACCTTTCCCCACCACCTGGCCCGGGTCATGCTGCTGGAGCAGGTCTACCGGGCCTTCAAGATCAACGAGGGCTCCGATTACCACAAGTGAAGCCGTTTCTCTGTCAGTTTTCAACAAATAACCATTGTAGTCTACCCGGTGATTGTGCTATAATTTGAACAGCAAAGATGATGGGAGGTTCTTCCAATGTCCTACCGAGATACATATGAAAAGTGGCTCCACAGCCCCGCCCTGTCCGCCGAGGAGAAGGCCGAGCTGGAGCGCATTTCCGGCGACGAAAAGGAGATCGAAAGCCGTTTCTTCGCCCCGCTGGAGTTCGGCACCGCCGGACTCCGGGGCACCATGTGCGTGGGTCTGCACCAGATGAACGTCCACGTGATCCGCCACGCCACCCAGGCCTTCGCCGAGGTCATCAAGGCCGAGGGGAAGGAGGCCATGGAGCGGGGTGTGGCCGTCTGCTTCGACTGCCGCAACCACTCCGCCGAGTTCGCCAAGGAGACCGCCTGCGTCATGGCGGGCAACGGCATCAAGGTGCGGCTCTTCGAGTCTCTGCGCCCCACCCCCGAGGTGTCCTTCGCCGTCCGGGAGTACCACTGCATCGCCGGCGTCAACGTCACCGCCAGCCACAACCCCAAGGAGTACAACGGCTACAAGGTCTACTGGCAGGACGGCGCCCAGCTGCCCCCCCACCACGCCGACGCCATCGCCAAGAAGATGGCCGAGCTGGACCTCTTCGACTCCATCGTCCGCATGGACTATGATGAGGCTCTGAAGAGCGGCATGATCACCCTCATGGGGGCGGAGACCGACGAGAAGTTTTTGGCCAACGTCATGGGCCAGGTCAACGACAAGGCGGCGGTGGAGAAGGTGGCCGACACCTTCAAGATGATCTACACCCCCTTCCACGGCACCGGCTACAAGCTCATCCCCGAGGTGCTCAAGCGCCTGGGCATGAAGCACGTCATCTGCGTGCCCGAGCAGATGGTGGTGGACGGCAACTTCCCCACCGTGGTCTCCCCCAACCCGGAGAACCCCGAGGGCTTCTACCTGGCGGTGGACCTGGCCAAGAAGGAGGGCGCCGACTTCATCCTGGGCTCCGACCCGGATGCCGACCGTGTGGGCATCATGGTGAAGAACGACAAGGGCGAGTATGTCACCATCACCGGCAACCAGACCGGCGTACTGCTGCTGGACTACCTCATCGGGGCCAAGAAGCGCACCGGCAAGATGCCGGAAAAGCCGGTGGCCCTCAAGACCATCGTCACCACCGAGATGGCCCGGAAGGTGGCCGAGACCAACGGCCTGGCCTGCTATGACACCTTTACCGGCTTCAAGTTCCTGGCCGAGAAGAAGGACAAGCTGGAGAACGCCGGCGAGGGCAAGGTGATCTTCGCCTACGAGGAGAGCTACGGCTACATGCTGGGCGACTACGTCCGGGACAAGGACGCGGTGACCGCCGCTCTGTGCCTCACCGAGATGGCGGCCTGGTACGCCGGGCAGGGCATGACCCTGTACGACGCCCTCCAGAAGTGTTATGAGAAGTACGGCTTCTACGCCGAGAAGACCCTCAACCTGGTCATGCCCGGTCTGGACGGCCTCAAAAAGATGGCCGACCTGATGGCCGGCCTGCGGGAGCACCCCCCGGTGGAGATCTCCGGTGTGGCGGTCCTCCAGCAGAAGGACTACAAGGACGGCTCTGTGTTCAACGTCTCCGACGGCGCCAAGTCCGCCATGGAGCTCTCCGGCTCCAACGTGCTACGCTATGAGATGGCCGACGGCACAAGCCTCATCGTCCGGCCCTCCGGCACCGAACCCAAGGTCAAGGTCTACATCCTGGCCAACGGTGCGACCCAGGCCGAGTGCGACGAGAAGGTGGCCAAGTACGCCGTCTGGGCGGAGTCCCTCAAGGGCTGAGCACAGACCAAAATGACGACAGCCCCGCTGTCTCCCAAGGGAGACGGCGGGGCTGTTTTTGTCTTTGCGTTTGGTTTTGGTCCGGGTTATGGGACCCGGACGAGAAAAAGGATAAACAAATTATTGGTAATTAATGGTAAATACAACGTTTCCCGCTGGTACAACTATGGTTGAGGAGGGATGCTAACATGGCAACATATACACCAAACTATCAGCTGTACCAGTGGATACCGGAGGACAAGTTCCTGCGAACCGATTTCAACGAGGACTTCTCCAAGATCAACACGGCGCTGAAGGCGGCGGAGGGGGCCGCCGAAGCGGGAGATCAGAAAGTGCTGGGACAAGCTCAGGCTTGGGCCAGCGCCGCCCAAAGCGCCGCCAGCACGGCGCAAATCACGGCCGACCGGGCCCTGGCGGACCTGGAGCCGGTGAGCTACAACGTCTACAATCTCATGCTACAAAACTATTATGACGGCAAGGTCACGGGCTGGAAAAAGGCGCTGTTCTTTGACGGCTTCCGGGACCAAAGCGGCATCGCCAGTCTGAACAGTATGAACTGGGACGGCCCAAACCGCTCCCTGCTGCTGGACGCGGTGGGGCAACAGCAATCCAGTGTGGCCTTCGGCTGCGACTATACCTTTATGCTGAGCACCAACAACAAAATCGGGCTGGACTGGACGGCCAGTGGCAACGGGACCCTCACCAAGGTGGAGACGTACATCCAGGGCTCTGGTACGCTGGTCATTTCAAAGGGTGGGCAGGAACTGGTCTGTACCCCCATCGCCCAGAGCCAGCTCAAGGGCATCGCCAGTGTTACCGTAAATATGCCGATTGAGGTGGGGGTCACCTATCGCTTCGAAGTACATTCCGGCAGCAGCACCATTACCGTATCGGTGGCACACTCCAGTTACAATATGGGAGTTCGCCTGAGCTTCACCCCTAAGGTGGGCACCGCCGGGTCCATGGTATCCGTGGCCGTTTCGCCCGGTGTCACTGCCCAGCGGGCGGTGGCCTGGGTGCGGCACCTGAACGGTACCGCTTCCCTCTCCCTCCAAATCGGTGGAAGCTGGATCTCCATGACCCGTACCGCTACCCGTACTACCGTCAATTCGGATGGGACAAGCTGCACCGAGAGCGCATTTACCCTGGAGCGAGGTCTGAGTGGGAGCCTGACAACCAGACTGTCCTTTAGCACCAGTGCGGGGAAAAGTGTACGTGTCTATGATTATGGTGTTATCCTGATGTAAAGAAAAAAGGCCCCCCAAGACAAATTGAACTGAATTGAA
>NZ_CALXEE010000070.1 GCF_944387245.1 uncultured Intestinimonas sp. | reverse complement strand
CTGGGCTGGCGCTCACCCTTTGAAGTCCATTTCCAGAAAGTGTTGCACTTGACTTGACAATGTGCCAATTTGTTTTTCCGGCGACATGTGCGTCGGAAAAACACTGCTCAGACCGCAAACGTGCGAGCGCAGCGAGTGCGCTGCAGCGGTCTGTATCCCTTCGAAAAAATGCTTGCATTTTTGAGAGCGCCTGCCGACATAGTCGACAGGCGCCAGCCGTCAATAGCCGGGGTAGACCTGGCTCTTCCTGGGCAGGACGATGGCGGCGATGATATAGAGCAGGATGCCGGTGCCGCCCATAATGACCAGGGCGGCCCACAGCAGACGGACGATGCTGGGATCGATGTTGAAGTATTCGGCGATGCCGCCGCACACGCCGCAGAGCATGGCGGCGCCGTGTTCCGTACGGTAGAGTTTCTTCGGTTCATCCATATTGGGCCCCTCCTTATCTGTCCCTAGTATGCCAGATTCACATGAAAAAATCTTTGGGGAAAGCTTAAAAATACATGAAAACCGGACCGCCCCTTATTTCTGCTCCTCCTCCAGGTCCAGGAGGGTGCCCTTTTCATACTTGAGGCGGTGGATGTCGTTTTTGGTGATCTTCTGGATGTCGTCCAGGCGCATGGCCTCGGTGATGGTGGACACCAGGGTGTAGGCCACGCCGTGGCGCTTGGCCCGGCCGGTGCGGCCGATGCGGTGGACGTAGTACTCGGTCTCGTCGGGGACGTCGTAGTTGAAGACCACGTCTACGTCGTCGATGTCCAGGCCGCGGGCGGCCACGTCGGTGGCCACCAGCACCCGGAGCTCGCCCCGGCGGAACTTGCCCAGGGTCTTCTCCCGGACCGACTGCTGGATGTCGCCGTGGATGGCCTCGCAGGTGATGCCCCGCATCCGCAGCAGGCCGGTGAGCCGGTCGGTCATGTTCTTGGTGTTGCAGAAGGCGATGGCCCGCTCATAGCCGGCGGCGTCCAGGATGCGGGCGGTGATCTCCGCCTTCTCGTTCCGGTCCACGTCGATGCGGTACTGCTGGATGTCGGGCTTGTTCTGCTCGTCGGGCCGGACGATGATCTCCACCGGGTCCCGCTGGTACACCCAGGAGATGTCCATGACCTCCCGGGAGATGGTGGCGGAGAACATACCCATGTTCCGGCGGTGCTTGATCTGGTCCAGAATGCGGGTGACGTCGTGGATGAAGCCCATGTCCAGCATCCGGTCGGCCTCGTCCAGCACCACGGTCTGGACCTGGTCCAGCCGGACGGTGCGCCGCTTCATGTGGTCCATGAGACGGCCGGGGGTGGCCACCACGATCTGGGGCCGCTTCTTGAGCTGGTTGATCTGCCGATCGATGGGCTGTCCGCCGTAGAGAACCACCGCCCGGACCCCCTCCTTGAACTCGCAGAGGTCCCGCAGCTCGTTCATGATCTGGATGGCCAGCTCCCGGGTGGGGGCCAGCACCAGACCCTGGACGGCGTCGTTTTCCGGGTCGATGTGCTCCACCATGGGGATGCCGAAGGCAAAGGTTTTGCCGGTGCCCGTGGGGGCCTTGGCAATGACGTCCTGCCACTTCATGAAATAGGGAATGGCGCCGCCCTGGACGGGGGTGGCCTGGACGTAGCCCTTCTTGTCCAGCGCCCGCATGATCTCCGGGGAGAGCCCCAGCTGGTCGTAGCGGACGACTTCGTTTACCTGCTCGCCGTTGATTTCCATGGGTGATGTTCCTTTCTTTCTCACTTGCCTGATTCAAGGTCTCCCACAGGCAAGCGAAACCCAGTTCCGCACCCAAACGCCCTTTTTCCAAGGCGCGACCTCAAATCGTTCCTGATGCTGGTCAATATATCACGAAAAGGGGAAAATTGCAACCGACTACGCCGGGTCCCGTCGGAAAACGTGGACCCGGAAGGCGGCGGTGACGGTGAGCCGGTCCAGCTCCTCCAGCCGGGCGGCGCCGGCCTTGGGGGTCTTCCACCGGTAGGGGGTCATGGAGAAGAGGTCCCGGATGGTGTCCCGGTCGGGGAGGTCCAGCACCGTCTCCACCGGTACCACCTCCAGGTAGGAGAAGCCCTCGTAGGGGATGTCCTCCTCTTTGTTAAGGTAGGGACTGTCGTAGAGGACCTCCTTGAGCTCCCACAGGTGCCGGGCCGCCGGCACCACGTAGAGGTAGACCCCGCCGGGGCGCAGGACCCGGCGGAACTCGTCCAGAGCCAGGGGGGAGAAGCAGTTGAGGAGCAGATCCACCGAGGTGTCCGCCACCGGCAGGTGGTAGACCGAGGCCACGGCAAACTCCACATTTTTCTCCCGCCGGGCCGCCCACCGCAGGGAGGGCTTCGACAGGTCCACCCCGGCCATCTGTCCCACCTGGCCGGTTTCAGACAGGGCGGCGTAGACGCCGGCGGTGTAGTACCCCTCGCCGCAGCCGGCGTCCAGCGCCGCCGCTCCGGCGGGGGCGTAGGTGAGGGCCAGGCGGCACAGCGCCTCCCGCAGGGGGGCGTACCACCCGCCGGAGAGGAAACGGTTCCGGGCGGCAGCCATCTCCTTGTCGTCGCCGGGGTCTTTGGCGTGCTTCTGATTGGCGGGGAGGAGGTGGACATAGCCCTCCCTGGAACGGTCAAAGCTGTGGCCCTTGGGACAGGTGTAGGTTCTGTCCGTCCGGGTCAGGGGGGAGGCGCACAGGGGGCAGCGGAAGAGGCTCATGGGCGCCTCCTAACCGATGCCGCCGTAGACGATGCCCAGTACCAGCACGGCGGCGGAGAGAAAGACGTAGACATATTTGGCCAGAAAGTCGAAGGCCCGGCCCAGGGGGCGGGTGCGGCCCTCCATGAGCTCGGCCCGGATGGCCTTGAGGCCCAGGACCCAGTAGATCATGACGGCGGCCAGCACGGCGCCGAAGGGGGCGATATAGATGGTGACGGCGTCCAGCCAGGAGCCCATGGCGGGAAGGGACTCCAGGAAGAGGGAGACGCCGAAGGTGACGCAGCCCACCACGATCATGGCGGCCTTCCGGGGGAGTTTTGCCCCCTTGTTCAGGGACTCGCCCACCGCCTCCAGCATGTTGATGAGGGAGGTGATGCCGGCGAAGAGGACGGAGACGAAGAAGAAGAGGGCCAGCACCCGGCCGCCGGGCATCTGCTGAAAGACCCGGGGGATGGTGATGAACATGAGGGAGGGGCCGCTGTTGGGGGCGATGCCGAAGGCAAAGACGGCGGGGAGGATCGCGAAGCCGGAGAGCAGGGCGGCCATGGTGTCCAGGATGGCGGTCATCACCGACTGGCGGATGATGTTCTCGGACTTCTTCATATAGCTGCCGTAGATGAGCATGCCGGCGCCGTTGATGGAGAGGGAGAAGAAGGCCTGGCCCATGGCCATGACCCAGGTCTCGAATTTGAGGAGATAGGACCAGTCGGGCTCCAGCAGGTAGCGGTAGCCCTCCACCGCCCCGGGGAGGAAGGCCACCCGGACGGCGATGATGAGGAAGAACACATAGAAGGCGGGCATCATGAACTTGCTGATCTTCTCGATGCCGGCGGCCACGCCCAGCACCAGGATGACCACGGTGGCGGCGATGACGATAAAGTGCCAGGGGATGGAGCCAAAGGAGACGGCCAGCGTCTCAAAGTAGGCGTCGGGCTGGCTGCTGAGCAGGGAGCCGGTGAGGGAGCCGGCGGCGTACCGCAGGACCCAGCCCACCACCACGGAGTAGCCGATGGCGATGCCCAGTACCCCCAGCAGGGGGAGGATGCCCAGAATGCTGCCCCCCTTCCAGCCCCGGGAGCGCATGGCGTAGTCAAAGGAGCCGCGGGCGCCGGTGCCGGTGAGGCGGCCGAAGGCGAACTCGCCGGAGAGGCCCACGTAGGAGAAGAGGGCCACGAAGAGGAAGTAGGGGATGAGGAAGGCGCCGCCGCCGTACTGGCCCACCCGGTAGGGGAAGAGCCAGATGTTGCCCATGCCGACGGCGGAGCCCACCGCCGCCAGCACGGCGCCGGCGGAGGAGGTGAATTTGTGTTCGTGGTGGGACATGAGGTCCTCCTTGTGTGTTGTGATCGGGCCGTCCTTGGCCCGGAGGGGTCAGCCCCGCTGGTCCAGGGGGACGAAGGGCTGCATGGGCGCCACGGCCTTGTAGGCCGGGCGGATGATCTTGTTGCCGGGGTTGAAGACCTCCTCCAGCCGGTGGGCGCACCAGCCCACCATGCGGGCCATGGCGAAGAGGGGGGTGTAGAGCTCCTCGGGGATGCCCAGCATCTTGTAGACAAGGCCGGAGTAGAGGTCCAGGTTGGCGCAGATGGGCTTGTCCTGGCCCCGGACGCCGTTGATGACCTCGGGGGCCAGCCGCTCCACCGACTCCACCAGCTGGAATTCCTCCACCATGTGGGCCTCCTCGGCCAGGCCGCGGGCGAACTGCTTGAGGAGCTTGGCCCGGGGATCGGAGAGGGTGTAGATGGCGTGGCCCATGCCATAGATGAGGCCGCTGCGGTCGCCGGCCTCCCGCTGGAGGAGGCGGAGGAGGAAGTCCTTTACCTGGGCGTCGTCGGTCCAGTCGGAGACCCCCTCCTGGATGTAGCGGAACATCTCCATGACCTTCTTGTTGGCGCCGCCGTGGCGAGGGCCCTTCAGGGAGCCCACCGCCGCCGAGATGGCGGCGTAGATATCGGTGCCGGAGGAGGAGAGGACCCGGCAGGAGAAGGCGGAGTTGTTGCCGCCGCCGTGCTCGGCGTGGAGGACCATGCACAGGTCCAGCACCTTGGCCTCCTGCTCGGTGAAGCGGTTGTCGTGGCGGATGGCGTAGAGGAAGTTCTCAGCGAAGGAGAGCCCCTCCTGGGGACGGTGGAGGTAGAGGGAGTCGTTGTCGAAGTAGTGGCGCTTGGCGGCGTAGGAGTGGGCCACGATCATGGGGCACCGGGCCACCAGCTGGAGGGCCTGGCGGAGCTCGTTCTCCAGGGAGTGGTCCTCGGGGGCGTCGTCATAGCAGTAGAGGGCCAGGATGCACCGGCCCAACCGGTTCATGATGTCCCGGCCCGGCGCCTTGAGGATCATGTCCTCGGTGAAATTCACCGGCAGGGGCCGGAGCTGGGAGAGAACGGTGTTGAAATCGGTGAGCTGCTGCCGGGTGGGCAGAGCGCCGAAGAGAAGCAGGTAGGCGGTCTCCTCGAAGCCGAAGCGGCCCTCGGAGGTGAAGCCGTGGATCAGGTCCTCCACGTTGATGCCCCGGTAGATGAGCCGGCCCTCCATGGGGGCGCGCTCGCCGTCCTGGATGTAATAGCCCTGGACGTTGCCGATCTGGGTGATGCCCGCCATGACGCCGGTGCCGTCGGCGTTCCGGAGCCCCCGCTTCACGTCGATGTGTTCATAGTGGCTGGGATCGATGTAGTTATGCTTTTGAAATTCTCCGCATAGACTCTGGATAAAGTCACGGGATTGTGTCGCTCCGGACATGGGTGGTTCCCCCCTCGAAAAATATTACCCTACATTTTACGCCCTGGGTGCCGCCCCGTCAAGCGAGAAAGCAGTCCTTTCCACCATGAAAAGGCCCTTTTGGCCGTGGAGGTTTGAAATGATGCGGACGTTACGCCCTGTGGCGGCCACTGCCCTGCTGCTGCTCCTGGCTGTCTTTTTGCTCCCCATGCTCCTGCTGGGGCCGGGGGAGGAGGGGGAAGCGCCGGAGGAGACCGGGCCGCTCCCCACCGCCACCCTGCCCATTCAGAAGCCCACCGCCCAGAGCGGCGCCGGGGGAGACGGAGCCACCCTGATCCGGGTGGCCATGCCCGACGGGACGGTGGCCTCTCTCACCATGGCGGAGTACTTATGGCGGGTGGTGGCGGCGGAGATGCCGGCCTCCTTTGAGGAGGAGGCCCTCCGGGCCCAGGCGGTGACCGCCCGGACCTACACCCTTTATCAGATGAGCATTGGTCAGAATCCCAACCACCCCGACGCCGATATGTGTACCGACATCTCCTGCTGTCAGGCCTATATCTCCCCGGAGGACGCCGCCGTCAATTGGGGGGAGCAGGCGGAGCTGTGGGGAGAAAAGATCGCCCGGGCGGTATCGGATACCGACGGACAGGCTATCCTTTATGAGGGGCAGCCCATCGACGCCGTCTTTTTCTCCTCGGCGGCGGGGCGGACCCTGGACTCGGTGGAGGTGTGGGGGGGCAGCGTACCCTACCTCACCAGCGTGGAGAGCCCGGAGGGGGACGAGGTCCCCAACTATCATACCACCGTCACCGTGCCGGTGGAGGAGTTCAAAACTGTCTTTCTCACCCAGCACCCCGACGCCGATCTGTCGGGGGCGCCGGAGACCTGGTTCCAAAATGCCGTGCCCACCTCCTCCGGCGGGGTGGACACCGTGGAGGTGGGGGGCGTCACCGTGAAGGGCACGGCCCTGCGGACCCTGTTCGACCTGCGTTCGGCCAGCTTCTCCGTCACGGCGGACGATACGGCCGTCACCTTCTCCGTCACCGGCTACGGCCACGGGGTGGGTATGAGCCAGTACGGCGCCAACGCCATGGCCAAGGCCGGAAGCACCTGGCAGGAGATCCTCACCCATTATTATACCGGGGTCACCATCGGGCCGTGGAGCGGGAAATAAAAAATTTTTAAAATTCTCCCCCTGGGCTGTCACAAAACGGACTCTCCCATCGATATGAAGAGTGAGGAGAAGAGCAGAGGCTCCAAGATTTTCCACAGTATCAAAATGTATAAACCCGGCTGGGAAAGCTTAAGAAATTCTTCAGAAAATTTCTATGGATTTACAGGCTGAACCAGAGTAAAATCTTTTTGCAAAAGAAATGCCGCCATAGATAGAATCGAAAGAAAGGAGGGCCGCCAAGTATGGAACAGTATTGGCACGACGAGCGGACACGCCGCCGAATGCTGGCAGTGCCCATCGTCTATTTCATTTTTTATGTGATCTGTTTTGCACTGCTGGAGGAATATGTGCGGCCCAAATTCTGGATTGCCAGCGATCTGGACGCCTACATCCCCTTCTGCGCAGCCTTTCTGATCCCTTACGTGGCCTGGTTCCCCCTGGTGCCAGGGATGTTCTGGTACTTCTATAAGCGGGAGCCGGAGAGCTTTCTCCACCTGAGCCGGATGACCATCATCGGCCTGACCATCTGCTTGGCCATTTATGCCCTCTTCCCCAACGGGCAGCTCCTGCGCCGTCCCATCATCGGCGATGACATCCTCAGCCAGCTGGTCATCCTGCTGCGCAAGACCGATACGCCCACCAACGTCTGTCCCTCCATCCACGTGTTCATGACGGTAAATGTGGCTCTGGCCGGCACCCGGTCCCGGGCGCTGAGTGCGGAGCGCCGCCGGCAGGTGTCCCTGATGGTGCTGTCGGTGCTCATCTGCCTGTCCACTGTCTTCCTCAAGCAGCACTCGGTGGTGGATGTGGTGTGCGGTGCCGCCCTGGCCGTGGGCCTGGACGCGGTGCTCCGCCGGAGCAGTGTGGGCATGGGGATCTTCCACGTCCTTGTCCCCCGTAAAAATACAGCCATGGAATCCTGAACACGGCCGGGGGCCGAGGACGGGCATGGACCCGGACCGGCCGCCGCGCTCATTTGAGCTTTGCAGAGTCTGACAGCATGCGGTATAGTTGTTCCGACTATGCCGCATGCTGTTTTTGCGTATCGGAAAAGGGCCGCCCCGGCGGGCGGACATGTCAAATGAAACTGGAGTGTGTACACCATGAAAATCATATTGAGCGACCGCCCCTTGTCCCTGGATCTGGGGAACAGAACGGACGTGGTCTGCTTCGACCTCTCCCACATGAAGATCACTCCCTGTGTGGGCTGCTTCGGCTGCTGGACCAAGACGCCGGGCAAGTGTGTCATCCGGGATGACGCGGTGCGGGTCTATCCCCGCCTGGCCGAGAGCGACACCGCCCTCTATGTGAGCCGGGTGCGGTACGGCGGGTATGACGTAGTGATGAAGACCATGCTGGAGCGGGCCATCCCCGTCCAGCAGGCCTTCATCCGCCTTCTGGACGGGGAGACTCACCACGTCCAGCGGGCGGTGGTGCCCAAGAAGGCCACCATCGTGGCCTACGGCGCCCGGGACCGGGAGGAGGAGGAGCTCTTCCGGCGGCTGGTGGCCCGGAACGCCAAGAATATGTCCTTTCAGAGCTATGAGATCCGCTTCACCGATGAGGAGCAGGTGGAGGCGGCGGTCCGTCAGGAGGTGGAGACATGGGCGTGAAAAAAGTGTTGATCCTCAACGGCAGTCCCCGCGCGCCCCGGTCCAACTCCCGGCGCTACGCGGCACTGTTCACCCAATTCTGCGGCCTGGAGACCGAGAGCATGGACCTGCTCCGGGCCGACCCCAAGGCGGTGGCCGAGCGGCTCGAGGCGGTCAGCGACGTGCTACTGATCTTTCCCCTCTACGCCGACGCCATCCCGGTGCCGGTGCTCCGCGCCTTCAAGGCCCTGGAGGAGGCGCCGCCCCAAAACCGGCCCACCCTGTCGGTGCTGGTGAACTGCGGTTTTCTGGAGCCGGAGCAGAGCGATGTGGCCGTGGCCATGGTGGAGCTCTTCTGTAAGCGGATGGGCTGGCCTGTGGGCTCGGTGCTGGAGATCGGCAGCGGGGAGGCCATCCTGGACCAGCCCTTCCGGGTCTTTGCCCGGTGGAAGATCAGAACGCTGGCCCGGGCGGTAACGGCGGGAAGGCACCGCCGGCTCAAGGTCACCATGCCCATCAGCAAAAAGTTTTTCCTAAAAGCCTCCACCAAGTATTGGACGGACTACGGCGCACGCAATGGGATCACTGCGGAGCAGATGGCCACCATGGAGATCGAGGGCAGTCTGCCCGACGACAGATGAAACAGAGCGCCTGCCTCTCAACGAGAGGCAGGCGCTCTGTTTGTTGGTACGAATGCTCAGTCCATCTGAAGACTGGCCAGGAACTGGCGGGCGCCCCGGGGGGTACGGCTGGGGAAGCGCATGTCCCACTGGATGGCCCGGCGGCGGAGCTCCTCCGGGTCCATAGGAAGGCCCCGCTGGGCGGCCAGGGACTGGACCAGGTCCAGGAACTCCCCCTTGGAGAGGGCCAGATAGGGGATGCGCAGGCCGAAGCGGTCGGAGAGGGCGGTCTTTTCCTGAATGGTCTCCTGGCGGTCCACCTCGTCCCCCTGGCGGTCGGAGAAGGTCTGGCGCACCAGCAGCCGGCGGTTGGAGGTGGCGTAGATGGCCACGTTGGCCGGCCGCCGCTCCAGGCCGCCTTCCAGGATGGTCTTGACCACGGAGTAGGTATGGTCGTCCTGGTCGAAGGCCAGGTCGTCAATAAAGAGGATGAAGCGCTGCTTCCGGCCGGAGAGGCTGCGGATGAGCTCGGGCATGCCCCGGAGCCCGTCCTTCTGGATCTCGATGAGCCGCAGGGCCTCGAAGCCGGGAATGGAGAGGAGGGTCTTTACCGTGGCCGACTTGCCGGTGCCGCTGTCGCCGTAGAGGAGGACGTCGTTGACCCGTTTTCCGGCCAGGAAGGCCCGGGTGTTGGCGATGACCTGCTCCCGCTGGAGACCGTAGCCCATCATCTCCTCCTCCTGGGGGGTGTCGGGTTCGGCCACGGGGATGAGGGCGCCTTCCGACCACAGAAAGGCCCGGTAACGGGCGAAGAGGCCGGCACCGTGGACTTGGTAGAAACCGGTCAGGTCCTCAAAGGTAAAGGGGACGGTGTTGCCCCACCGGGGCAGAGCGGCCAGCACGGGACCGAACTCCTCCGGCAGAAGGGCGGTCATCTCGGCGATGAGGGCGCCGCAGTCCAGCCCGGCCAGCCGGGAGAGGGTGTCCACGTCCCGACGGGCGGCCCCCTCCAGAGCGGGGTCGGAGCCGCCCCGGTCCAGCAGGGCGGGGTAGGGGGACTCGGTGTAGCGCAGACGGTCCCACAGCCAGTCCCCAAGGCCGGCCTTGCCCGCCTGGCGCAGGCCGTAGAAGATCTCGGTGTAGGCGTCCAGAGCCCCTTCGCCGTCTCCGGCGTCCAGGGCGTCCAGCAGGGCCCGGACCTTGACCATCAGCGGCTCCCGCAGCAGGTCCCGGCAGGTGGTGAGCCCCAGCAGAGCGGGGCGAATGGTCTTTGTCATGGTCGTGCTCATGGGTATCAGATCCTCTCTCTGACGTGTCAGTCTTTTTCCCACTTCAGGATCTCACCGGTGAAGGCGTCCAGATCGGCCTCGTACTCCGCACCGGCAGTATCCCGGAATTTTACTTCATAGATCATGTTTCCGTCGTCCTCGTCCAGCTTGACCTCCTCAAAGGAGGCGCCGGGCAGGCGGTCGATGACGATGGCCTGGACCTCATCGCGGGTAAGCATCCCCCCGGAAGAGGGAGCGGTGGAGACCGTGGGAGCGTGGGATGCAGGCGCTTCGGACACAGGGGGCGTGGACACGGGGGCGTTGCCGGTGTCTGTGGGGGGAAGCGCAGTGCTGCCGGAGAGCTCCTGCAGCTTTTCAGCGATGATCTCATCCACCTCCTCCCGGAGGTCCCGGCCGTGGTCGGCGCTTTTGCTGTTCACCGCCACATCCACCTGGGCGCCGTCGCCCAGGTAGCCGCCGGCCCACAGGTCGTCCAGCAGGGCCTCCACCGTGGTCTCCAGGTCCCAGCCCTGGTAGGAGCGGCCCTCCAGGATGGGCCGGGCGTCCTCGGAGAGGGCGTTGACGGACTTGACCTGATCCCGGCGGTCCAGCTCAATGGCGAAGGCGGGGTTCACCCGCAGGTCCACCACGGAGTAGACCTGGAAGAACTGGAAGTAGGCCCATAGCCCGGCGCAGATCACCAGGGCGCAGATCACCAGGGCCGCGGCGGCCAGGGGAAACCGCCGCCTGGGGGGCAGAAATTCCTGCCGGGTCACGTAGTCGTGGACCTCCAAAGGCTGCACTGGGATATCGGCCATGGCCTGGAAATCGGGCTGGGGCAGTTGCTCCGCCGCCCGGCGCAGGGAGGTTTCGATCTTGTCGTTCACAGGCGCACCCCCTCTTCGGTGAGATAGCGTTTGAGTTTCTTCAGGGCCCGGTTGTAGCGGGAGAGCACGGTGGACAGGGGCAGACCCAGGTCCTGGGCGATCTCCCGGTGCTTGAGGCCGGAGACGGCGTGGAGAAGGACCACCTGCCGCTCCTCATCCCCCAGGGTCTTGAGGGCGGCGGCCAGCACCAGCCGATCGGTGGGGTCGGAGATGTAGGAGAAGCGGGCGTCGTTCTCCAGGTCCTCGGGGGACTGGCCGTCCCGGGACTGGTTTCTCTGCAGGTCCCGGCACAGGTTCCGGGTGATGGTGAAGAGCCAGGCCAGGGGCTTGCCCTGGGGCACATACAGGTGGGCGGCGGCCCGGACCTTCAGATAGACCTCCTGGGTCACGTCCCGGGCGTCCTCAGGGTCCCGGAGGATGGAGAGGGCCAGGGCGTACACCGCTTTCTCGGTCTGGACGTAAAGGGCCTCCAGGGCGGCCCGGTCCCCCTGCCCCACCCGGGGCAGCAGGCCCTCATCCAAAGGCTGATCGGAGCGGCTGCGCTTGGCCAGGCCCTCCATGGTCATGTAAAGGAACACGGGCGTCCCTCCTTCCTCAATGGCCGCCGGTACCGGGAAAAGGGCGGCATGTAAAATTATCATACCACAGAAGGGGAAAAATGGGAAGGGCGACTCCGCCCGCATCCCTATAACGGAGCAGGGCCGCATTTTATCGCAGAGCAAAAAAAGACCGCCTGAAGGCGGCCTGAGCCTGTCGACAAAGTCGACAGGCTCTCTCGCACGTGCAAGCACGTGTGAGAAGGGTTGCAGCCTGCTGCGTCGCACTTCGTCGGGGCAAAGTCCACACCGCTCATCCTGGCCTGACGGCCAGGCATCGCTCCGCTTCCTTGCCCCTCCTCTCCCAAACAAACCCGCTTCGCTGGGCTTTGTTTGGGGCCCGACTCGCACGCTTGCAGGCTGAGCAGTGTTTTTTCCGAGGCACATGTCCCCGGAAAAAACAGATTGGCACATTG
>NZ_CALXEE010000069.1 GCF_944387245.1 uncultured Intestinimonas sp. | reverse complement strand
CCAGCACGGAGCGGTCCATGAAGGCGCCGGGGTCGCCCTCGTCGGCGTTGCAGCAGACGAACTTCACCCCGTCGGGGCTGACGGCGTCATGGGTCATCTGCCACTTGCGGCCGGTGGGGAAGCCGGCGCCGCCGCGGCCCCGGAGGCCGGAGGCCAGCACGGCGTCGATGACCTGCTGTGGGGTCTGCTCGGTGAGGGCCCGGCCCAGGGCCTCATAGCCGCCGGTGCCGATGTACTCGTCGATGCTCTCCGGGTTGATGACGCCGCAGTTCCGGAGGGCGATGCGGTACTGGTTTTTATAGAAGCGGGTGTCCGAGAGGCTGGTGACCCGCTCGGCGTTCTCTCCCTCCTTGTGGAGGAGCCGCTGGACGATGCGGCCCTTGACGATGTGCTCGGAAACGATCTCGGGCACGTCGTCGGGGGTGACGTGGGTGTAGAAGGCGCCTTCGGGGTAGATGAGGACCACGGGGCCCATGGCGCACAGGCCGAAGCAGCCGGTCTTGACCACCCGGGCCTCCTGGTCCATGCCCTGGGCCTTCAGCTCCCGCTCAAAGGTCTCGATGATCTTGGGGCTGTTGGAGGAGGAGCAGCCGGTGCCGGTGCACACCAGGATGTGGGATCGGACAAAGTTCATCTCTTACCCCTCCTCCTTATTCCGCCGCCCCGATGGTGTACTCGGTGACGGGGTTGTGGTTGACCAGATGCTCGGCGACGATGCGGGGCACCTTCTCCGGCGTCAGCTTCACGTAGGTGACCTTTTCCTCTCCCGGAACGTAGACCTCGGCGATGGGCTCCAGGCGGCAGACGCCGATGCACCCGGTCTGGGTGACGGTGACGTTCTTCAGCTCCCGCTTGGCCACCTCTTCCAGGAAGGCTGTGAGGACGGGCCGGGCACCGGCGGCGATGCCGCAGGTGGCCATGCCCACCACGACCCGGATGTCGTCGGCGCTGTTTTCACGAATATCGATCTGCTTCTGCATTTTCTCACGGATGGCTCTGAGTTCTTCCAGGCTCTTCATCGTTTCACTCCCTAACGTGTTGGTCTTGGTCCTTGGGACGGCTCACGCCGTCTCCCCTTCTCCCTCCGCCACATAGGAGCGCATCCACTCGGCCACCTCCGGCTCCGAAAGGGGGACGTCAGGCCCCAGCACGGCCCGGATCTCCGCGGTGTCGAAGCGGAACTCCCCCCGCCCGGTCCTCCGGGTGTAGGTGAGCTCCATCCCCTCCGGCAGGCCCTGGGCCAGCAGGGCCACGGTGGAGGCGGTGTCCCCCAGCGGGGGGCAGTCAATGTGGTCGGCGTGGAAGGTGGCGGTGACGGTGGTCCCCACCCCCAGCTGGCTCTCCACCCGCAGCTCGCCCCCGGTCTGCTCCGCCGCCAGGCGGAGCAGGGGCAGGCCCAGGCCCACCTTCCGGGTGGTGCGGGTGGTGGTGAAGGGATCGGTGACACTGGCCAGAAACGCCGGGGACATACCCCGTCCGTCGTCGGCCACCGTGAGCTGGATCAGCTCTCCGCGCTCCTCCACCGTCAGGTCCACGTGGCGTGCCCCGGCGGCGATGGAGTTCTGGGCGATGTCCAGCAGGTGGAGAGAGAGCTCTTTCATCCCGCAGCCTCCTCACGGCGGCCCGGCCCTGTCACCGGGCGTGTTTATTCGTAGCGGTCCAGAATGGCCCCCACCTGATCGGGGGTCAAACGTCCGTAGACATCGTTGTTGATCATCATGACGGGGGCCAGGCCGCAGGCGCCGATGCACCGGCAGGCATCCAGGGAGAACTTCCCGTCAGGGGTGATGGAGCCGGGCTTGATGCCCAGCCGCTGCTGCACCGCCTCCAGCACGTCGGAGGCGCCCTTTACGTAGCAGGCTGTGCCCAGACACAGGCTAATCTGGTACTTGCCCTTGGGGTTGAGGGTGAATTGCGCGTAGAACGAGGCCACTCCGTAGACCTCACTGAGGGGAATGTCCAGCCCCTCAGCCACCATGATCTGGACCTCCTCCGGCAGATAGCCGAAGATATCCTGGGCCGCCTGGAGCACGGGCATGGTGGCGCCGGGCTGTCCCTTGTGCTCGGCAATGACCGCCCGCAGCCGTTCCTCTTGCTCCGGGGTACCGTTGTAGGGTACAACGGTCTTCACGTTTGGCATAGTCGCGTTCCTCCTTTTTCCCATACCATGGATCGCCCATCCGGCGGGAGACCGGTGGGATTTCCTCTATTCTAATCGCTGTTTTCGGCCACTTCAACCATTTTCTGAAATGGAACAAACTTTTTACGAATATAACAATGCCCTTCCTCTGTTGCCGCGGCTACCTGCCGCCCCGGCGCAGCCAGGCCAGCACCGCCGCCCGGGACCGGGCGGGCACCTCCATGAACTGCTCCGCCTGGACGATCTGGTGGAGGTAGTGGGCGTCGGTGCCGGTGACCGTCCCCACCCCCCGCAGGTCCCGTCGGGCGCGGATAAAGTCCGGCGGACACCGCCGGGAGACCTCCGCCAGGGGGAAGCCCATGGCCGGGTCCCACAGACCCAGGTTGGAGAGCAGGGAGAAGCTGTCCCGGTCGATGTGGGCCGGGTAGGCCACCCCGCCGAAGGACTCCACCAGCCCCGCAGCCTCATAGACCCCGATGGTGGTGGCGCCGGCCAGTAGGGCCGTCTCCTCCCCCACCACGTTGTCGTCCACATCCATGAGGAGCTGCCGGCCGAAGATGGTGGGATCATTGGTCCGGCCCTCCATGCGGCGGTAGACCTCCGCCTGGAAGGCCATGGCCCGGTCCAGGTCGGGGAACAGGCACACCACGTGGACCTCCTCCAGGGTGCACAGCTCCATACCCGGGATGGCCAGCAGGCCATATTCCTCGGCGGCCTCGCAGAAGGCGGGGCAGTTGCCGCAGGTGTTGTGGTCGGTGAGGGCGGCCACATCCAGCCCTGAGAGCTTACACATGCCCGCGATGGTGGCGGGGGTCATGGCCTCGTCCCCGCAGGGAGAGAGGCAGGAGTGGAAATGAAAGTCAAAATACAGTTGGATGAGCGCCCACCTCCCCGCTGGGTCTATGTTGTCTGTTACCGCATGAGCTGCTTGAGCACGGCGGCGGCATCAAAGGTGGAGAGCTTCGTCCCCAGGATGTTGATATTCTGCTGCTCGGCCCGCTGCCGCAGGGCCTCGTCGGGCTTGACGCCCTCGGTGAGCACCACACAGGAGACCTCCGCCATCAGGGCCACGGCGGCCACATTCTGGTTGGACATGATGGTCAGCCACACATTGCCGGTCTGGGCACGGCCCATGACCCAGCTGAGCAGGTCGCCCACGTAGCCGCCGCTGACCTCCCGCTCGGGTTCGGGCATGATGAATTCTGTCAGGGCCATCACATGGGCCAGTTCTCTTACGTTCAATTCCGGGAACCTCCTTCTGGTTTCTTGCCTGGAACCCGACGCTGCCGGAAGGGCGCGGGCAGGTATTCGTCTGCGTCTCCGGTGCCCGCCATGTACTGCATGCGCTCCCGGACTTTAAAAATACAATCCTCCATACTGGCCCGGCCCTGAACCACATCCTCGGCCAGGGCGTGGCAGGATGGTGCGCCGCAGGAGCCGCAGTCCAGCCCCGGCAGGCTGCGCTCCAGCTCCTCGATCTTGACCAGCTTCTCCAGGGCGGCGCCCCGGTCCTGGTCCAGCTGGAAGGAGGGTAAGTACTGGAGCTCCCGCTCCACCCGGACCAGCGCCCGGTCGCCGCTGCGGAAGTCGTACCGGCTCCGGGACACGGGCAGACCCTTCATCAGCTTCTTGATCCGCATCCGGGCGCCGTAGGGGTTCTCCACCGTGAGGCAGCCCCCCACGCAGCCCTGGGTACAGGCGCACAGCTCGATGAAGTCGGCCTCGGGGAGGCGGCCGTCCTCGATCTCCTCCAGCATGTTGATGCAGTTTTCGATGCCGTCCACCGCCAGGTAGCTCTGACCCAGCCGGGCGGCCGACTCGCCGCCGCAGCAGGCCCAGCCCACTCCCATGATCCCCGCCGAGGTCATGGGCTTGACCTCCTCCAGGTCCCGCATGGGGCCCAGCAGCCGCAGGTAGATGTCGCGGATGGCAAAGGCCCCGTCCAGCACCGGCTTTTCCAGGCCCTCCGGGGTGTGGGCCGCCGTCACCTGCGAGGAGCAGGGGACGATGGAAAAGACCCCGATCTCCTCCGGGGGAAGGCCCGTCTCGGCCACGGCCTCCCGCCGGGCCAGGATGGCGGCCAGCTCCACCGGGGTGATGGTGGGGTTGACGTTGGGGATGAGCTTGGGGAAGCGGGTGCGGATGAGCCGCAGGATGGTGGGGCAGGCGGAGGAGATCTGGGGCATGACCTTGTTCTCCCCGCTGCTGATGGCGTGGCGGGCGTAGTCGGAGAGGATCTCCGCCGCCCGGGCCGTCTCAAAGACCTTCTGGAAGCCGATCTTCAGAAGGCCGTTCAATACGATGTCGATGTCGTCCAGGTGCTGGAACTGGCCGTAGAGGGAAGGGTCGGGCAGGGCCACCCGGTACTGGTACTTCTCCAGCTTCTCCAGGCTGTCGCTCACCGACTTGATGGCCTTGTGGGGGCAGACCTGGATACACTTGCCGCAGTCGATGCACCGCTCGTTGAGGATGGTGGCCTTGCCGTTGCGGACCCGGATGGCCTCGGTGGGGCAGTTCTTGATGCAGGTGGTACACCCCCGGCAGCGCTTGTATTCCAGAATGACGGAATGTTTCATCATCGTGGGATCACCCCGTTTCCAAGGGGCGTCCTGACGCCGGACGCCCGGTTTTTCAGTTGATGTGGATTTTCATGGTCACCGTGGTGCCCACGCCCACCTGGGTGTCGATCTGCATGTCGTCGGAGCAGCGCTTCATATTGGGCAGGCCCATGCCGGCGCCGAAGCCCAGGTCCCGGGCCACGTCTCCGGCGGTGGAGAAGCCCTCCTCCATGGCCTGGTCCACGTCGGGGATGCCGGGACCGTGGTCGGTGAGGCGGATGGTGATGGTGTCCATCCCCACATCCACCTCCACCTGGCCGCCGTCGGCGTGGATGACCATGTTGATCTCGCCCTCGTACATGCAGATGGAGGCCCGGCGGATGACCTCCGGCGGCAGCCCCAGCTTCTTGAGGGTCATCTTCATCTTGCTGGAGGCCTCGCCGGCCTGGATCAGGTCGCCGCCGTCCACCTCATAGTTCAGCTTCAAATCTCCCATGGTCACTCCCCCGCCAGTCCTCTGCTGTACAGCAGGCCGCAGGCGATGAACATGCGCATCTCGGAGCGCATGACCACGATCTCCCGCTCCCTGGCAAGCTCCAGAATGTCCTCGCCCGGCATCTTCCCACGGACGAAGATGATGCACTTCATGTCCATCATCTCGGCGGTACGCACCACCTGGGGGTTGACCATACCGGTGAGCAGCAGCGCCTGGTCCTTCACATAGGCCAGTACATCGCTCATGAAATCGCTGGCGCAGGCCGAACGGACCTCCCGGTCCAGGTACTCCTCGCCGCACAGCACCGTGGCGTTCAGGATGTCTCTGATCTCAAACAGATCCATACGCGCTCCCCTTTCGTCGGCCCGGCGGGCCGCACTGGCTGCCTCCGCAGCGGCGGACCGTTCCCCTTGGTCACACCGGGCGGAGCTTGCTGCTTTACTGTGTTTATTCTATCACATCCCGCCGCCAGATGAAACAGCTTTTTCCACCCCTCCGCCCGGGCCGTTCTTTTTTCCGGCACGAGCGCATTATACAAAGATAGCGGCTGCCGACGGCTGTTTTTGTGTCTCTCTATTATTGACATTTGTTTTCCCTGAGGTATATAATACCCTTTAACACAGTAAAGCGGTTGAAGCCGCGGCACTGGGTGTGGGGCGGGCGCCCCAGGCAAAACCGCCCCAAATTACAAATAGGAGGCTTGTCAACCATGAGTAATGCCCGCGTGTACAACTTTTCCGCCGGTCCCTCCATGCTCCCTCTCCAGGTCCTGGAGCGTGCAGGCTCAGAGATCACCAACTACCAGGGCTCCGGCATGTCAGTCATGGAGATGAGCCACCGTTCAAAGGTGTTTCAAAAGATCTTTGACGACACCCAGGCCAAGTTCCGCCGCCTGCTGAAGGTCCCCGAGGGCTACAAGGTCCTCTTCCTCCAGGGCGGCGCCTCCACCCAGTTCTCCGCCGTGCCCCTGAACCTCATCGGCAAGACGGGCAAGGCCGACTACGCCGTCACCGGCAACTTCTCCAACCTGGCCTACAAGGAGGCCAAGAAGTACGGCACCATCAACCTGGCCGCCTCCAGCGAGGACAAAAACCACACCTACATCCCCGCCCAGAGCCAGCTGAAGCTGGACCCCGAGGCGTCCTATTTCTACTACTGCGCCAACAACACCATCTACGGCACCGAGTGGCAGTACGTCCCCGACACCGGCGACGTGCCCCTGGTGTGCGATATGTCCTCCGACATCCTGTCCCGTCCGGTGGACGTGAGCAAGTATGGCGTCATCTTTGCCGGCGCCCAGAAGAACATGGCCCCCGCCGGCCTCACCGTGGTCATCGTCCGGGAGGACCTGGCCGGCCATGAGCTGCCCTACACCCCCAAAATGCTGGGCTATCAGCTCATGATCGAGAAGGACTCCATGTACAACACTCCCCCCTGTTGGTGCATCTACATCCTGGGCCTGGTGCTGGACTGGCTGGACGAGCAGGGCGGCGTGGAAGGCATGGAGGCCATCAAGCACGGCAAGGCCCAGATGCTCTACGACGTCATCGACAGCTCCAAGCTCTTCACCTGCGCCGTGGAGCCGGGCTCCCGCTCCGACATGAACGTGACCTTCCGCTCGGCCAGCGAGGAGCTGGACGCCAAGTTCGTCGCCGAGGCCACCGCCGCCGGCTTCACCAACCTGAAGGGCCACCGCAACGTGGGCGGCATGCGGGCCAGCATCTATAACGCCATGCCTGTGGAGGGTGTGGAAAAGCTCTGCGACTTCATCAAGGCTTTTGATAAAGCCAACTAAAGGCCCACATGCCGGCCGCGTTCTCCCGCGAAGCGGGCCGGCCGTCAGGCCGCCCAAGCGTTTTGCCGAAAGGCAAAACCTTGCCGCAGGCGGAATTCACTTCCGCCGAGGATGTGAAGTCTGACTGGGGCCCCCGCAAAAGGCTTTGTCTTTTGTGGGGATGGGCGGCATGCGGGCCAGCATCTATAACGCCATGCCTGTGGAGGGTGTGGAAAAGCTCTGCGACTTCATCAAGGCTTTTGATAAAGCCAACTAAAGGCCCACATGCCGGCCGCGTTCTCCCGCGAAGCGGGCCGGCCGTCAGGCCGCCCAAGCGTTTTGCCGAAAGGCAAAACCTTGCCGCAGGCGGAATTCACTTCCGCCGAGGATGTGAAGTCTGACTGGGGCCCCCGCAAAAGGCTTTGTCTTTTGTGGGGATGGGCGGCATGCGGGCCAGCATCTACAACGCTATGCCTGTGGAGGGCGTAGAAAAATTGTGTGATTTTATTAAGGCCTTTGACAAGAACAACTGAAGCGGTCCCTTGACCGCTCCAAATACTGAATATTGGAGGGAATCCACCATGTTTCGCATCAAAACCATGAATAAGATCTCTCCCACCGGCCTGGCCGTTCTGGACGCCACCCGGTTTACCGTCTCCGACAATGTGGAAAACGAGGACGGCATTCTGGTCCGCTCCGCGGACATGCACGAGTACGCCTTCCCCAGTGCCCTGCGGGCCATCGCCCGGGCGGGCGCCGGCACCAACAACATCCCCATCGACCGCTGCTCCGAGGCAGGCATCGTGGTCTTCAACACCCCCGGCGCCAACGCCAACGCCGTGAAGGAGCTGGTCATCTGCGCCCTGATGCTCTCCTCCCGTGATGTGGTGGGCGGTATCGAGTGGACCAAGGCCCAGGCCGCCGCCGGCGAGGACGTGGCCAAGGTGGTGGAGAAGGGCAAGAGCCAGTTCGTGGGGCCCGAGATCGCGGGCAAGAGCCTGGGCGTCATCGGCCTGGGTGCCATCGGCGTGCAGGTGGCCAACATCGCCACCAAGCTGGGCATGGAGGTCTACGGCTACGACCCCTACCTCTCCGTGGACGCCGCCCTCTCCCTGTCCCGGATGGTCCACCACGTCACCGACCTCACCGCCATCTACAAAAACTGCGACTACATCACCATCCACGTGCCCCAGACCCCGGACACCAAGGGCATGCTCAACGCCGCCGCCTTCGACCAGATGAAGACCGGCGTGCGCGTCATCAACCTGGCCCGTGGCGGTCTGGTCAACGACGAGGACATGATCGCCGCCCTGGAGAGCGGCAAGGTGGCCCGGTACGTCACCGACTTCCCCGACAACACCATCACCGCCGCCAAGAACGTGGTGCCCATCCCCCACCTGGGCGCCTCCACCCCAGAGAGCGAGGAGAACTGTGCCCTCATGGCCGCCCAGCAGCTCCGGGACTACCTGGAGACGGGTAACATCCGCAACTCCGTGAACCTGCCCACCCTGGAGCAGGACTGGTCCGGCGAGACCCGGCTGTGCATCATCCACCGGAACATCCCCAACATGCTGGCCTCCATCACCAACACCCTGGCCAAGGACGGGGTGAACGTGGAGAACCTGACCAACAAGTCCAAGGGCAACTACGCCTACACCATCGTGGACGTGGGCCAGCGGGTGGGCGACGCCGTGGCCGACGAGATCCGCGCCGTGGACGGCGTGCTCCGGGTCCGGGTCCTCAAACACTGAGCAAACACACAAAAACTCCCCCGCGCCGAGGGCGCGGGGGAGTTTTCTGTCTTTATGGGTCGGCTTCCTCCACGATCTCAAAGAGGTCCTCCACCCCGCAGTCCAGGGCGGTGATGATCTTGGAGAGATTGTCAACATCGTAGCGCAAAACACTGTTTTTATAATAACCATCAATGGTTTGATATTTGATACCCGTCTTTTGGGCCAGCACATAGCGCGTCATTTGGCGCTCTTCCAAATAACGGTCCAATTTTAATTTTAGTCGTTTCAGAATTATCACCTTATTTCAGTATATACATACTAAAGGTAATAATTCTAATTGACAATTTCCCGCGAGGGGTATACACTCTTTATTGGATATAATAGAGAGGAGATGTGTCTATGTCTGACTATCAAAAGCTCTATTCCATTCTCTTCAACGCCATCACGGATACCCTGGAAGATCTGGGAAAGCAGAACTACGGCACGGCAGCGGAACGCCTGATGCACGCCCAACTGACCACAGAGGCGCTCTACATCAAATCCAGCCCGAAAAAAGAGAAACCCAAGGCGGAAAAAGCGAGCAACATATAGCGGGAGTGGACAACATGTCCGCTCCCGTTTTCCATTCGTCTCTCTCGGTGGTCCTCCTGCCACCCCCGGCGGCACGGGCGTTACGTCGTCGGGGCAAAGTCCGCACCGCTCAAAACACCCTGCGGGTATTTCTCGCTCCGCTCCCTTGCCCCTCCTCTCCCAAATGGACCCGCTTCGCTGGGCTCCATTTGGGTCCCCTTTTCCCTATGCTTGGTCGTTTTAAGGGGTGGATTGTCAAGGAGGCGGGTACCCAACACGAGCCCAACGGAGTGGGTCGTGTTGGGAGGAGGAGACACAAGGGAGCGAACCGACTTTTCGCCTTTAGGCGGAAAGAGAGGGGAGCGGACTTTGGGTCGACGACCATCCCCCTCCTTGACTGACTCTTTCGCCCCTTTCTGGTCATTCAGAAAGGGGCCCGCCGGAGGCCGTTCTCCATCGGAGATGGCAGCAGAACGATTTTCTTTTGAACAGAAGCGATTTCTATTTGAGGTGTTGTCCGCCCTGCCGGGGGCGTTCCTTTCTGCTTGTGCAGAAAGGAACCAAAGACACCCCAGAGAGGGGGGATTCCGATTTCCCCCCTCTCTGGACTCTCCCCCTTGAAACGGCCAACACAGGGGGGCTGCGGCCCCCCTATTTGGATGTACCCCCCCCCCGGAGCTGTTCTATCGCCGCGCTGCTTGCACCGGCGGCTTATTCCGTAACGCCGCCGGTGCCCGGGGGCTGGGGACCACCGGCCGTCTGCCGCAGCGCCGCCGCAAAAGCAAACGGGCGGGGACCAGCCCCGCCCGTTTGGACGCTGTGCTATTGCAGATCTTCAAAGTGATAGAGCTCCGGCGGCAGCACGTCAGAGAGCTCCACCAGCACCGGCAGGAAACCGCCGCTGTAATCCACCTTGGGGGTGCGAAGCGTCTCCCCCTGCTCCGGCTTGCGGATGGGCAGAGAGACCACGCACCGGATGACGCCCTCCCGACTCTCGGCCAGCACGGTGCCCCCGTGGAGGGCCGCCGTCCGGCGGACCGCCTCCAGGCCCAGACCGAGCCCCTGCCTGGGGTCCGTGGGGACGGCCGCCAGATCTCCGCCGAACATCCGGGCCACGTCCTGCTCCCCCAGGGCCAGGCCGGTGTTCCACACCGTCACCACCGCCCGGTCGCCCCGGACGGACAGCTTCAGCCCCAGCTTTCCCTTCCGGCCCGCCGCCTTCATGGCGTTCGACACCAGGCACAGCAGCATCCGCCGCAGCAGCCTGTCGTCGCCCACGGTGAGCAGGCCGGAGGTCTCCAGGGACCAGGTGAAGTCATACCCGCCCATACGGCAGACACTCTCCACCTCCTCCGCCGTCTCCCGGCACAGTCCGGCCAGGTCCATCCCTCTGGGCTGCCACTGTTCCGCCTCTCCGCCGGCGAGCGACAGGTGGTCGGCCAGCCGGATGATGCGGTAGAGGCCCTGATTGGCCGCCGCCAGATACCGTTTTACCTTTTCCTCGTCCGGGACCTCTTCGGTGGGGTCCAGCCGTTGGAGGGCGGCAGACAGAGTGGCGGTCTCCCGCCGGAGCTGGAGGGAAAGCCGCTCCAGTCCGGGCTGACCGGCACTCCCCTCTCTGGACCGTAGCACCACCAGCGTGCCCCCGCCCACCGCCTGTAGGGAGGCGGTACAGGGCCAGCCGTCCACCTCACCGGCCGCCGCCGCCGGCGGACAGGCCTCTCCCAGAAGGGCTTTCAGTCCCCCGGGGACCTCATCTCCCGGCCGTAGCCCGGGAAACCGCCCCGCCGCCGCCCGGTTGCAATAGCTCACCTTGCCCTCCCGCAGCAGCAGCACCGGCTCCGGAAAGCCGTCAAAGAGCGTTTCGTTCCAATCGTCGCCGCTCAAATCGCCCCATACCTCCTCGCCGGACACCACGGTCCGCCCTTATTTCCGCCCGCCCGGCACGCTTCATTTGCTTAGTCTGCGCCGGTCATGGGAAAGGTACTTTTTTTTCAGTGTACCAAATTCTGGGCCTCCCTACAAGGCGAAATGTCGAATTTTGTCGAAAAAAATTTTGCCGTTTTTTCTTACAAACGAAAGTGAATGAAATTTCTTTAAAAATACCTCTTGATAAAATTCGTCAGCTGCATTATAATGGACCCGCAAAGAAGGGACCCATCGATATTTTATAAGGAGAGAATGCAGCTATGAGCATCAAAATCGGTATCAATGGCTTCGGCAGAATCGGCCGCCTGGTGTTCCGCGCCGGCCTGACCCGCTCCGACGTGGAGTTCGTGGGTATCAACGACCCCGGCATGACCCCCGACTATATGGCCTATATGCTCCGCTACGACACCATCCACGGCCGCTTCAACGGCACCATCGAGTACGATGAGAACTCCATCACCGTCAACGGCCACAAGGTTATGGTGTACGCCAAGATGAACCCCTCCGAGATTCCCTGGGGCGAGATCGGCGCTGAGTACGTGGTGGAGTCCACCGGCCTGTTCCTGACCAAGGAGAAGGCTCAGGGCCACATCGACGCCGGCGCCAAGAAGGTCGTCATGTCCGCCCCCTCCAAGGACGACACCCCCATGTTCGTCTGCGGCGTGAACCTGGACAAGTACACCTCCGACATGACCTTCGTGTCCAACGCCTCCTGCACCACCAACTGCCTGGCCCCCATCGCCAAGGTCCTCAACGACAAGTTCGGCATCACCGACGGCCTGATGACCACCGTTCACTCCGTGACCGCCACCCAGAAGACCGTTGACGGCCCCTCCAAGAAGGACTGGCGCGGCGGCCGTGCGGCTACCTACAACATCATCCCCTCCTCCACCGGCGCCGCCAAGGCCGTGGGCAAGGTCATCCCCGAGCTCAACGGCAAGCTGACCG
>NZ_CALXEE010000068.1 GCF_944387245.1 uncultured Intestinimonas sp. | reverse complement strand
ATTACGCCGTCTATGTCAAGACGTGGAAACCCTTATGACAACGCTATGGCGGAAAATTTCTTTTCCATCCTCAAGACTGAATGTATCTACCCCCATAAACCGGCCACGTTCTGCGAGGCCAATGAGATGATTGACCGCTACATCCATTTTTACAACCACGAGCGCATCCAGCTAAAAACTGGAGTGGCGCCGCTCACGCTGCGCCACTCAGCCTAAAACTTCATCTTTCCCCACATTGAGGCCTTTTTGTGCTGTCCGCACAAGATGGGGCAGTTCAAAGGCTCCACGTCTTTTTTGCTCAACAGGGAAGGTCAGAGGGACTGCTGCTTGAGCCAGGTGAGGAGGCTCCCGGCCAGCTCCAGGTGCTTGTCGTCCATATCCCGCAGCAGTTCGGCCACCTCACGCCAGCGATCCCCGGTGTCCCGGGCCGTGCCCACCAGAAACTCGTCCGGCGTGGTGTCCAGCGCCAGCGCCAGACGCATGATGACCTCGGTGGAGGGGATGGATTTTCCGGTCTCAATACTGGAAAGATATTTGTCTCCCAAATCAGCCAATTCTTCCACAGTCGCTTGCTTTAATCCCAAATGTTTTCTCCGACGAGCGATTCGTCGGCCAATTTCCTTATAGTCAAGTTTCATCTCGCACCTCCATAGGTCAAGCATATGAAAAACTGAGGCAGCATAAACATGCTGTTAGCGGGATTTTGGCTTGAAAAAAGAAAAATGAGGTTTACAATAGAAATATAGCTTGTAGCACGAATGTGGGGGTGTGAAACATGGAGGACTTGTATCAAAAACTGTATCATATGCTGTTCAATGTCTGCACCGACTGTATCGATGCCCTGGAGGAAGGGGAATATGCAAAAGCCCACAGCATTTTGATCCAGGCGCAGCGGACCTGTGAGGAGGAATATATCTCCCGGGAGTAGCCGCCGCATCCCCTTGACAGGGCCCGCTTTTGGTGATATAGTAACCCCATTAAAATGGCATCGACGGAGAAGAACCCGCAAAGGCGGCACCCAGAGAGGGACACAGATGGTGAAAGTGCCCTGTGTGCGCGGCGGCGGTACCACTCCTGAGCCGCCCGGGAAAGGACCGGGACGGGACCCGCCCGTTACAGTGGGACACAAGCGGCAAGATGTCAGAGCTGTACTGCCGGGCGCTCCGCGCTTCGGTGTCACGCTGCGCGCCCTCCGCGACGGCCAACTGTTCCCCGCTCCGCCGAAAATACCGCCGGGCTTTGCCCGCCCTGTTTTTCGGTCTGCGCGGCTCACTGTTGTCCTGCTCCCGGGCGCTCCGCGCTTTGGTGTCACGTTTCGCCTGCTCGCAACGCACGGCTTCCCTCCGACTCGGGCTGGTGTCCGGGGCCTGTGGCCCCTCCCCTCGCCCTCGCTCCGGTCCATCCGTGCTGCTCGCGACGGCTCAAACGCTTCTTGCAAGCAGGGTGGAACCGTGGGACTTTCGTCTCACCCCTGAATCATCATCAGGGGTGGGGCTTTTTTATTGCCTGCCCCAGAATACTAGGAGGAATTACCATGGCAGAAGAAAACAAAGAGTTTAGCTTTGAGAACCCCGAATACCGCCAGACCTACTGGCATACCTGCTCCCACATCATGGCCCAGGCCGTCAAGCGGCTGTGGCCCGAGGTGAAGCTGGCCATCGGCCCCTCCATCGACGAGGGCTGGTACTACGACATGGACGCCCCCTTTGCCTTCACCCCCGAGCACCTGGAGCAGATCGAGGCCGAGATGAAGAAGATCTGCAAGGAGAAGCTGAAGCTGGAGCGCTTTGAGCTGCCCCGGGCCGAGGCCCTCAAGCTCATGGAGGAGAAGGGCGAGCCCTTCAAGGTGGAGCTCATCAACGACCTCCCCGAGGACGCCCACATCTCCTTCTACAAGCAGGGTGAGTTCACCGACCTGTGCGCCGGTCCTCACCTGGATTCCACCGGCCGGGTGAAGGGCAACGCCCTGAAGCTGACCGCCTGCAACGCCGCCTACTGGCGGGGCGATTCCAACCGGGAGACCCTCCAGCGCATCTACGGCATCGCCTTCCCCAAGAAGGACGAGCTGGACGAGTACCTGGCCCGGATCGAGGAGGCCAAGAAGCGGGACCACCGCAAGCTGGGCAAGGAGCTGGGCCTCTTCATGCTCCGGGACGAGGGTCCCGGCTTCCCCTTCTTCCTGCCCAAGGGCATGGTGCTCAAGAACACCCTGCTGGACTACTGGCGGCAGGTCCATAAGCGCTACGGCTATGTGGAGATATCCACCCCCATGATGCTCAACCGCCAGCTGTGGGAGCGCTCCGGCCACTGGGACCACTATAAGAACAACATGTACACCACCGTCATTGACGATGTGGACTTCGCCATCAAGCCCATGAACTGCCCCGGCGGCATGCTGGTCTACGCCAGCGAGCCCCATTCCTATAAGGAGCTGCCCCTCCGGGTGGGCGAGATCGGCCTGGTCCACCGCCACGAGCTCTCCGGCGCCCTCCACGGCCTCTTCCGGGTGCGCTGCTTCAGCCAGGACGACGCCCACGTGTTCATGACCCGCGACCAGATGCAGGACGTCATCCAGGAGACCGTCCGCCTCTTCGACGAGGTCTACTCCACCTTCGGCCTCTCCTACACCATCGAGCTCTCCACCATGCCCGAGGACCACATCGGCACCGTGGAGGAGTGGGAGCTCAACCAGGACATCCTGAAAAACGCCATTACCGCCATGGGCAAGGAGTTCGTCATCAACGAGGGCGATGGCGCCTTCTACGGCCCCAAGCTGGATTTCCATCTGGCCGACTCCCTGGGCCGGACCTGGCAGTGCGGCACCATCCAGCTGGACTCCCAGCTGCCTGAGCGCTTCGAGCTGGAGTATATCGGCGAGGACGGTCAGAAGCACCGCCCCGTCATGATCCACCGCGTGGTGCTGGGCTCCATCGAGCGCTTCATCGGCGTCATCACCGAGCACTTTGCCGGCGCCTTCCCCGCCTGGCTCTCCCCCGTCCAGGTGAAGGTCCTGCCCGTCACCGACCGTGCCGCCGAGTACGCCGACCAGGTAGCCAAGGACCTGGACGCCCAGGGCTTCCGGGTGGAGGTGGACCACCGCAGCGAGAAGATCGGCAAGAAGATCCGCGAGGCCACCATGGAGAAGGTCCCCTATATGCTGGTGGTGGGCGACCGGGATATGGAGAACGGCACCGTCTCTCCCCGTCACCGCACCGGCGAGGACCTGGGCGCCATGTCCTGCGCCGACTTTGCCAAGCTGCTCCACGAGGAAGTGGACACCAAGGCCATCAAGTGATAAAATAACCCATATGCGGCGGGCCCCGGCTTGTGCCGGGGCCCGCTTTTTACCTATGCTGTTGGAAAAGGAGGAGCGCCCATATGGAGGAGCTCTGGGAATTTTTTGCGGGGGAGGAGGCCCGGCGGTACCGCCGTACCTTCTCCCGGGTGGGAGTGGCCATGCTGGCTATGATCCTTCTGCCGGTGGGGGTCCAGCTCCTGCTGCAGTATCTGATCCTGTCACAGGCGCCGGCCCTGCTGGAGGATGCGCTGGTGCCCTACCTTATCTCTGCCGCCGCCACCTACCTCATCGGCTTCCCGGCGGCCATGCTGGTACTGCGGACCGCCCCGCTGGAGTGTCCGGACCCAGAACGGCAGCGGCTGAACGGCGAGAACTGGGCGGGAATGTGGCTGCTGGCCACCGGTTGGCTCTATCTCGCCAACATCGTCACCCTCTCCCTGATGGATGCGCTGGCCGCCCTGCGGGGGGAGCCCATCTCCAACCCCTTGGACGCCATGGGGGACCTTCCCGTGGCCTTCAATCTCATTTACAGCTGCCTGCTGGCACCGGTGTGTGAGGAGCTGTTCTTTCGGTGGATGCTCCTCCGGCGGCTGCGGCCCTGGGGCGACGGCTTCGCCCTGTGCGCCTCCGCCCTTCTCTTCGCCCTGGTCCACGGAAATCTCTATCAGATGATCTACGCCTTTGCCGTGGGCATGGTCCTGGGGGGCATCCTGCTCCGCACCGGCAGCATCAAAGGCTGTATGCTCCTCCACGCCGGGGTGAACTTCGTCTCCGCCGGGCTCCTGCCTCTGGGTGGGCTTATGGGGGAGACGGGCAACCTGGTTCTGGCCATGCTGGTGCTGGTGTCCATGCTGTGGGCCCTCTACTGGACCTTCTTCCGCCGCCGGGCCGAGCTGATCGACTTTGCCGATGGGACCAGCTGGGGCGACGGTGAGACCTGGGGACACTTTTTGGTGAATCCCGGTATGACCCTCTTTGTACTGGCGCTCATCTGGATCATGTGGCTGACCATGCGGTAAAACACAAAGACCGCCCCGGCTGTTGCAGCCGGGGCGGTCTTTGCATGTTATGGAGCGATGAGCAGGGAGAAGAGCACGGTGAGGATGCCGCACACGCCGATGGCCAGGCCGCTCATGGCGCCTTCGGTCTCACCCAGCTCCAGGGCCTTGGAGGTGCCCACGGCGTGGGAACAGGCGCCGATGGCCAGACCGGCGGCCACCGGGTCACTGATCCGGAATACCTTGACCAGAAGAGGGGCCAGAATGCTACCCAGGATGCCGGTGATGATGACCGCCACCACGGTGATGGCCTGGATGCCGCCCAGACTCTGGGAGACGCTGATGGCGATGGGGGTGGTCACCGACTTGGGCAGCAGGGAGACCATGATGGTCTGGTCCAGCCGGAACAGCCGGCACAGGCCGTAGATGCTGCCCATAGAGGTGAGGGAGCCCACGGTGCAGCCCACCAGAATGGGGAGCCAGTTCTCCCTGAGCAGCTGGATGCGGGTGTAGATGGACACCGCCAGGCAGGCGGTGGCGGGGGCCAGGAACATGTTGATAACGGCGCCGCCCTGGTCATAGGCCTCGTAGGGAATCCGGCAGACCAGCAGCACGGCGGACACCAGCACGATGGCGATGAGCAGCGGATTGCACAGCTCCAGGCCGGTCCGCCTGCGGATCCGGACCCCGATGAGAAAGGCCACAATGCTCAGGGAGATGCCGAAAAAGGGAGACGAGAACAGTTCAGACATCAGGATTTCCTCCGATCCATGAGACGGCGGGTGAGACGGACGGCATAGGCGGTGACCGCAAAGGTGAGAACAGTGCTCACCACGCAGATCACCAGAAGCGGCAGCAGGGCGCTGGCCAGCACGTCAAAATAGTTGATGACGCTCACCCCGGCGGGGATGAAAAAGAAGGCCATGTTGGAGAGCAGAAAATCGGACTTCTCCCGAATGTGGTCCACCCGCAGGACCCCGGACAGCAGCAGGAGCAGCAGGACCATGGCAATGACGCTGGCGGGGAAGGCGATGGGAAGCAGGGCCTCAATGATCTGGCTGACCCAGCATATGGAAAAAATGATGGCAATTTGTATGATGATCTTCATGAGACCTCAGCTCCGGATTTTGAATCTTGCACAAGATTATAAAACGGTAGGACCAATTTGTCAAACCAAGATTCACCCTGTTTTTGACCATATAATCGTGCAATGTGTGCAAAGGCGCGGGTGCGCCGCCCAAAGTGGGCGGCGCATAAAATATGGCCGGACGATCTGATCAGGATCGTCCGGCCATTGCGTTGGGGTAAAAGTGTGTTGGGTAAAGGATGGAAGGAAACGAAGGGAAGAGGGGATTAGCGGAAGATCTGGCCGCTGATGACCAGCTTCTGGATCTCGTTGGTGCCCTCGTAGATCTGGGTGATCTTGGCATCGCGCATCATGCGCTCCACGTGGTAGTCCTTCATGTAGCCGTTGCCGCCCAGGAGCTGGACCGCCTCGGTGGTGACCTCCATAGCCACGTTGGTGCAGGTCATCTTGGCCATGGCGGCGGGCACGGTGTAGGGCTGGCCCTCCTCTTTGCAGATGGCGGCCTTGTAGAGCAGCAGCTCAGCGGCCTGGATCTTGGTCTGGAGCTCGGCCATCTTGAAGGCCAGGTACTGCTGCTTGCAGATGGGCTTGCCGAACTGCTCGCGCTCCATCATGTACTTCCGGGCGATCTCAAAGGCGCCCTTGGCAATGCCCAGGCCCTGGGCAGCCACGCCGATGCGGCCGCCGTCCAGGGTCTTCATGGCCAGCTTGAAGCCCTCACCGGGCTGGGCGATCATGTTCTCGGCGGGGACGCGGACGTTGTCCAGGTGCATGTCGGAGACGTGGGCGGAACGGATGCCCATCTTGTTCTCCACCTTGCCCACGGTGAAGCCGGGGGTGCCCTTCTCCACCACGAAGGCCGCCATGCCCTTGGTGCCCAGAGCGGGATCGGTGAGGCAGTAGATGACGGTGTAGTCGGCCAGAGGGCCGTTGGTGTTGAAGCACTTGGAGCCGTTGATGATGTAGCTGTCGCCGTCCTTGGTGGCCACGGTGCGCTGACCGGCGGCGTCGGAACCGGCGGTGTGCTCGGTGAGGCCGAAGGAGCCGATCTTCTCACCGTAGGTGATGGGGGCCAGGAACTTCTTCTTGATCTCCTCAGGGGCGGAGGAATTCATGATGCTGCCGCCGTAGAGGGAGGTGTCCACGGAGAAGGCGATGCCGAAGGAGGCGTCCACCTTGGAGATCTCCTCCACAGCCAGGATATAGCTCAGGTAGCTGCCTCCCAGGCCACCCACCTCGGTGGGATAGGGGAGACCATAAATGCCGGTCTTACCGAATTTCCGGAACGCCTCCAGGGGGAACTCGCTGCTCTCGTCCCGCTCCAGAACGCCGGGGAGAAGATCCTTTTCCGCAAACTCTCGGGCGAGCTGCTGGATCTGCTGCTGGTCTTGTGTGAGGGTAAAGTTCATGGTCGACACATCCTTTCATTTGATCGCGGTTGATGTTACATGTGTGGTGGGAAAAATGGTGTGACACTTGAAGCAGGGATGGTATAGTTCTAGATAAAAATAGTTTTGATACAGAACTATTGTAATTACAATGTACCACTGTGCAGCGACGCTGTCAAGCTGGAGATATCCACATTTTTAAAGGCAAAAATTTGTATAAAAAAACAGGAGGCGACGTACGTCGTCTCCTGTTTTTTGGCATAAAAGCTGTTACAGACCCATGGAAGCCAGAGCGATGAAGATGAAGCAAGTGATGAAGGGAATGGCGATCTGGGTGATGGCGATGTCGAAGTAGGCTTCCTTGTGGGTGCACTTGCAGATGCCCAGCAGGGTGATCTGAGCGCCCTGGTGAGGCAGGGTGTCCAGGGTGCCGGCAGCGATGGCGCCGATACGGTGGACGTACTCGAAGTTGGCGCCCAGAGCGGCGTAGACGTCCTTCAGGGCGTTGAAGGCCACGCCCATACCGCCGGAGGCGGAGCCGCAGGCGCCGGCGCACACGGCCACGGTGATCATGACGAAGATCAGGGGGTTCATCTCCAGCTTCTGGAGGCTGGCCACCAGATCGGTGAAGCCCTGGGTGTTCTGCACCACGCCGCCGAAGCCGACGACGATGGCAGTGTTCAGGATGGACACGCCGGAGTCGGCAGCGCCCTTGTTGAAGACCTTGACCCAGCCGGTGATGCCGCCCTCGATACGGGGGAAGAAGAGGATGACGGCCAGGACCACGCCGGCGAACACGGAGGTCTCAACGGGGAGACCTGCACCGTTGAAGAGAGGCACGTTGAAGAGGACCAGGATGACAACAATGGGAATCAGAGCCACGATGGGGTTGGGCAGGACCTCGTTGGGATCGTCCTCCTGCAGCTCCTCGGGGGAGAGCTGAGTCCGCATACGGTCATCATGGAAGTAGAAGCCCCGCTTGGAGAAGGCGCGGGCACGGTACTCCAGCCACACGAAGATCATCACGAAGGAGGCCACGGTGGCGATCAGGGAGGGCACGAAAGCGGCGGTGGGAGTGGTGCCCAGGATGTCGATGGGGATAACGTTCTGGATGGAGGGGGAGCCGGGGCCATACATGGACCAGGTCCAGCAGCCGGCGGAGATGGCGGCGGGGATCAGGCGGCGGGTCAGGTTGGCGGAGCGGAACATCTGGAGGGCGATGGGGTAGATGACGAAGAAGACCACGAAGCCGGAGATGCCTCCGTAGGTCAGCAGGCCGGTGATGCACATGATGATGGGGGCCACAAATTTACCCTGGCACATGCCGGCCAGCCATTTGGCGATGGACTTGGCAGCGCCCGTAAACTGATAGACAGCACCGAAGATGGCGCCCACGAAGAACACCAGGAAGTAGCTTGAGACGTAGTTGGCTGCGGCAGGCATGAACTGCGTCTTCAGGCCATCCAGGATGGCGATGTCCTGTCCCGCAAAGATGGGGGTAAAGATCAGCACGAAGCAGGTGACCAGAGGAGCCAGGATCAGTGCGGAAATACCGCGGAAGGCCAGCACACCGAACAGGATGATGGCGATGAATAGGATTAGGATTCCCCAGTTCAAAGGAAAGTCCCCTTTCTATCTCAGTCTCAACAATAGGAACGGGCTCGGGAAACGGTCTGTTCCCGAAGGGAAGGGGGGCTCCGGAGGCCGGAGCCCCTCATGCCGGGATCACTTCAGGCCCATGAGGCCGTCGTGGAAGATGCGCTCGTCCATGAGCTTGGGGCCGCCCTCTTCCATCTTGGGGGTAAAGCCCATGAGGTCGATGACCTGCGTCTGCACGTCGATGCCGGGGGCCACCTCGGTGAGATAGACGCCGTCGGGACGCAGCTCAAAGACGGCGCGCTCGGTGATGTACTTGACGGGCTGGCCGGTCTTGTTGGCATAGGCGCCGGAGAAGGTGATCTGCTCCACGGTATCGATCATCTTCTGCTCGCGGCCCTCCTGGTCGATGACCAGCTTGCCGTCCTCCACATGGGTCTTGATGCCGCCGGCGGTGAAGGTGCCGCAGAAGAAGACCTTCTTGGCGTTCTGGGTGATGTTCACGAAGCCGCCGCAGCCGGCGATCCGGGGACCAAACTTGGAGACGTTGATATTGCCCTCCTTGTCGGCCTGAGCCAGACCCAGGAAGGCCAGGTCCACGCCGCCGCCGTCATAGAAGTCGAACTGATAGGGCTGGTCCAGAATGGACTCCACGTTGACGGAGCCGCCGAACTTGGGGCCGCCCTGAGGCACGCCGCCCACGGGGCCGGCCTCCACGGTGAGGGTCATGTAGTCGCCGATGCCCTCCTCGTTGGCCACCATGGAGATGTACTCGGGGATACCGATGCCCAGGTTGACCACCTTGTCGGGCTCTAGCTCCATAGCGGCACGGCGGCCGATGATCTTCTTGGCGCTCATGGGAGGATACTCCAGGCTGCCCAGAGGCACACGGAAGTCGCCGGTCATGGAGCCGTCGTACTCGCAGCCCTGGCACTGGGCGTGGTCTTCCTTGTTCTCGCAGATAACCAGCGCATCCACGTAGATGCCGGGGATCTTCACCAGCTTGGGGTCGAGGCAGCCGTTCTGGACCACCTTCTCCACCTGGACCACCAGCTTGCCGCCAGAGTTCTTCACGGCCTGAGCGATGGAGGTGGCCTCCAGGGTGCAGCACTCGTGCTCCAGGGTCACGTTGCCGTTCTCGTCGGCGTAGGAGCCGCGGATGAAGCCCACATCAAACTTCAGGGCCTTGTAGAGGAGCTTCTCCTCGCCCAGAATGTTCACCACTTCCACGATGTCCTCGGTGGTGACGGAGTTGAGCTTGCCGCCCTCGATCCGGGGATCGGCGAAGGTGTTCAGGCCAACGTGGGTGATGTGGCCGGGCTTGTGGCCGGCAATGTCACGATAGAGCTGGGACAGGGTGCCCTGGGGCAGGTTGTAGGCCTCCAGCTTGTTGGCGTTGATGAGCTTGCCCAGCTCGGGGACCATGTTGTAGTGGCCGCCGATGACGCGCTTGAGCATACCCTCGTGGGCGAAATGGTCGGCGCCGCTGCCGTCACGGTTGCCCTGGGCGGCGGCATAGAAGAGGGTCAGGTTCTTGGGAGAACCGGTCTCCAGGAAGCGGGCCTCCAGAGCGCGGTTCAGGGCCTCCGGCATGGCGCTGGCCACAAAGCCGCTGGTGGTGATGATGTCGCCATCCTTGACGAGCGCGGCGGCCTCCGCAGCGGAGATGATAGGTTTCTTGGACATGAGTGATCCTTCCCTTCCCATAGTGTAGACGGCGGCGGAACCAACAACTTACCGCCGCGTCTGTACGGTGAAAAAGCCCGGCCCGGAGCTCCTGGTTGAGGAACACCGGGCCGCCATCCCCAAACGGGGAGGGCCGGTCCCGGATGTATCCTCTCGGCGGGAGGCTCCGGGCCGGGCGCGGTCACAGGGATTCTTGTACCAGCGTCCCGACGCTTGCGCAGGACTGGTACGCGGATGTATCAGCTTACTTGCCGATGAAGTGCTTCTCCTTGCGCTTCTCCAGGAAAGCGGTCATGCCTTCCATCTTGTCGGCGGTGGAGAAGCTCAGGCCGAACAGGTTGGCCTCCAGCTTCAGGCCGCTGTCCAGATCGGTGTCGGAACCGGTGTTGATGGCCTGCTTGGCCAGAGCCACGGCCAGAGGACCGTTCTTCATGATGCGGCCGGCCATGGCCTTGCAGTAGTCGATGAGCTCGGCCTGGGGCACCACGTGGTTGGCCAGACCCATACGGAAGGCCTCGTCGGCGCTGATCATGTCGCAGGTGAAGATGAGCTCCTTGGCACGGCCCTTGCCCACCAGACGGGGCAGACGCTGGGTGCCGCCGAAGCCGGGCAGGATGCCCAGGCCGCACTCGGGCTGGCCAAACTTGGCGTTGTCAGAGGCCACGCGGATGTCGCAGGCCATGGAGATCTCGCAGCCGCCGCCCAGAGCGAAACCGTTCACAGCGGCGATGGTGACCTGAGGCATATTCTCCAGACGACCAAAAGCCTCACGGGCCAGCAGACCCATCTTGCGGCCCTCGGCGGGAGTGGCGTTGACCATCTCAGAGATGTCGGCGCCGGCCACGAAGGACTTCTCGCCGGAACCGGTGAGGATGACCACCTTGACATCGTCGTTATTCTCCAGCTCGGCCAGGCAGGTGTTCAGCTCGGCCAGAGTCTCGCTGTTCAGAGCGTTGAGGGCCTTGGGACGGTTGATGGTCAGCAGGGCGATCCCGTTTTCCACTTCCAGAAGCAGGTTGTTCATAACAAATTACCTCCCACAAATTTGACCTTCGGATACTGCCTTTTAATGGTTTGGATAACTCCAAAACCAGTTTCCGCCTCCAGGATATAGCATCTTTTGGCCAAAGTCAATAATCTTTTGGCACTATTGCACGTAAATCTTTTTTGGAGCGGATTTGATTTTATCCAATATTTCTTTCCAATTCAATTAGTTTTGTGAAAAAATAATTCGTTTACAATACTATTTAACGTAAAATGGCAATGGAAAAGGCCACACCAATTTTTTCGACAGAATTTGGATTAAGCCCACTCAAAAACGCCGCGGTTGAGGACAGCCTTGCCGGTGTTCTTGTCAATGAAACGGAAATAGGCGGTACCTTCGTCAATTTTCCAGATCTGGGTCTGGACCGGCGTGTCGGGGAGGAGGGGGCTGCTCATCTGGGCGGCCATGCGTTTGGCGCGCTCCGGCTGGCCGGGGATCAGCTTGTCGATCATCATGCGGCAGGCGAAGCCGAAGGAGCACAGACCCTGAACGATGGGCTGGTCAAACTTCATGTTCTTGGCGTACTCGGGGTCCACGTGGATGAGGTTGGTGTCGCCGGTGAGGCGGTAAAGGAGGTTCTGCACCGGAGTCACATAGTCGTCCACGGCGAAATCGGGCTCCCGCTCAGGGATGACCACAGGGCTCTTGGGCATGGGCTTGCCGCCGAAGCCGCCCGCCTCGTGGAAGAAGGTGGTGGAGTAGTTGGTGCAGACCAGGTTGCCGGCTTCGTCCCGGACGTCGATCTTGGTCTTGACCACGGCGCCCTTGCCCTCGCCCCGGTCGTATACGTCCACGATCTGGTCCTGCCACTGGAAGGTGCCCTTGATGGCGTCGATGGGCCGATGCCAGATGATCTCGTGGTCCATGTTCAGGAATGCAATGGTGGGCTTGATGAGCTCATCCGCCAGCATGGAGGCGGGCAGCGGCATCCACTGATAGGGCCGGACGTTGACGGTAGCCCAATAGGGGACCGCGCCGTAGGTGGGGATGGCTTTGAGGTACTTTTCGTAGTAGTAGGCCAGATCCTCCTTGTGGGCGCCCACAGCCAGGTTATAGAGGGCCACATCCCGCCAGTTGTACTCTACGTAGCGGGGCTCCATCTTCATGCCAATCAGCTGGTTGAGATCGATTTTTTCCATAATACGCACCCTTTCCTTTCTGTCTCCCAAATGTTATTTGAGCAGCTCTCTGGAGATGACCACCTTCTGAATCTCGGAGGTGCCCTCGTAGATGGGCACGATGCGGGCGTCGCGGTACATGCGCTCGATGGGGTAGTCCCGCATGTAGCCGTAGCCGCCGTGGATCTGGAGGGCCTT
>NZ_CALXEE010000067.1 GCF_944387245.1 uncultured Intestinimonas sp. | reverse complement strand
TTCCTTATCGCTCCTGTTCGTGCCGCTTGGTGCGGGTCTGCGTCTGCTCCGGCGGATACGGTCATCGAGCTGTTTCCGTAATGCCTCGCCTATACCCGGAAATTTCATTCTATAGCATAGAACAGGCATCCGTCTCAGCTTCTTCAGCTGGCAACGGATGCCTGTTCTCTTTATCATGATTCAGTTCGTTTGCCATTTCCCACGCCAGCCGAAAGCCGCAGACGAAACTATCTATGGAGCGTTCCTCTATCATCAGATTCTGGGCATCGATGATCCGCAGAATCAATCTCCGCTCCGGCTTGTCCAACCGCTCAATAAGCTGCCGGTGGCAGGTTTCCACTTCCCGTTCGGATTCCACCATAGGCAGAGGGGTATAAAATTTGTCGTACAGCAATCTCAGAGTCTCGTTCATGTGCCTCGCCTCCTTGTAGCAAAACACAATAGCACAGAAATACCATCATATCCAGCGTTAATGATCAAAATACCCCCTCTCGTATACTTTCTTGAAATACACTCCGAAGCAGATCCGTTACTCCCTGTGCCGCTTGAATGGTGGCAATCATCAGCAAATCACCATCTACCTCGGCCCAGTTGATATCATATCCAGCATTGCGAATCAGTTGTGCCAGGAAGGTTCTTTGCGTGCGGCCATTGCCCTCCCGGAAAGGATTCAGCATATTTGTGACACAGTAAAAATCCACGATTTCATCCACAAAGTCATGATGGGAGAGTCCTTTAAAACAGTCTCGCTCTTTCAGTCGCTGGAAAATCAGCTGCGCTTGGGTTTCAATTCTCTCTGCCCGGCAGAAACAAGTTGCCTTTTTACTAATATTCACTGCACGGACTTGTCCTGCCCAATCATACAACTCAGAAAAGAGAAAATGGTGAATCGCCTTGTAATGGGTAAAATCAAAAACGCCTTCCAGCGGGCAATACTCCAGCTTGGAGGCATTAATGTAGGTGATAAGGGCCTCCGCCTCATTCAGCGTAGCCTCATCCCGAATATTCAGCTTATTGACCAGCACCGTGGTGCCAGGATAACAGTCCTGGGAAACAGGCTCTAAACTGTATGCCATACTGAATCATCCTTCTGTCGGGACTTCAGAAAACGCTTCAGGCATTCCTCCATTGTGGCCTCGCCCCGCAGCACACGCTTACACTGTTCCCGCATTTCAGGGGTAACAGTATATCCCTCCATGCGGACGGATGCCTCCGCATTTTCCATGGATACAGTATAATCCTTTTCTTCGTTTTTGTACACAAAATGCTCCTTATCCCTCGATAAGGAGCATTTTGGAGCTGGAAACGTGACTTGAACACGCGACCTGCTGATTACGAATCAGCTGCTCTACCGACTGAGCTATTCCAGCATACCTCTATGAGATCCCGGCTCCTCACCGTACTCTGTTTGTTCCTCGGCCAAAAATCGGCCCTTCCTAATTTACCACCCTTAGCCACAACCAGCGACCTTCTCATTACGAGTGAGATGCTCTGCCATTGAGCCACACTAGCCCGTCTGCAGCACCAGGACTGCAAACTGCTCTTGTTATGATACTATATCCGCTCCGGGTTGTCAAGCGAGTTTCGCACCCCCCGCACCCCTTTTCCTTCCCTTTACAATGGCTATACCAACAGTATACCTCCCCTTTTCCAGGCTCCCTACCCCGACGCATCACCTTCTTCCTCATATTTCCTCTGTCTGTCAAAAATCCTGATTTACTGCCATTTATCCTTGATCCTTTTACTTTTCAAGCAAGCTGTTTTTATGTCAATAGTTTACATAAAATATATCCGCAAGCTGTATTTACACCTAGTTATTTACATTTTGCACCGGGTTATCCGCCGGTCATCCCCCGGTTTATAACGGTGATTTCCGCACTTTTGCACCGTTTTATCCACACTCGTCCCCAGGTTCTCCCCACAGCTCCACCGGCACATATCATTTACATAATATCTGATTTTGTCGAAGAATTCCCAGTAAACGCATATGGGCATTTTCCCAGTTCTTATCCCTTTGCCGTGTCCAACAGGCATTTCTGCCGCCAGGCGCCGCTCTGCCAGCGGATAAGGAAGAGCACCGCCCGAATACACTCGTCTGCCGCCATGGCGGCCCACAGGCCGGCCAGGCCCCAGCCCAGCACCACGCCCAGGAAGAAGCTGCCGCCCACGCCGATCAGCCAGGCGTCAATGACACAGATGATGGTGGGAAATCGGATGTCGCCGCAGGCCTGTAGGGCCCGGCACATGACCATATTCACCGCCCGGCCCAGCTCCAGTGGGATCTCAATGAGCATAATGGTACCGGCCAGGGCCAGAATCTGAGGGTCCTGAGTGAAGATGCTGTACACCGGTCGGGCGGCCACGCACAGGAGGACTGAAAGGCCGCCGGAGACCAGCACCGCCCCCCTCAGGGTGGACATGACCTGACGGTGGGTGGCCTCCATCTCCCGGGCACCCATAAGCCGGGCCACTACCACCTGGCAGGCCTGGGAGAGGGCGGAGCCGAACATATAGGTGACGTTGGCAAAGATCATGGCGTAGACCCGGGTATTGACCACATAGGCGGCAAACTGGTTGCAGACGGCCTGGATGCAGATCTGAGAGCCGTTGTAGGAGAGAGACTCGCTGCCGGTAGGCAGGCCGATGCCCAAGAGCTGTCCCATCTCCGCCCTGGGGAAGGGGTGCAGGTGGCGCCGGGAGAGGAGGCCGGGGAACCGCCGCCGGAACATGCAGGCGATGACCACCACCCCCACAAGGCGGCTCAGGCCGCTGGAGAGGGCGGCTCCGGCCACCCCCAGCGGAGGCAGGGGACCCAGGCCGTTGATGAGGATATAGTTGCCGCCGATGTTCAGGCAGTTCATGAAGATGGAGACCATCATGGTCTCCCGCATCATCTGGGCGCTGCGGAAAAAGGCGGTGAAGGTGAGGTAGATCGACTGGAAAACCATGCCGGCGCCGATGATGCGCATGTAGAGGCAGGTTTCGGCAAAGATCAGCTCATGGACCCCCATGAGCCGGAAGATGGGACCGCAGCCCAGGATAAGCAGCAGGCTCACCGCCAGGCCGAAGATCAGGTTCATCACCAGGGCCGCGGTACAGGTCCGGCCCACCCGTTTGGTGTCTCCGGCCCCCAGGTACTGGGACACCAGAATCATGGCGGCGGTGCACACCACCGAGAACACCAGCAGCAGCAGGTTGGTGATCTGGTTGGCGTTGCCGATGGCGCCCACCCCGTTGGGGTCCCGCCAGCCCACCATGATCTGGTCGGCGTTGCCCACCAGCATCTGGAGCAGCAGCTCCACAAAGATGGGCCAGGACAGGCTCAATACGTCTTGTTTGTTCCGTTTCATCGGTTTTCCTCTCTTCCGGACGCAGAACGGGAGCCCGGAGATCCCCCTTTGGCAGGGCGGGATCTTCGGGCTCCCATCTCAACGCGTCTTTGCGCCGCTGGGGCAGTTTTTTCAGGCTCAGATATTGCCGAACTCCTCGTAGAAGCGGTCGTGGATGACCTGGACGGCGGTGTCGGCATCGCACTTGTCCACCAGGACGGATACCTTGATCTCACTGGTGGAGATCATGTGGATGTTGATGCCGGCGTTGTAGAGGGCCTCAAACATGAGGGAGGCCACACCGGGGTTGTTGATCATACCGGCGCCCACGATGGAGACCTTGGCGATCTCGTCGGTGACGTCGATGTGGTCGAAGCCCAGCACGCTTTGCAGGTCGGTCATGATCTGCTTGGCCTTTTCCATATCGTCCAGGTCCACAGTGAAGCTGATGTCCTTGGTGTTATTGCGGCCGATGGACTGGAGGATGATGTCCACATTGATCTTGTATTTCGCCAGAGCGGAGAACATCCGGAAGGCGGTGCCCGGCTTGTCGGGCAGGCCGACGAGGGCCAGACGGGCAATATTTTTATCCTTGGCAATGCCGCTGACATAGGGCTTTTCCATGGTTTTCGCAACCTCCTTGACTTTTGTCCCGGGCTGGCCGGAGAAGCTGGAGAGGACCTCCAGATTCACGTTATACCGCTTCGCCATCTCCACAGAGCGGTTGTGCAGGACCTGGGCGCCCAAGGTGGCCAGCTCCAGCATCTCGTCATAGGTGATCTCATCCAGCTTCCGGGCGCCCTTCACATAGCGGGGATCGGCGGTATAGACGCCGTCCACATCGGTGTAGATCTGGCACAGGTCGGCGTGGAGGGCGGCGGCCAGGGCCACTGCCGAGGTATCCGAACCGCCCCGGCCCAGGGTGGTGATGTCGCCGTACTTGTTGATGCCCTGGAAGCCGGTGATGATAACGATCTTCTTCTTGTCCAGCTCAGCCAGGATGCGCTCGGAGCGGATGCTCTTGATCCGGGCGGCGCTGTAAACGGAGTTGGTCTTGAAGCCCGCCTGCCAGCCGGTGAGGGAGACCACCGGGTAGCCCATGCCCTCAATGGCCATGGCGCACAGGGCGCAGGAGATCTGCTCGCCGGTGGAGAGGAGCATGTCCATCTCCCGTTTGGATGCCTTGGGATTGATCTCACCGGCCTTGGCGATGAGATCGTCGGTGGTGTCGCCCTGAGCGGAGAGGACCACCACCAGGCTATGGCCCCGGCGGTAGGTCTCTGTGATGATGCGGGCCACGTTGCGGATGCGGTCGGCATCCGCAACGGAGGACCCGCCGAATTTCTGTACAATGAGTGCCATGGTATATGTACCCCCTAAGCGTTTATGGGAAAGGGGAGCCTGCCAGGCTCCAAACCAGTCTATGCCCTCACTCCAGGACCCGGAACACCGACTGAGGCACCAGCGCTCCCAAAGCGCCGTCCAACTGTGCGCGGGTCATGGGACTGGTGAGGAAGGCCACCTCATCGGCAGGCGCACCGGGGCGGGAGAGCAGGCTGGCGCCGGGCACCGCCCGGGCGTCCTCCGCCGTACCCAGCGCCCGCACATACCAGCGGAAGGCCATCTTCTCAGGCCCGACCGCCACATCGTCACCGCCGGGCCCCCACTCGATCCGCTTGCGGGACCGGATGTGCCGGGCGGCGTCCATGACGTCGGCCACCACGGCGGAGGCGGTGGGCAGCTTACCGGCGCCCCGTCCGTAGAACATCACGTCGCCGATGGCGTCGCCCTTGACCATGATGGCGTTGAACACGTCCTCCACACCGGCCAGAGGTGCCTCGCCGTCCACCAGATGGGGCGCCACATAGGCGCAGATCCTGCCGTCGTCCTGCTTGACCGCCCGGCCCAGCAGCTTGATCTTCCGGTTGCAGGACTCGGCGTAAGCCACATCAGCCAGAGTCACGCCGGAAATGCCCTCGGTAGGCACCTGCCGGGGATAGACGTGGCGGCCGAAGGCGATGGCGGCCAGGATGCAGATCTTCCGGCAGGCGTCGTGCCCCTCCACATCGGCGGTGGGGTCCTTCTCGGCGTAACCGTTGGCCTGGGCCTCCTTCAGCGCCGCCTCAAAGGTGAGGCCGGAGCGGATCATCCGGGTGAGGATATAGTTGGTGGTGCCGTTGAGGATGCCGCAGACCTCAGTGAGCTCGTTGGCCGCCAGGCACTGGGACAGGGGGCGCAGGATGGGGATACCGCCGCCCACGCTGGCCTCGAAGAGGTAGCTGACGCCCTTCTCCGCCGCCAGCTGCAAAAGCTCATGGCCGTGCTCGGCCACCAGTTCCTTATTGGAGGACACTACGCTCTTCCCAGCCGTCAGGGCACGGCGGGTAAAGTCCAGGGCCACCGTGGCCCCGCCGATGGTCTCCACCACGATGTCCACGGTGGGATCGTTTTCAATAATGGAAAAGTCGTGGACCACCTTATCCCCGAAGGGGCTGTCCGGGAAGTCCCGCACATCCAGAATGTACTTGAGCCGGACCGGCGTCTCCACCTTCTGGTCGATGTGATCGGCGTTTTTGGCCAGCACCTCGGCCACACCGGAGCCAACGGTGCCAAACCCCAGGATCGCTACATTCACCATGTGATCTACTCTCCTCTGATTCAATTCCGGCGTTCGCGCCGGGCGGCGTCAGCCCGCCAGGATCTCACACTTCAGGACGCCCTTGAGTTCCGTGGTCCGGGTCAAAAGCTCCTCTACCGGGATCTGGAGCCCGGAGGTCTCCGCCCCAATGGTCACCAGTGCACAGCCGCTTGTAGGAATGCCCTGGTTGATGGTGAGAATATTCGCCCCTGATACGGCAAAACTATTGAGCACCGACGACAAAACGCCGGGCTCGTCCCGGAGCCGGACCTGGACAGTCACGATCCGGCCGTGGAGCATGTCGTTGAAGGGCCGGACCGCATCCTTATATTTATAAAAGGCGCTTCGGCTGATCCCGGTGATCCCGGTGGCCTGGTGAACGGTCTCGGCCTCACCGGTCTCCAGCAGCCGCTTGGTCTCCGCCACCTTACGGAAAATTTCCGGCAGGGCGGCGGCCTCCACGATGAAATATTTGGGCGGATTCGCCATGGCAATCTACTCCCCTATCCCCTCTGTGGCGCAGAGGTCTTCGTGTCTTTGTCACGCAGGCATTTGTCCGCATGTGGGATTTATTCTAGCACAGTAAACTGAGATGCGCAAGGGCGTTTCCTCATATACTTCCCACGATTTTTTCCTGTCAATGTCAGTCAAAAATCGTCGTTGTTACCATACCCGCCTCTGCTGCCTGTCTACCGGAGACGGCCACCCGCCATGAAAGGAGGTCGCAATGGTCCCAAAGCCTCTTTATCGGTTCCTGCAAATAGGCGGTGCGTTCCTCCTCTGCGGCCTGCTTCTCTGGGTTTTTTCCAGACTGATACTGACCTGGTTTTCGCCTTTTCTGGCCGGTTTTCTTCTGGCTGCCATGTTGGAACCCCTCGTCCTTTTTCTTACCCGCCGCCTGCACCTGCCCCGCTGGGTGGCATCGGGGTTATCCACACTCCTTCTGGCCCTGTTCCTCAGCGGCGGACTTTTTCTACTCCTGTGGCGGTTGTGGGGTGAGGCGGAAGATCTGCTCCGAGACCTGCCCGGTCTCCTCGCTCCGCTTTCCGCCGCCGGCACCCTGTCGGAGTATTGGAGCCTCCGCATTCTGACTGCGGCGCCGCCAGAGCTGCGCCCCCTGCTCCAAAACGGCCTGGCCGCCCTCTCCGAACAGGCCGCCGCCCTACCCGCCCAACTCTCCGCTGCTGCGGCGGACCAGGCCGCCGCCGTTTTTGCCGCCCTCCCGCGGTGGGGACTTGGCCTCTTCACCACGGTGCTGGCCACCTACTTCTCCTCTGCCGGACGCCCCGCCCTGCTGGCCTTTCTCTGGCGGCAGGTGCCGGAGGGACGCCGTGAGGACGTCCGCACCGGTCTTCTCCACCTCCGGAATGCCGCCCTGGGCTGGCTCCGCGCCCAGGGTCTGCTCACCCTGCTCACCTTCTTCCTCCTCCTGGCCGGACTCTTTGCGCTGGGGGTGGAGTCCCCCCTCCTTCCCGCCGCCGTCACCGCCCTCACCGACGCCCTGCCCGTACTGGGCGCCGGGCTGGTACTGGTCCCCTGGTCCGTGCTCACCGCCCTGTCCGGTGATCTGCCCATGGGGCTGGGCCTCCTGGGCCTATGGGGTCTGGTGATGACCGCCCGCAGTCTGCTGGAACCCAAGCTGGTGGGACTCCACGCCGGTCTACCTCCCCTGGCCGCCCTGCTTGCCATGTTTGTGGGCTTCCAGGCCCTGGGCGTGGTCGGAATGGTACTCACGCCCCTGGCCCTGATGCTCACCAAGGCCCTTCATGACGCCGGACTCCTGCACCTCTGGCGGGATTGACCCTGATTTATATTTCGTCCACTTATCTGTCATTTTTTGCCGCTTTCTCTTGCACATCCGCTCTTGTTCGGCTATATTATAGATGGTTTTATTTACACATCGCCAGAGAGGATGTCGAAGTTTTGAATATCATCATTGTGGGCGACGGCAAGGTTGGCTACACCCTTGCGGAACTGCTCTCACAGGAAGACCATAATATTACCATCGTCGATAACAACAGTGAGGCTCTGCGGAAGGCCGACGACGCGCTGGACGTCATGTGCGTCAAGGGCAACGGCGCTTCCATCAGCGTACTGAAGGAGGCAGGCGCTGAGCATGCCGACGTGCTCATCGCCGCCACCAGCCTGGATGAGGTCAATATGGTCTGCTGTCTCAACGCCAAGCACCTGGGCACCAGCTTCACCGTGGCCCGGGTCCGCAACGTGGAGTATACCGTGGACGTCAACGCCTTCAAGCGTGACATGGGCATCGACCTGCTCATCAACCCGGAGCGGGCCACCGCCGTGGAGATCGCCCGGCTGCTTCGGTTCCCCTCCGCCGCCAACATCGAGACCTTCTACCGTGGCCGGGTGGAACTGATGAGCTTCCGTGCACGGGAGGGCGACTTCTTCCTGGGACAGCCTCTCTCCAATCTGTCTGACCGGGTCAAGGGCCTGCCTATCCTGTTCTGCGCCGCCGACCGCAACGGTCAGGTCATCATCCCCGACGGCTCCTTCGTGCCTCAGGCGGAAGACCGGATCTACCTCATCGGCGCCCCTGTAGGCGTCCACGAGTTCTTCAAACTCATCGGCCGTTACGCCTCTCACATCCGCAACGTCTTTGTGGTGGGCGGCGGCCGCATCAGCTACTATCTGGCCTCCATCCTGGAGCGCATGAACATGCGGGTGAAGATCGTGGAGCTCAAAGAGGCCCGCTGCCGCCAGCTCTCCGAATTCCTTCCCCACAGCCTCATCATCATGGGCGACGGCACCGACCAGGAGCTGCTGGAGTCGGAGAACCTGGGCGAATCCGATGCCTTCGTGGCCCTCACCGACCGTGACGAGGACAATCTCATCATTTCCCTCTACGCCATGCAGCGTGAGGTCCCCAAGGTGGTGGCCAAGTGCAACCGCCAGAACTACACCGGCATTGTCCGCCATCTGGGGTTGGAGAGCGTCATCTCCCCCAAGCTCTTCACCGCCAACCAGATCCTTCAGATCGTCCGTGGCCGGCAGAACTCCAAGGGCAGCGTCATGAACACTCTCTACAAGATCGGTGACAGCGGCGCCGAGGCCATGGAGTTCGTGGTCAACCAGACCACCCGCCATCTGGGCACCCCCCTCAAGGACCTCCACCTCAAAAAGGGTATCCTGGTGGCCGTCATCATCCACCAGGGCCGCACCATCATCCCCGAAGGCTCCTCCACCATCGAGATGGGGGACACCGTTATCATCATCTCCAGCGGACACGGTATTCTGGACATCAACGACATCTTTGATGACTCCCTGCTGGAGCGCCGGGGCGACAACTCCGAGGAAGACCTGCTGGACCGGGGGCTGGAGCTATGAATTTCAGACTCGTCTTTCGTCTGGCAGGCAAAACCCTGCTGGTGGAGGCAGCCAGCATGCTTCTGCCCCTGTGTGTGGCCCTCCTTTACCGGGAGGACCCCACCCCGTTCTTCTTCGGCATCGGCATCACTGCCGGCGTGGGCTTTCTCCTCTCCCTCCTGCGCTCCGACACCCGGTTCCACGCCCGGGAGGGCTTCTTCTCCGCCGGCCTGATCTGGGTGCTGGTGGGTCTCTGCGGCGCCATTCCCTTTTACGCCTGCGGCTATTTTGATTCCTTTGTTGACTGCTTCTTCGAGTGTATCTCCGGCTTTACCACCACTGGCTCCTCCATCCTCCGCGCGGTGGAGGGCCTGCCCAAGGGCATCCTCTTCTGGCGCTCCTTTACCCACTGGCTGGGCGGTATGGGAATCCTGGTTCTGACCATTGCCCTCCTCCCCTCCCTGGGCGCCCGTACCCTCCATGTTATGAAGGCGGAGTCCCCCGGGCCCATCATCAGCAAGCTGGTCCCACGCTCCTCCCAGACCTCCAAGATCCTCTACACCATCTACTTTGGGCTCACCGTCATCATGGTCCTCTGTCTCCTGCTGGCGGGAATGCCCCTCTATGACGCTCTGGTCAACTCCTTTGCCACCGCCGGTACCGGCGGCTTTTCCGTCCTGAACATCTCCATCGGCGGTTACCACAACGCCGTTTTTGAGGTCATCATCGGCATCTTCATGCTCCTCTTTTCGGTCAACTTTGCCCTCTATTTCCTCATTCTCTGCGGAAAGGTCAAGCAGGCTCTCCAGAGCGATGAGCTGCGCTTTTTCCTCATTGTGGTGGCACTCTCTGTGATCCTCATCTCCTTTAATATCAACAGCCTCTACCCCAGCTACCTCACGTCCCTCCGCCATGCCTTCTTCCAGGTGTCCACCATCATCTCCACCACCGGCTTCTCCAGTGTGGACTTCGATCTGTGGCCGGAGTTCTCCCGGATGCTCCTGGTCCTTCTGATGCTGTGCGGCGCCTGCGCCGGCTCCACCGGCGGCGGCATGAAATGCTCCCGTATCCTCCTGCTCCTCAAGTGCGTGCGCCGGGAGATCCGCCAGATCCTCCACCCCCGTTCGGTGAGCGTGGTCAAGCTGGACGGCCGTGTGGTGGACGAGAAGGTGCTCCACACTGTCATGGTCTTCCTGGGCACCTATATGCTCATCGCCTTCTCTGCCATGCTGGTGGTGGCTTTGGACAACTTCTCCTTTGGCACCACCTTCACCGCCGTGGTGGCCTGCACCGGCAACATCGGCCCCGGTCTGGAGCAGGTGGGCCCTATGGGCAATTTTGCTGACTTCTCCCCTATCTCCAAGATCGTCCTCTCCATGTGTATGATCATCGGACGCCTTGAGGTCTTCCCCATTCTGGTCCTCTTCAGCAAGAGCGCCTGGCAGCGGGTCTGACCTCCCATTTAGACGGAAAGATTGCCATTTCTTGCATATCGTTTTTTTGACCAAAGACAGGGCCGCCGAGCGTGTGCGGCCCTGTCTTTTCCTTTTCTTCCCTTTTGCTTTTTGTGCAAAGCATAAAATTTTTTTCTTGACAACACTGCGGCTTTTCCGCACTTCCGCCGCTCGTAAGTCCATTTTCTTTTCATTTGAGGGGGCACAATTTTCGTTTACTGTTTCCTTTTTCCATGTGATGGCAACAATGCACGGAAAGGCACAGAAAGGACATTTCATTTTCGTAGGAACTGTAAAAACTTCGTCAAGATGCTGAAATGGCCGGGTGGAAATCTTGAAAATCCTCTTCAATCTGCTAAAATTATAGACAAGGAGCGCACGCGTCCCGGCGTGCGCATGCAAAAGGAGTGAGGAATTTTGAATTGGGAAAATTACTTCTGGGTTGGCATTGTGGGCGCCGTCCTGGCCATCCTCTTTGCCTATGTCCAGAGCCGGAAGGTCATGACCTTCTCGGAAGGCAACGACACCATGAAGAAGATCGCCGCCTCTATTCGTCAGGGCGCCAACGCCTACCTCAAGCGGCAGTACACCACTGTGGCCAAGGTCTTCGTGGTGGTCTTCGTGGTCCTGCTCATCATCGCCTTTGGCTCCAACGGCGAGATGCTCTCCAAGTTCACCCCCTTCGCCTTCGTCACCGGCGGTATCTGGTCCATGCTGGCCGGCTTCGTGGGCATGAAGATCGCCACCAACTCCAACGCCCGTACCGCTCAGGCCGCCTCTGAGAGCCTGAACAAGGGCCTGCGCGTGGCCTTCTCCTCTGGCTCCGTCATGGGCTTCACCGTGGTGGGTCTGGGCATGCTGGACATCTCCATCTGGTATTTCCTGCTCCACTACGCCTTCGGCATCACCGATGCCTCCGCTCTGGCCAACATTATGGTCATGAACGGCATGGGCGCCTCCTTCATGGCCCTCTTCGCCCGTGTGGGCGGCGGTATCTACACCAAGGCCGCCGACGTGGGCGCCGACCTGGTGGGCAAGGTCGAGGCCGGTATCCCCGAGGATGACCCCCGCAACCCCGCTACCATCGCCGACAACGTGGGCGACAACGTGGGCGACGTGGCCGGCATGGGCGCCGACCTCTACGAGTCCTACGTGGGTTCCATCCTGGCCACCTTTGCCCTGTCCGCCGTGGCGGGCTACGGCTTCGCCGGCATGCTCCTGCCCATGCTTCTGGCTGTGGAGGGCATCATCTGCTCCATCATCGGCTCCTTCCTGGTCCGCACCAAGGAGGACGCCGACCAGAAGTCCCTGCTGAAGAGCCTGCGTACCGGCACCTACACCGCCGCCGTCCTGGCCGCCATCATCGCCGCTCCCCTGACCTACATCGTCCTGGGCAACTGGGGCGTCTATGTGGCCATCCTGGCCGGTCTGATCGGCGGCTGCGCCATCGGCTACTTCACCGAGTACTACACCTCTGACACCTACAAGCCCACCCAGAAGCTGGCCGCCTCCTCTGAGACCGGCTCCGCCACCGTCATCATCGGCGGTATCTCCCTGGGCCTGAAGTCCACCGTGTCCTCCATCCTCATCGTGGCCGCCGCCGTTCTCATCAGCTACTTCGCTGCCGGCGGCTCCCTCACCGTGGTGGACAGCGCCGGCCTCTTCACCGACGGCTTCAACCGCGGCCTCTACGGCATCGGCATCGCCGGCGTGGGCATGCTCTCCACCCTGGGCATCACCCTGGCCACCGACGCCTACGGCCCCGTGGCCGACAACGCCGGCGGCATCGCCGAGATGAGCGGCCTCCCCGAGGAGGTGCGTGACCGCACCGACGCCCTGGACTCCCTGGGCAACACCACCGCCGCCACCGGCAAGGGCTTCGCCATCGGCTCCGCCTCCCTCACCGCTCTGGCCCTCCTGGTCTCCTACGTGGACATCGTCCAGACCAAGACCACCGAGGTCCTCAACTTCACCCTCACCAGCCCCACCGTGCTGGTCGGTATGTTCATCGGCGCCATGCTCACCTTCGTCTTCTCCGCCTTCACCATGAGCGCTGTGCAGACCGCCGCTCAGTCCATCGTGGTGGAGGTCCGCCGTCAGTTCCGGGAGATCGCCGGCATCATGGACGGCAAGGCTGACCCCGACTACGCCTCCTGCGTGGCTCTGTGCACCAAGGGCGCCCTCCACGAGATGGTTGCCCCCGCCCTGCTGGCCATCGTGGTGCCCATCCTCACTGGCCTCATCCTTGGCCCCACCGGCGTGGTGGGTCTGCTGGGCGGCGTCTCCGTCACCGGCTTCGCCATGGCCGTGTTCATGTCCAACGCCGGCGGCGCCTGGGACAACGCCAAGAAGTACATCGAGTCCGGCCACCACGGCGGCAAGGGCTCCGACTGCCACAAGGCCGCCGTTGTGGGCGACACCGTGGGCGACCCCTTCAAGGATACCTCCGGTCCCTCCCTCAACATCCTCATCAAGCTGTGCTCCACCGTTTCCATCGTGTTCTCCGGCCTCATCGTGGCCTTCAACCTGATGAACATCCTGTGAGCCAAATGAAGTGGCCGCCCGTA
>NZ_CALXEE010000066.1 GCF_944387245.1 uncultured Intestinimonas sp. | reverse complement strand
GTCAGCGTGAAGGTGAATTCCGTCAGGCCGTCCTCACTGGTCACGGTGATATTTTCTTTATGGCTGTTGAGGATGGTCTTGACGATATACAGCCCCAGGCCCACGCCGTCCCGGTCCTCGCTGCGGGAGCGGTCGGTCTTGTGGAAGCGGTCGAACACCAGGGGGATCTCCTCCGGGGGAATGGTGTCTCCGTGGTTGCGGACGGACACGTAGGCCTTCCCCGCCCGGGGCACCACCGAGATGCCCAGGGTGGTCTCAGGGTAGGAGAACTTGATGGCGTTGTCCAGCAGGTTGTAGCACACCTGAGTGATGGCGTCGGGGTCGCCCCACACCTGCACCGGGTCGTCGGGAAGCTGGGTGTCCACGTCCAGGTGCCGGTCGTTGATCTTGGTCTCCAGGCTCACCAGCACCCGGAGCATGACCTCGGAGACGTCGAACTGCTCCTGGGCGGTGACCCGCTCGCTGGACTGGAGACGGCTCAGGTCCAGCATCTTGCGCACCAGCCGGGAGAGCCGCCGGGTCTCGGAGGAGATGACCTTCAGGTATTCCTTCTCCCGCTCGGGGGGGATGGTACCGTCCAGAATGCCGTCGGCAAAGCCGGCGATGGTGGTCATGGGGGTCTTGAGTTCGTGGGAGATGTTGGCCACAAATTCGCTGCGCTTGGCCTCGGCCTGGGCGATGGAGTCGGCCATGGCGTTGAAGGCCTCGGCCAGCTCCCCCACCTCGTCGCACCGGCCGTTGCAGTCCACCCGGGTGTCGTACTCCCCGTGGCCGAACTTCCGCACCGCCTCGGCCATATCCTTGAGGGGTCGGGTCATCTTCAGGGAGGTCACCGAGGTGGTGATGAAGGCGATGAGCATGACCACCACAGAGGTGAAGAGGAAGATGGAGGCAAAGGCCCGCCAGATCTCAGTGATGCTGGCCGACTCGGCGGCCACGAAGACCATGCCGGCCATGACCTCCTGACCCATGTAGTCCAGCCGGAAGGGGACGCCGGCCACATAGCGCTGCTCCGGGAAGGTGCCGCCCAGGGTGGTCATGGCCTCAAAGGAGCCGGTGGCCTGGATGCTCTGGACCACGTTGGAGGGCAACTGCATCTGGGTGAGGTCGGCCAGCTCACCGGCGTTGCCGGCGGCGTAGAGGATCTGACCATTCTGGCTGCTGAGCAGCACGGTGGCCCCCGTTACCGACACCACCGCCTCCACCGCCGGCTGGAACCGGTCGGTGCCCAGGTAGAAGCCTCCCTGCTCGCTGTCAATGCCCACCTCGTCGCTGAGGACGCTCGCGATATACCGGGCGTTGTTGCGGATGGACTTCTGCTTCTCGCTGACGGTGTAGCGGTAGGAGAGCGTGATGAAGGCCGAGCCCAGCATGGCAAAGGACACCAGGATCACCCCGGCCATGATGAGGAATTGTCGCTGATAGAGACTTTTCAAGGGCAGGGCGCCCCCTTTCTTCTGCGGGTTCAGGTGTTCTCCGGGGTGAGGACCTCAAACTTGTAGCCCACACCCCATACGGTCTTGAGGCTCCACTGATCGCTGACCCCCTCCAGCTTTTCACGCAGGCGCTTGATGTGGACGTCTACGGTCCGGGAGTCGCCGAAGTAGTCAAAGCCCCACACCTCGTCCAGCAGCTGGTTGCGGGTAAAGACCCGGTTGGGGGAGGCCGCCAGGTGGTAGAGGAGCTCCAGCTCCTTGGGGGGCGTATCCACCCGCTTGCCGTCCACCAGCAGCTCGTAGGAGTCCAGGTTGATGACCAGCTTGTCAAAGGTCAGCTTTTTCTCCCCGCTGCCCTCCTCGGCGCCGTAGCGCCGGAGGACGGCGTGGATGCGGGCCAGGACCTCCTTCATCTCGAAGGGTTTGACGATGTAGTCGTCGGCGCCCCCCTCCAGACCCTGGACCTTGTCATTGAGCTCGCCTTTGGCGGTGAGCATGATGACAGGGGTCTTATCCCCCTCCCGGATCTTCTTGAGCACCGACCAGCCGTCCATCACGGGCAGCATGATGTCCAGCAGCACCAGGTCGGGCCGGAAGGACCGGAAGAGCTCCACACCCTTCCCGCCGTCGGCGGCCACCTGGGTATCAAAGCCCTCTTTTTCCAAATAGAGGTGCAGCAGCTCCGCGATGTTGCCGTCGTCCTCCACGATGAGCACCTTTGTGGGCATAGGGACCTCCACCTTTCTTCTCATGGCATTGCGCCGCCGGCCTCTGCCGGCGGCAGTCTCTTATGGTCATTATAGCCCATTCCCCGGCGGAAGGGTGAATTTTTTGTAAAAGCCGCTCCCTTACTCGGCGTAGGAGCGGTCCACGCTGACCACGGGGAAATAGGGCCCGCCGGGCAGCTCCCCCATGCGTCCGGCAATGCGGGCCTTGACCTCCTCATCGCTGAGGTCGCAGCTGTGGGGCACCACCACGTCGAAGATCAGGTTCTGGTGATGGGGGCCCTGGGTCATGCGGAAGTCGTGGATGGTCATATCCGGGTCGATCTCCCGGACCAGCCCGGCCACCTTGGCCTTCAGCTCGTTGGTCCGGGGGTCCTTGGTGGCGATGGGGTCCATATGGATCACCGCCTCGATGTGGAACTTCTCCTTCAGCTCCCGCTCGATGTCGTCGATGACGTCGTGGACGGCCAGCATATCGGCATCCATGGGCACCTCGGCGTGGAGGGAGAGCATGCTCCGGCCCGGGCCGTAGTCGTGGATGATGAGGTCGTGGATGCCGGTGACCAGCTCATGGGCCATCACTGTCTTCTCGATGGCGTGGACCAGGGTGGGGTCGGGGCTCTGGCCCAGCAGGGGGTCCAGGGTATCCTTGGCCGCCCCCCAGCCCGCCCGGAGGATGAAAATGGCCACCAGGATGCCCACCCAGCCGTCGATGTGGAGGCCGGTGAAGCCGCCCACCAGGGTGCCCAGCAGCACCGCCGAGGTGGCCGCCACGTCGGAGAGGGAGTCGGCGGCGGTGGCGCACATGGCCGCCGAGTCGATGCGCTTGCCCAGGGTCCGGTTGAAGTAGAACATCCACAGCTTTACCAGGATGGCGGCGCACAGGATGCCCACCGACACCCAGGAAAGGGTGATGTCCTCCGGGTGGAGGATCTTCTCCAGGGAGCTCTTGGCCAGCTCCACACCCACCAGCAAAATGGCAGCGGCCACAATGAGGCCCGAGATGTACTCCATACGTCCGTGGCCAAAGGGGTGGTCTTCATCAGCCTTCTTGGCCGCCATGTGGAAGCCCACCAGGGTGACCACGGAGGAGCCGGCGTCGGAGAGGTTATTGAAGGCGTCGGCAGTGATGGCGATGGAGCCGGTGATGAGGCCGGCCAAAAACTTCCCCAGGGAGAGGAGCAGATTGAGGAAGATCCCCACCCCGCCGGTGAGCAGCCCATAGCGCTGCCGGATCTCCGGGTCCTCCCAGTCGTCCGGCCGGGAGATAAATTTCTTCACCAAAAAATCGACCATGCCGCACCCTTCTCTCAGCCCAGTTCCCGGTACATGGCGGCGGCGTCGTTCTTGCCCACGCTCTCGGCCACGGCCAAGACCTCGATCCGGGTCACCCGCTCGCCGAAGCGCAGCTCCACCACGTCTCCGGGCTTCACCTCATAGGAGGCCCGCACCGGCCGGCCGTTCACGCTCACCCGCTCATTGTCACAGGCCTCGTTGGCCACCGTCCGCCGCTTGATGAGGCGGGAGACCTTGAGCCATTTATCCAAACGCATACTATATTCGCTCCTTTCCCCGGCTGCTGCCGGGTGTTGAAAAGCGGCTCCGGTGTCACCGGAGCCGCCTGGGATTTCTTGATTGCCGAAAACAGTCCTTACTTGGAGACGGCGTCCTTCAGAGCCTTGCCGGGCTTGAAGACGGGGACCTTGGAGGCGGGGATCTTGATGCTCTCCTTGGTCTTTGGGTTGCGGCCGATGCGCTCGGCGCGCTTCTTCACCTCAAAGGCGCCGAAGCCCACCAGCTGGACCTTGTCCTCGTTGACCAGGCTCTCCACGATGGCGTCGATGGCGGCATTCACGGCAGCTTCGGTGTCCTTCTTGGACAGGCCGGCCTTCTCGGCAGCGGCATTAATCAGTTCAGCTTTATTCATTTGCGATACTCCTCCTAAGTGATGTGATCGGATCTAGTGTTCCCATTCCAACCGTTGAATTTACTCAAAGCCCGCGGGCTCCGGCGTCGGGCGCCGGTGCGGGCGTTTAAGCCTCTTGCTGTTTGACGGCGTCCCAGAGGGCGTCCATCTCGGCCAGGGTCATGGACGTAAGGTCCTTCCCCTGGGCCCGGGCGGCCTCTTCCACCGCCCGGAAGCGCCGGGCGAACTTGTCGCAGGCCGCCGTCATGGCAGTCTCCGGGTCCGCCTTCACAAAGCGGGCTACGTTCACCGCCGCGAACAGCAGGTCCCCCAGCTCCTCGCTGACGTTGCTCCCCTCGGCGATGGCGGTCTGGAGCTCTTCCGTCTCCTCCCGCAGCTTGGCCATGGCGCCGTCCACGCTGTCCCAGTCGAAGCCCACCTTGGCGGCCTTCTTCTGGATCTTCTCCGCCCGCCACAGGCCGGGCAGGCTCCGGGCCACGGCGTCCACGCTGTCGGCCGCCGTCTCCTGGTGCTTTTCCTTCTTCTTCAGCTCGTCCCAGTTGGCCAGCACCTCTCCGGTGCCGGTCACCGTCACATCCCCAAACACGTGGGGGTGGCGGTAGATGAGCTTTTTGCAGATGCCGTCGGCCACCCCGTTGAGGTCGGTCCGGCCTTCCTCCTCCTCCATGCGGGCGTGCATCACCACCTGGAGCAGCAGGTCCCCCAGCTCCTCCTTCAGGTGCTCGGGGCTCTCCTCGTCGATGGCCTCAGCCACCTCGTAGGCCTCCTCCAGCAGATCCCGCCGGATGGACTTGTGGTCCTGCTCCCGGTCCCAGGGGCAGCCCCCGGGGGCGCGCAGGATGCGGACAATCTCCACCAGGTCTGATACGTCATAGCTGGGTTTCTGTTCAAAATCTATCATATTTCCGCCCCTTCTGCAAGTTCTTTTTTATGGTCCCCGCTTTTAGAGCCGCAGCAGCTTGGCGATCTTATCGCCCTTGGGCATGAGGGATAGATCCTCCCTGGAGATGGCCTTCAGGGCCACCACCAGCACAGCGTACACCACCACGCCCACGCCGATGGCGGCCATGGTGGACAGGGTGTTGCCGAAGAGACGGCTCACCAGGCCGTAGACCGCCCACACGGCGATGCCCATGATGCCGGCGGCCACCATGGGCTTGGCAAAGACCCGAATATACTCCGGCGGCGACGGGATGACCCGCTTGATGAGCAGCAGCTCCAGCACCGCCACGATGATGTAGCACACCAGGGTGCCCACGGCGGCGCCCACGGCACCGATCTGGCGGACCATGAAGTTGTTGACGATGAGCTTGGCGGCGCAGCCGGCGATCATGATGAAGATGGGCAGGTTCACGAAGCCGCTGGCCTGGAGCACCGAGTTGCACACCAGCATGACGCACACGAAGATGGAGGCGATGCCCAGGATCATCATGGAGGGGTCGGCGATGGTGTGGTCGGACTCAGAATAGAGCAGGTACATGATGGGGGAGGAGAGTACGGTGAGGCCGATGCCGGCGGGCAGGGCCAGCAGCATGCCCACCCGCATGGAGGACTCGGCGATGCGCCCGGCGCCCTGGTAGTCCCTCCTGGCCCGGCAGGCCGAGATGGCGGGGATGACGCTGGCGGTAATGGCCACCATGAAGGAGGAGGGCAGGTTGTAAATGGTGATGGCCTTCTGGTAGGCGCCGTAGGCGGCCACCACGGGGTCCACCACATTGGGATCGATGAGCTTCTGGGCCTCATACCACTGGGCGGGCTGGGCGTCCATCACGTCCCGGAGGATGTTCTGGACCTGGGCGGTGTCCAGCCAGGAGGTAATGGGGGTCACCGAGGCGCACAGGGTGATGGGCACGGCGATGACCAGCAGGCGCTTGAGGATGGCGTCGGGCGCCTCGGGCACATCGGTGGGGTGGCCGGGCTCGCCGCGGCGGCGCATGACGTGCTCCACGATGAGGTAGATGAGGCAGATGCCGGCGCCGCAGGTGACGCCGAAGATGGCGCCGGCGGCGGCGTCCGAAGAGGAGGCGCCCGCCTTCACCAGCAGCCAGGCCAGAGCCAGGCCGATGACCAACTTGCCCAGGGCCTCAATGATCTGGGACACCGCCGTGGGCACCATGTTGGCATGGCCCTGGGCGTAGCCCCGGAAGGTGGAGAGGACGCAGACGAAGAAGCAGGCCGGGGCAATGGCCCGCACCGCCTGGACGGCGGCGCCGTCGCCCTGGAGGTTGGCCAGGGGCTGGGCCAGGGCAAACATGACCAGGAAGCTGATGGTACCCAGGATGAAGAAGGTCACCAGGGCCACATTGAAGATACGGTGGACCTGGTTGCGCTTTCCCAGGGTGCTGGCCTCGGAGATGCTCTTGGAGAGGGCCACCGGCAATCCCGCAGTGGAGATCATCAGCAGCAGGTTGTAGATGACATAGGCGTTGTTGAAGTGACCAAAGCCCTCGTCGTCCAGGATGTTCCCCAGGGGGATCTTGTAGAGGGCGCCGATGAGCTTGACGATGGCGATGCCGGCAGCCAGGATGGCGGCGCCGCCGAAGAAGGTGCTTTTCTTTTCACGATTACCCAATGGGTCGCACAGCCTTTCGCAATGAGTCTATGGACAGGAGACAGGATGGTGATTACCGGCCGAAGAGGAGGGGCAGGGCGTAGCCGGCCACCTCCTTCTTCACCTTTTCGATGTCGATGGTGAGGAACTCCCCGTTTTTGTATATGACCTTGCCCCGGGCCATATTCATGACCACGTTGGAGCCGTGGGCGGCGTAGGCCAGGTTGTTGGCGGCGTCGTGGCAGGGGATGAGGTTGAGGGCCTCGCTGTCCAGCAGGATGAGGTCGGCCTCATAGCCCTTCTCGATGCGGCCGGTTTTGCGGCCCAGGGCCTTGCCGCCGTTGACGGTGGCCATCTCCAGGGCGTCCCAGGCGGTGAGGGCCAGGGGGTCGTGGCGGACACCGTTCTGCAAAATGGCGGCCAGCTTCATGTCCCCGAAGAAGTCGGTGCAGTTGTTGGAGCTCACGCCGTCTGTGCCCAGGGCCACGTTGACCCCGGCCTTCCGGAGGTCCACCACCGGGGCCACGCCGGAGCCCAGCTTCAGGTTGGACATGGGGTTGTGGACGGCGGTGACGCCCTTCTGGGCCAGGATGGCCCAGTCCTCGGGGGTGGTCCAGACGCAGTGGGCGGCGATGGCCCGGACGTCAAAGACGCCGTGCTCGGCCAGGACGGCGGCGGGGGTCTTCCCGCCGTGGCGGGCCCGGCACTGCTCGTGCTCGGCCTGGGTCTCGGAGAGATGGACGTGCATGCCCAGGCCGTGGTCGGCGGCATACCGGGCCATCCAGTCCCACAGCCCGGCGTGGGAGGTGTACTCCCCGTGGATGGAGGCGTCCACCTGGATGCGGCCGTCGTCCCGGCCGTGCCACTTCTCGGTGAGCTCCCGCTGGACGATACAATCGTGGTTCTTGCCCGGGTCAAAGGGCTCCTCAAACTGGACGCCGCCGCAGCAGACGTTGGCGCTGATGCCGGCGCTCTCCACCTCCCGCAGGACGGCGTCGGTGTGCATATACATGTCGGCAATGCAGGTGACGCCGGAGGCGATCATCTCGGCCAGGCCCAGGGCGGCGCAGGCCCGGATGGCCCGGTCGTCCCACTTGGCCTCCACTGGGAAAATAAAGTTGTTGAGCCAGTCCTGGAGGTTGTTGCCGTCGCCGTAGCCCCGCATGGCGGTCATGGGCACATGGGTGTGGGCGTTCACCAGGCCGGGCATGAGGATGCCGCCTTTGCCGTCGATGCACTTGCCCGTGAATCCCTGGGGCCGCTGAGCCCCGAAGTCGGTGATCCTGTGGCCGTCCACCACCACATAGGCGTTGGGCAGCACGGTGTGAGCCGGGTCCATGAGGACGGCGGTGACGTTGTAGATCATGGTAGACATGGAAAAGCGCGCTCCTTTCCGCCCGGGCCCATTACAGCCGGCCCAGGCACTCCAGCACCAGGCGGGAGAATTTGTCCTTGCAGGCCTCGGCGGCGTCCAGCACCTCCTGCTCGGAGAGGGGCTGGTCCAGGATGCCGGCGGCCAGATTGCTCACCAGGGTAAAGCCCAGCACCTGCATGCCGCAGTGGCCGGCGGTGATGACCTCCGGGGCGGTGGACATGCCCACGGCGTCGGCTCCGGCGATCCGGGCGAAGCGGACCTCCGCCGGAGTCTCGTACTGGGGACCGGGGAAGTACATGTAGACGCCCTCTTTGAGCTCAATGCCCAGGTCGGCAGCCGCCTTCCGGGCCAGGTTCTGGAGGGCGGTGGTGTAGAGGTGGGTGGAGTCGGGGAACCGTGGCCCGAACTCGGGCAGGTTCTCCCCCCGGAGCGGTGACTCCATGAAGATCTTGATCTGGTCGGTGATGAGCATGAGGTCACCGGCCTTGAAGTCCAGGTTGACGCCGCCGGCGGCGTTGGTGACGATGAGGGTGTCGCAGCCCAGCAGCCGCAGCACCCGGACGGCGTAGGCCACCTCCTCGTAGGAGTAGCCCTCGTAGTGGTGCATGCGGCCCTGCATGACGGCCACCTTCTGGCCCCGGAGGGTGCCGAAGACCAGCTGACCCTTGTGGCCGGGGGCGGTGGACACCTTGAAGTGGGGGATCTCGCCGTAGGGGACCCGGATGGGGTCCTCCACCACGTCGCCCAGGAAGCCCAGGCCGGAGCCCAGGATCATGGCCACCTTGGGGACAAAGCCGCCCAGTCTGGCGCGGATAAAATCGGCGCTCTCCTGGTATTGAACGAAGGGAATGCTCATATGGTCGCCCTCCTTTGTGAGATTGGGTCGTCTTGACGTACACGCATTTTACACCAGCCGTGAAAAAAAAGCAAGAAAAGCCGGCATTTTGCGGCCCAAAAGCCCCACGGGACAGGGACTTGGCGAAAGTTCCCCTTGTCAGCGGCCCGGTCCTGTCATATAATGTAGGTCCGCAAGGCACGTCCACAATATTTTTGGGAGGCAGATCATATGGCACTGACACAGGCAGACATCGCCCGGGTAAAGGCTCTGGGCTTTCTGCGCAACCGCGGCACCGAGCTCTTCTCCGGCCGCATCGTCCCCAACGGCACCGTCTTTTCCGCATGGGAGCTCATCGCCACCGCAGAGATCGCGGCACGCTTCGGCAACGGCAAGGTGATCCCCACCGTCCGCATGACCCTGGAGCTGCCCGGCATCCCCTACGAGCGCATCGACGAGGCCATCGAGTTCGCCGCCGCCCGGGGCCTACGCTTCGGCGGCACCGGCGCCAAGATCCGCCCGGTGATCTCCTGCAAGGGCACCACCTGCGTCTTCGGCATGTACGACACCCAGGCCATGTGCCGCGCCATCCACGAGCAGTACTACCTGGGCTGGGACAAGGTCTCCCTCCCCCACAAGTTCAAGATTGCCGTGGGCGGCTGCCCCAACAGCTGCGTCAAGCCCAGCCTCAACGACTTTGGCATTGAAGGCCGCCGCACCCCCGACGGCGTCCGCTTCCAGATCTACGTGGGCGGCACCTGGGGCCGCACCACCCGCATGGGCTCCGCCTTCCCCCGCCTGGTGGAGAAGGAGGAGATCTTCCCCCTCATGGAGAAGGCTATGCTCTGGTTCCGGGCCAACGCCTACCAGAGAGAGCGCCTGGGCGCCGCCATCGACCGCATCGGCGAGGACGCCCTTTTCGCCGCCCTGGAGAGTGATGACCTCCTGAACCGCAAGGACGAGATTCTCTCCGCTCCCCTCCTCCAGAAACCCTAAGTCCTTTTCTTGTTCGTCCTTTTCTTGAAAGAAAAGGACCAAAAGAACTTTGATATCGCTTCGGAGCGGGTACGGAACGAACGCTTCTGCCCGATGACGGAAGCAAAAACGAAACAGAGACGCAAGCGGGCGCTGCCACCGGCAGCGCCCGCTTTTCATGTAGTATGGAAACGGAGAGAGACCACCGGGCGACCACAGGCCGCCCTCCAACCCACGTCGCGACTCTCACCACGCAGCGAAATTCACACCCACCACGCCGCAATCCCCACCCACGCAGGCGGCGAAAAAATGTGGGATAGGACCACAGGTTATCCCTGTTCCGCCGAGGTAGTCTACCGTAGACGGGGCTGGACCTCTATGGGGGCGTAAAGACGGGCCGCCGGCTTCCTATCTGGGACCACTCAACCCCTTTGGGAGCCCCTTTTTCTTTGGATTCCAAAAACCGTTCTTTTTCCAGCAGGGAAAAAGAAACGGGTTTTGAACCGTTTCTCCCGTCCTTTTACGTATATTGAATGGCATCTGCTGAACAAACATAACCTTCCCCCCGCAGGGGCGGATGAGGGGACGCAAGATAGAAGGAAACGCAAATATACCTGACTGACGCACCCTCATCCGGCGGCTACGCCGCCACCTTCCCCCTGGAAGGGGGAAGGTTTTATAAACCGCACGAAACGACACCCCCCCGCCCCGCCGGCATCACCGGCAGGGCGGGGGTTCCTTTTACTTTCAGAACTTGTTTTCGGTGCGATAGCGCTTCTGGGGCACATAGGTGCAGTGGAGAAGCTCGTGGGCCTTATGTCCACCGGGCTTGCCCAGATAGTCCTTGTAGACGGTCTGGAGCACCGGGTTCTCATGGCTCTTCCGGATGGGCATGCTCTCGTCCTGCTTGTAGAGGGCGGCGGCCCGGAGGGCCGGGATGTCGGTGAAGGAGCGCACATCGGCGGGATGGAGGGGCTGTCCGCCGCCGTTGATGCACCCGCCGGGACAGGCCATGAACTCGATGAAGTCATACTGCATGGTGCCGTTCTTCACCCCGTCCAGCACCAGCTTGGCGTTGTGGAGCCCGGAGGCGGCGCACACCCGCACCGTCCGGCCGGGCAGCTCATAGGTGGCCTCCTTGATGCCCTTCATGCCGCGGACCTCTTTGAATTCCAGGGGCTTCATCTCGCCGCCGGTGAGGACCTCCACCACGGTGCGCAGGGCGGCCTCCATAACGCCGCCGGAGGCGCCGAAGATGACAGAGGCGCCGGTGGAGAGGCCCAGCATGGGGTCGAACTGGCCGTCGGGCAGGTGGTCGAAGAGAATGCCGGAGCGCTGGATCATGCGGGCCAGCTCCCGGGTGGTGATGGAGATATCCACGGGCATGCAGCCGTTGGCCATCCGCTGCTCCTCCCGCTGGACCTCGTACTTCTTGGCGGTGCAGGGCATCACCGACACCACCACGATGTTCTTGGGATCGATGCCCGCCTTCTCGGCATAATAGCTCTTCACCAGGGCGCCAAACATCTGCTGAGGGGACTTGCAGGTGGAGAGGTTGGGCAGCATGTCGGGGTGGTGCTGCTCACAGTAGCGGATCCACCCGGGGGAACAGGAGGTGATCATGGGCAGGGTGCCCCCCTCCTGGAGCCGCTCCAGGAACTCGGTGCCCTCCTCCATAATGGTGAAGTCGGCGGCGTTGTCCACGTCGAAAACCTTGTCAAAGCCCAGGCGGCGCAGGGCGGTGACCATCTTGCCCTCCACGTTGGTGCCGATGGGCATCTTGAAGCACTCACCCAGAGTGACCCGGACGGAGGGGGCGGGACCCACCACCACGTGCTTGGTGGGGTCGTTGAGGGCGGCCCACACCTTGCCGGTGTCGTCCTTCTCGGAGAGGGCGCCGGTGGGACAGGCCACAATGCACTGGCCGCAGGAAACGCAGTCCACCTCGGAGAGGTCCCGGTCAAAGGCACAGCCGATGTGGGTGGCGAAGCCCCGGTCGTTGCAGCCGATGACGCCCACCTCCTGGGTGGTCCGGCACACAGCGGTGCAGCGGCGGCACAGGACGCACTTGGAGTTGTCCCGGACCAGGTGGGGGGCGGAGTCCTCAATGCGGGGCAGCAGCTCGTCGTTGGCGTAGCGGACGGCGTCGATGCCCAGCTCGGCAGCCAGCTCCCGGAGCTCACAGTGGGCGTTCCGGGCGCAGGTGAGGCAGTCCATCCGGTGGTTGGAGAGGATGAGCTCCAACGTGAGCTGGCGGGAGTGGCGGACCTTCTCGGTGTTGGTCTGGACCTCCATGCCCTCGCTCACCGGGTAGACGCAGGAGGCCACCAGGCTCTTGGCCCCCTTGACCTCCACCACGCAGATGCGGCAGGCGCCGATCTCGTTGATGCCCTTGAGGTAGCACAGGGAGGGGATCTTGATACCGGCGTTCCGGGCGGCCTCCAGGACGGTGGTCCCCTCCGGCACGGTAACGGAAATGTCGTTGATCTTCAGAGTCACCATTTTCTTATCCATCTTCTGCTCCCCTCCTTAATGCTTGGAAATGGCGCCGAACCGGCAGTTGTCCATACAGGCGCCGCACTTGATGCACTTGTTGGGGTCGATGACGTGGGGGGCCTTCACCGCGCCCATGATGGCGTTGGCGGGGCAGTTCTTGGCGCAGAGGGTGCAGCCCTTGCACTTGCCGGGGTCGATGACGAAGTGGAGCAGGTTCTTACACACGCCGGCGGGGCAGCGCTTCTCCACCACGTGGGCGATGTACTCGTCCCGGAAGTGGTGCAGGGTGGAGAGCACCGGGTTGGGGGCCGTCTGGCCCAGGCCGCACAGGGCGCTCTGCTTGATGTGCTCACACAGCTCCTCGATGGTGGCGATGTCCTCCAGGGTACCGTTGCCCTCGGTGATCTTGCACAGCAGGTCGTAGAGCCGCTTGGTGCCGATGCGGCAGGGGGAGCACTTGCCGCAGGACTCGTCGATGATGAACTCCAGGAAGAATTTGGCGATGTCCACCATACAGTTGTCCTCATCCATGACGATGAGGCCGCCGGAGCCCATCATAGAGCCGATGGCGCCCAGGGAGTCATAGTCCATGGGGGTGTCGATGAGGCTGGCGGGGATGCAGCCGCCGGAGGGGCCGCCGGTCTGGGCGGCCTTGAACTTCTTGCCGTTGGGGCAGCCGCCGCCGATGTCCTCGATGACGGTGCGCAGGGTGGTGCCCATGGGGATCTCCACAAGGCCCGTGTTGGTGATCTTGCCGCCCAGGGCAAAGACCTTGGTGCCGGTGGAGCCCTTGGTCCCGATGGCGGCGAACTTGTCCGGGCCGTTGTTCAGAATCCAGGTGATATTGGCGTAGGTCTCCACATTGTTGAGGAGGGTGGGGCGCTGGAAGAGACCCTTGTTGGCGGGGAAGGGAGGCCGGGGGTGGGGCTCGCCACGCTTGCCCTCGATGGAGGTCATGAGGGCAGTCTCCTCGCCGCAGACGAAGGCGCCGGCGCCCAGGCGCAGCTCCAGGTCGAAGTCGAAGCCGCTTTCAAAGATGTTCTTGCCCAGCAGGCCGTACTCCCGGGCCTGGTCGATGGCCACCTGGAGGCGGTGGACGGCGATGGGGTACTCGGCCCGGACGTAGATGTAGCCCTGGTGGGCGCCGATGGCGTAGCCGGCAATGGTCATGGCCTCAATGACGCTGTGGGGGTCGCCCTCCAGCACGGAGCGGTCCATGAAGGCGCCGGGGTCGCCCTCGTCGGCGTTGCAGCAGACGAACTTCACCCCGTCGGGG
>NZ_CALXEE010000065.1 GCF_944387245.1 uncultured Intestinimonas sp. | reverse complement strand
GACGAAGTGCGACGCAGCAGGCTGCAACCCTTCGAGCACGTGCTTGCACGTGCGAGAGAGCCTGTCGACTTTGCCGACAGGCTCGGCGATTCATCCATTTCAATCGAAAGGAGGTCTCCGTCCATGGCCCACCGTCTGGGTTTCGCCGGCAAAAAGCTCCTGCGCATGGTACTCCTCCTGCTGGGTGTGAGCCTGGCGGCCTTTCTCCTCATGTCGGCCTCCCCCCTGGACCCCTTACAGACCAACGTGGGTCAGGCCGCACTGGGTACCATGAGCCAGGAACAGATCGCCCAGCTGGAGGACTACTGGGGGGTCAACGACCCGCCTCTGGAGCGGTACCTGGGCTGGCTCACCGACGTCCTCCACGGGGATCTGGGGACCTCCCTCCTCTACCGTGTCCCTGTTACCCAGGTCCTGGCGGAGCGGCTCAAGAACTCTTTATGGCTTATGGCCGCCGCCTGGGTCCTCTCCGGAGTGCTGGGCCTGCTGCTGGGCGCCGTGGCCGCCGCCTGCCGGGGCCATTGGCCTGACAGGCTCATCCGGAGTTGGTGCCTCCTCATCTCCAGCACCCCCACCTTCTGGCTGGCCATCCTCCTCCTCATGGTCTTCTCCGTGTGGCTGGGCTGGCTGCCCATCGGCCTCTCCGCCCCCATCGGTGCCCAGGCCAGCGCCGTCACCCTGGCTGACCGGCTCCGCCACGCCATCCTCCCCGCCATCACCCTCAGCGTCACCGGCCTTGCCAACATGACCCTCCACACCCGGGAAAAGCTCTGTGACGTGCTTGAGTCGGACTACGTCCTCTTTGCCCGGGCCCGGGGGGAGACCACCATCTCCATTCTCTGGCATCACGGCCTCCGGAACATGGCCCTTCCCGCCATCACCCTTCAGTTCGGGTCCATCAGCGAGATCTTCGGCGGCTCGGTGCTGGTGGAACAGGTCTTCTCCTACCAGGGACTGGGCCAGTGCGCCGTGACGGCGGGACTGGGCAGCGACCTCCCCCTGCTGCTGGGGGTTACCGTTGTGAGCGCCGCCCTGGTCTTCGGCGGCAACCTCATCGCCGACCTGCTCTACGGCGTGGTGGACCCCAAGATCCGGGCCAGGGTTCGGGCCCACAGCCGGAAAGGAGGCGCATAGCATGGGCCGTCTCCTCAACCAGCGGCAGCGGGCTCTGCTTCTCTCCGCCTTCGCCGCCCTGGTCCTGCTGGCCGTGACCGTGGCCGGGCTCCTCCTCGCCGACGCCGCCGTGGTCACCGACTTCTCCCGCAAAAACCTGGCGCCCTGTCTGGCCTACCCCTTCGGCACCGACTGGATGGGCCGGGACATGCTCTCCCGCACCCTCACCGGTCTCTCCCTGAGCATCCGCATCGGGGTGCTGACGGCGGCGGTGAGCGCCGTGGTAGCCTTGGCGGTAGGAACCGCCGCCGCCACCCTGGGCCGCCGGGTGGACGCCGTCCTCTCCTGGTGCATCGACCTGGTCATGGGCATCCCCCACATCCTGCTGGTCATGCTCATCTCCCTGGCCTTTGGCAAAGGCTTTGTGGGCGTGGTGGCCGGTGTGTCCCTGAGCCACTGGACCTCCCTGTCCCGGCTCCTCCGGGGCGAGGTTCTCCAGCTCCGGGGCGCCCCCTACGTACTGATGGCGGAAAAGCTGGGCCGCACCAAGCTCCAGGTGGCCCGGGATCACCTGCTCCCCCACCTGCTGCCCCAGTTCCTCACCGGCCTCATCCTCCTCTTCCCCCACGCCATCCTCCACGAGGCCAGCGTCACCTTTCTGGGCTTCGGCCTCTCCTCGGAGCAGCCCGCCATCGGCGTCATCCTCTCCGAGAGCATGAGCTACCTCACCACCGGCAAGTGGTGGCTGGCTTTCTTCCCCGGCCTGGCCCTGGTGGCCACGGTGGCCCTCTTCGCCCTGCTGGGGGACCGGCTCCGCCGTATCCTGGACCCGGCCACCATCCATCAATGAACAAGGAGGCTTGCCCATGACCCCCCTTTTATCCGTGGAGCACCTCTCCATCTCCTTTATTCAGTATGACCGGGGCACCCGCCGCCGCATCCTCCCCGCCATCCGGGACTTGGACCTCACCATTGACCGGGGGCAGGTGGCGGCGGTGGTGGGCTCCAGCGGCTCGGGCAAGAGTCTGCTGGCCCACGGCATCCTGGGCATCCTCCCCTACAACGCCCACATGGAGGGGACCATCACCTATGACGGCGCCCCCCTCACTCCGCAGCGGGCCGCCGCCCTCCGGGGGCGGGAGATCGTACTGGTGCCCCAGTCGGTGAGCTATCTGGACCCCCTCCGGAAGGTGGGCCCCCAGGTGGGACGGGACAAAAAAGCCGTCCGGGCCGTACTGGACCGGTACGGCCTGGGGCCGGAGACCGAAGGGCTCTACCCCTTCCAGCTCTCCGGCGGCATGGCCCGGCGGGTCCTCATCTCCACCGCCGTGGCCGCCTCCCCCGCCCTGGTCATCGCCGACGAGCCCACCCCCGGCCTGGACGTCCGGGCGGCAGGCCGCATTCTGGGCCACTTCCGGGAGCTGGCCGACGCCGGAGCCGGGGTTCTCCTCATCACCCACGACCTGGAGCTGGCCCTCACCATCGCCGACAAGGTGGCCGTGTTCTACGCCGGTGAGACGGTGGAGGAGGCCCCCGCCGGGGACTTTGACCAGCTGGAGGACCTGCGCCACCCCTACACCCGTGCCCTGTGGCGGGCCCTCCCCCAGCACGGCTTCCACCCCATTCCCGGCACACAACCCTACCCCGGCGCCCTGCCGGAGGGCTGTCCCTTCGCCCCCCGGTGTCCTAAGTGTACGGCGGAGTGCGGTGGAGAGGTGCCCTACCGCCCCCTGGACGGCGGTTTCGTCCGCTGCCTCCACCCGGAGAGGGGGAATGCCTCATGATCCTGGAAGCCAAAGATCTCACCTTCCGCTACCATCCCAAGGGTTCCGCCGTCATCGAACATCTGGACCTCACCCTTCAAAGCGGAGAGCGGTTGGGTGTCACCGGTCCCTCCGGCCGGGGCAAGACCACCCTGTGCCGGCTTCTGGCGGGCTACGACCGGCCCGACGCCGGTGAAGTGCTCCTGGACAGCAAGCCCCTCTCCACTTACCGGGGCTACTGCCCGGTACAGATGGTGTGGCAGCACCCCGAGCTGGTGGTGGACCCCCTGCGCACCCTGGGCGCCACCCTGGCCGAGGGCTGGGCGGTGGAGGAGCGGGTCCTCACCGGCCTCCACATCGAGCCCGGCTGGCTCACCCGCTATCCCTCCGAGCTATCCGGCGGCGAGCTCCAGCGGTTCTGCGTGGCCCGGGCCCTGGGGCCCGCCACCCGTTTCCTCCTGTGCGACGAGCTCTCCGCCATGCTGGACCTCATCACCCAGGCCCAGATATGGTCCTTCCTTCTGGAGGAGGCGGAGCGCCGGAACCTGGGGCTCCTCATCGTCAGCCACAGCGCCCCCCTGCTGGAGCGGCTGTGCACCCGCACCCAGGCCCTTTGAGAAAGACAGCGCCCCGGACCACATACGGTCCGGGGCGTCCTTTCATTTTGGCATCCCATCGGGGCTGCTTCACATGGTGAGGGCCTGTTTGCCGCAGGAACCTGCCTTCTGAAAGGCGTGGTCCAGCAAAAAGGCCACCCGGGGCAGGTAGCCCAGGTCCTCCAGCAGGGTAAAGAGGGGAAAGAAAATAGCCATGGGGGGCAGCATCACCGCCGTCACCCAGGCCAGGGTTCGGTAGGCCCCCAGCACCAGGGCACCGTGGAGCCAGTCAGGAGCGCCCAGATACATAAAAAGGTCGGTGAGCCGGTCCTGGACCCAAAAGAGGCCCTTTGACAGCAGGTCAGAGGGCACCTGGGCCCCGGCAATGGTGATCCAGAACACCAGAGCCAGCAGCGCCAGCATAGCGGGGACGCTGGTGAACCGCCCGGTGAGGAGACGGTCCAGCTTTCGGCCCCACTTTGGTCCGCCGCCGAGACCCTTTACCGTCTCCCGGGCCAGCTCTGTCCCCCGGCGGATCTGGGCGGCTGCCACCGCCTCCTGGAAGGCCGGCCCTGTGAGTCCGGCCTCCTTCAATACCTTCCATGCCTCCGCCAGGGCGACAGCCACCTCTCTCTCCTCCCGCAGGTCCCGGCCCAGGGCGGCCTTCATGCTGTCCATCAGGCCGGGTTCCCCCTCCAGCAGGGAGAGGGCCACCCATTTCCCGGGAAGGCCCGTCTCCCCCACCGCGCCCTCCACCAGGGCGGCGGCGGCCTCCACCGCCGCCGGATATGCCGCCGATGCCGGGTGAAGCTCCGCCCGGCCCTCGATGACGGCCTCCACCGCCGCCATGAGGGGCTCCAGGCCCTCCCGCCGCCCGGCGGAGGTGCCCACCACCGGCACCCCCAGCCGGGTCGAGAGTCCGGCCAGGTCCACTTCCAGGCCGTTTTTCCGGGCCTCGTCCATCAGATTGACGCACACCACGGTTCTGGGCTGGACCTCCAGCACCTGGAGCACCAGCCCCAGGCTCCGCTCCAGCGCTCCGGCATCGCACACCACCACCGCGGCGTCCGCCCCGCCGAAGCACAGCAGGTCCCGGGCGGCGGCCTCCTCCGGGGATTTGGCCAGGAGGGAGTAAGTACCGGGCAGGTCGGCCAATAAGTAATCCTGACCGCGGCGGACATGGCGGCCGGTGGCCCCCGTCACGGTCTTTCCCGGCCAGTTGCCGGTGTGCTGCCGGAGACCGGTAAGGGCATTGAAGAGGGTGGATTTGCCCACATTGGGGCTGCCCGTCAGGGCCACCACCCGCTCTCCCGGCCGCCGCTCCAGCCAAAATGCCCCGCCGGTCACAACGCACCCTCCGGCTCCAGGGCCACTGCGGCGGCGTCCTTGGCCCGCAGGGCCACCACACAGCCCCGGAAGGCGTAGGCGCCGGGGTCGCCGGCGGGCGCCCTGCCCCGGCAGGTCACCCAGGTGCCGGGGATGAGCCCCAGGTCCAGGAGACGTCGCCGCATGGCACCCTCTCCGCCCACCTCCACTACTTGGGCCCGGACGCCCTCGGGCAAATGATCCATCGAAAGCTGTTTTCCCATGCTCACAGCTCCATTCCACAAAGATGATGGGCCAGGGACCGGACGGTCCCCGCCGTCCTATCCTATGCGGCAGAGGACCCCGCCGTCTCTTCTCGAGACAACGGGGTCCTCTGTTTTGCTTCAGTTGACACGGGCACGCAGCTTGGCGTTGAGCTTGGTATAGATTCGCTCCCGGAACCAGGGCTCCGAGGAGGCCGCCACCGCCTCGGCCAGCCCAAACCAGCCCACGGCGCTGTTCTCGTCCGGCTTGACCGCCAGGGGCTCGGCGTCGTCGGCCTGCAGCAGATAGGTGACGTTGAGATGGAGGTGGGAGGGCACATACCGCCCTCGTTTTTCATGGCCGTCCACCGTCAGGATCTCCAGGGAAAAGAGGTCCTCCGACACCGGACGCACCGATGTAAGGCCGCTCTCCTCCCCCACCTCCCGGAGGGCCACCCCCAGGAGATCCCGGTCCCCGTCGGCGTGTCCCCCCAGCCAGGACCAGGAGTCATAGATGTTGTGATAGCACATGAGGACCTTGGTCCGGGTGGGGTCGGTGACCCAGGCTGAAGCGGTGAAGTGGGCCGTCTCGTTCTCCCGGGTCCACAGGTCCTGCCCGGACCTGAGCATGCTCATCAGCACCGCCCGGTCCCGCTCCTCCTGTTCGTTCCAGGGCGTGTAACCTTCCAGCTGTTCCAGCAGATTTTTCATAAACCCACCTCAATCCAATACCGTTCTGTGAACCTATCCCCCTCGGGGACCCGATTCTCCAGGACCCCGCCGCCTGACCGGATGGTCCGGGCGGAGGCCTCGTTTTCGCTGTCGCAGGTTACCAGAACACGGTCAAGTTGTAATTCTTTACATTTACTCAGCGCCAGCCTCAGCATCTCCTTGGCATATCCCTTCCGGCGCTCTCCGGGCCGGACGCTGTAGCCGATGTGACCACCGAACTGAAAGAGGTAGTCATTGAGCGCATGGCGGATGTTGACCATGCCCACCAGCCTGCGGTCGGACCGGCGAACGGCCAGGAAGGTGTCGGCGGGCACCCGCCCGGGCCGCACCGTATCGGGACCGGCATCCGCTCGGAGATCGGCCAGCCAGTGTGGGAAGTCTGCCGCCGCACCCAGGTCGGCGGTGCCGTCCAGGTGGTCGCCCCATTCCTCAAATTCGGTTTTATACGCCCAGACCGCCGCCGCCCAGCACTCATCCGGCGGGATCAACTCCAGGCGATCTCTCTGCTCCGTGCTCACAGCTTCTCCAGCTCCCCTTCGGCCCGGACCAGATCCGCTCGGATGGAAAGGCTCTGGGGGCACTTTTCCTCGCAGGCGCCACAGCCCACGCAGTTCCGGGGGCGTTCCTCCTCGTCCATATCCTTCCATTTAAACCGGGCCCGCTCCCGGTTCTGGTACATAGCCCAGTCATTCCACAGCCGGAAGGTGCCGGGGATGTCCACTCCTGCCGGACAGGGCATGCAGTACCGGCAGCCGGTGCATCCGTTGCGGACCTTTTGGCGGAAGAGGCTCGCCGCCTGCTCCACCGCCGCCCGCTCTTCCTCGCTCAGGGGCTGGAAGGCGTTGAAGGTGGCCAGGTTGTCCTCCACCTGGCCCATGGTGGACATGCCGGAGAGGACGGTCATAACGTTGGGCAGACTGGCCACCCACCGGAGGGCCCAGGAGGAGGCCGACGCCTTGGGACGGAGCGCGGTAAAAACATCCATCACATCTGCCGGAGGCGCTGCCAGAGAGCCGCCTTTGACCGGCTCCATGATGATGAGGGGAACCCCCAACTCCTCGGTAAGGCGGTAGCCCTGAAGCCCGGCCTGCTCTTCGGTGTCCATGTAGTTGAGCTGGATCTGGCAGCAGTCCCAGCTCCGCGCCGTAAGGATCTCGCGGAACTCCTCATAGCTTCCATGGAAGGAGAAGCCGAAGTGCCTAAAGTCCCCCGCCGCCTGCCGCTCCAGGCACCAGTGCACTACGCCGGTGTCCAGCATCTCGTGCCATCGGGCGCCGTTGAGGTTATGGAGGAGGTAAAAGTCCAGATAGTCCTTCTGGAGCCGTTCCCGCTGCTCGGCGTAGATCCGCTTGGCATCCTCCAGGGAGTGGATCAGTGTGGTGGGCAGCTTGGAGGTAAGATAATAGCTCTCTCTGGGGTAGTGCGCCAGGGCCCGGCCCATAAACGCCTCGCTCTTGCCGTTGTGATAAAAATAGGCGGTGTCAAAGTAGTTGACCCCGCTCTGATAGGCCCGGTCCAGCATGGCCATGGCCTGCTCCTCGTCGATGGCACCGTCCTCCAGGGTGGGAAACCGCATGCATCCAAAACCCAGCAGGGACGGCTCTACGCCCAACTTCTTCTGCGCTCTTCGTTCCATATGGCAAACCTCCTGTACACTCTGGGCACTCCGCTCCAGAACATATTGGTTTATTTTATCACATGCCTTAGTTGCCGTCTACATATCTTAAAGGAAAGGAAAGAGAGGTGGAGCAAATGGGGTGCTGCCGAGGTGGTGGTTCTGGAAAGGGCGGAGAGGAATTGGCCTTGCTGGCTGTGACGGCAGCCATCCGCCTCGCTCAGGGACGGAGCACCGATGAATTGGGTGTGATGGCCGCTTTCTTTACCGTTTTGGGCGATCAGTTGGGGCTCATTGCCATATGTCGTGACCAGGGCGGTAAGGAAGGGCCGTGCGGAGATGTAAAATCTTCGTAATTACGTTGCGCCAGCGGAAGAAAACGAGTACAATATGCGATAAGAATCTCAAGAAAGCGGGGATCCCCTATGCTCTGCGGTATCGTAGACCTCGGCTCCAACACCATCCGTCTGTCCATCTACCACTGCGATCAGGGTCAGTTCCGCCTGCTCATGCACAAAAAGACCATGGCAGGACTTGCCGGCTATGTCCAGGAGGGGGTCCTCTCCGACAGCGGCATCCTGGTAGCCTGTCGGACCCTGGCGGGCTACCGCGCTCTGCTGGACAACTTCAGCGTCTCCCACATGCATGTCTTTGCCACCGCTTCCCTCCGGAACATCTTCAACACCGCTGAGGCGGTGGAGACCATCCGGGATGTCACCGGCATCCAGGTGGAGGTCCTCTCCGGCGATGAGGAGGCCGCCCTCTCCTTCCGCGGCGCCGTCCTGCCCGGCGGGGTGAGCACCGGCGTGCTGGCCGACATCGGCGGCGGCTCCTTTGAGCTGGTGAGCTATGAGGATATGTCCATCTCCTCGGCCTGCTCCCTACCAGTGGGCTCTCTCTCCCTCTATACCCGGTTCACCGATGGTCTATTCCCCACCGCCGACGAGTGCCGGGAAATGCGCCGTTTCGTCAACGAACAGCTGGAGAAGGCCGGTGCCGTCCAGATCCGGCGCAAACACCTGTGCGGCGTAGGCGGTACCGTCCGGGCCGTGGCCAAGCTGTGCAACGACGTCTATGGGCGGGACCCGGAGCTGCGGACCATGTCCGCCCAGGAGCTCAAGGACCTCTACAAGCTGCTGAAAAAAGGGGGCCGGGATACCCTGCGCCAGCTGCTCCGCTCCGCCCCTGACCGGGTCCACACCCTGCTCCCCGGCCTCATCATCCTCAACGCCATCGTCAAGACCTGCGGCGTAGAGACGGTGGAGGCCTCTGCCGCCGGTGTTCGGGAAGGCTACCTTATGGACCGTGTCCTAAAAATCTGAGAGGAACTGGAACATGTCTGACCAACATTACGATTACAGCTTCACCCAGGAGCGGGAGCTCTCCTGGCTCCGCTTCAACGAGCGGGTCATGGAGGAGGCTAGGGACGAGTCCGTCCCCCTCTTTGAACGGCTCAAATTCGCCGCTATCTTCACTAGTAACCTGGACGAGTTCTTTATGATCCGGGTGGGGTCTATCTATGACCTCACTCTGGTGAAGAAGACCCACGTGGACAACAAGAGCGGCCTCACTCCCGCCCAGCAGCTGGACGCCATCTTCGCAGCGGTGGGCCCCCTCTACAAACAGCGGGACAAGCTGATGGCACAGCTGGAGACCCGGCTGCGGACCTGCAATATCTGCTCCCTCTCCCTCTCCGAGCTGGATGTGAAGGAGCGCAAACAGTGCGACCGCTATTTTCGGGACTACATCCTGCCCATCCTCTCCCCCCAGGTGGTGGACACCCTCCACCCCTTCCCCCACCTGCCCAGCAAGTCCCTCAACATCGCCGTGGAGCTGCGCCGGGGCGGGGAGACCTCCTTCGGCGTGGTACCCATTCCCCGGAGCCTTCCCCCCTACCTGCGCTTGAGCGAGCGTGGGGTGCGCTACATCCTCACCGAACAGATCGTTCAGGCCCATGTGGAGGAGATCTTTGACCAGTACCAGGTGGTGAGTCGGGCAGTGATCTCGGTGACCCGGAACGCCGACATCTCGCCCGAGGACGAGGACTACGACGTCAACGACGACTACCGCCAGCACATGCGTAAGGTGCTCAAAAAGCGCTCCCGGCTGGCCCCGGTGCGGCTGGAGATTCAGGGTACAGCCAGCGACGCCCTGGTGGAATATCTGTGCCAGCGGCTGGAACTCACCCCCGCCCAGGTCTTTCGCTCCAAGTCCCCCCTGGTTCTCAGCTATGTCTACGCTTTGGAGGGGCTGCTGCCCGAGGAGAGCAGGGCGGCCCTGTGCTATCCCCCCTTCTCCCCCAAGGCGCCCGCCGGTCTGATCCGCGGGGAGAAGATCATCCCCCAACTCCTCCGCCACGACGTTCTCCTCTTCTATCCCTTCCACTCCATGGACCCCTTCCTGCGCCTGGTGAAGGAGGCCGCCAACGACCCCGCTGTCCTCTCCATCAAGATCACCATCTACCGCCTGGCCTCCAAGGCCAAACTCATCGAATACCTGGCCGCCGCCGCTGAGAACGGCAAGGATGTGACGGTACTCATGGAGCTGCGGGCCCGGTTCGACGAACAGAACAACATCCAGTGGGCGGAGCGGCTGGAGGAGGCAGGCTGCACCGTCATCTACGGCTTTGAGGGCTTCAAGGTCCACTCCAAGATCTGTCTCATCACCCGCCGGGAGCGGGGGCACATTCAGCAGATCACCCAGGTGGGTACCGGCAACTACAACGAAAAGACGGCCAAACTCTATACCGATCTCTCCCTGATGACGGCCAATCCCGCCATCGGCGCCGACGCCGCCGCCTTCTTCCAAAATATCTCCACTGCCAATCTGGACGGGGAGTACCGCCTCCTGCTGGTAGCGCCCCACAGTCTCAAACCCCGGCTCATGGCCCTTATTGATGGGGAGATCGCCAAGGCAAAGGCCGGTCAAAAGGCCCGCATCTTCATCAAGTGCAACTCGGTCACAGACCGGGAACTCATCGATAAACTCTCCGAGGCCAGCCAGGCCGGGGTGGACATCACCATGAATATTCGGGGCATCTGCTGTCTTCGCCCCGGTGTTCCCGGAAAAACCGACCGCATCAAAGTCTTTTCCATCGTAGGCCGATTCCTGGAGCACCCTCGTATCTTCGTTTTCGGCACCGGTGACGACGCCAAGGTCTACATCGGCTCCGCCGACTTTATGACCCGGAATACGGAGCACCGGGTGGAAATCGCCTGTCCCATCCTGGACCGCTCCATCCGGGAGCAGATCCGCCACTATGTGGAAGTTCTCTGCTCTGACAACGTGAAGGCCCGCATCATGGGCTCCGACGGCCACTACTTCCACGTCCCCGACCACGGGGAGCCCCCGGTGGACGCCCAGGCCGTCTTTATGGCCGAGGCCACCGCCAAGGAGCCTCTGGAAGGGCCTGCCGCCCCCGCTCCCGCCGCCCGGAAGAGTCTGTTCTCCGCCCTGGCCCAGCGGCTCCTGGGGCACCGGTAAGGCGCAGAAAGTCCGCCGTTTCTCCAAACGGCGGACTTTTTTCTGTCTCCTACTCCATGGTGACTGCGGCATCTGTCGCAACGATGTTCACATAGGTGTGTCCCCGGCCCAGGACCAGAGGAGCGCCGTCCTGGGTGGTATAGGTCAAGGGGCTCTCCCGGTCTGGCTTGCTCCAGCGGATGGGGACAGCCAAGCCGCCGCAGGCAAACCAGCCCTCTCCCTCGCCTACCACATCCACATCCATATGGCCCAGGCTGTCCCCGGTATAGCGGCAGCGGGTCCACACCACGATGACGTTGGTCACCGCTACCTGCTCTCCCGTGTTGTCATCCACATAGGGGATACCATACTCCTCCACCAGATAGGCCTTCTGGTCCTTGTCATAGACAAAGATTCCCGTCTTATAATTGGAGAAGGGCACCGTCACCACCGACGCCGGGCTCCCCCCGGCCGGGGTGCCGTCATCGGCAAAGATCAGGCCGGCATCGTAGCCCTCCTCATGCTCCAGGCGGAGTCCTTCCGGAAGGTTGGCTAGGATGGAGGCCCCGGTGGCCACCACACTGTGCTCATAGCCATTCTCCCTCCGGCGGTCGGCGTCCCGCCACATCATATTGCTTTCAGGGTTCTTGCCCAGATAGGGTCCCCGGACAGCATCGAAGTGATCCACATCCCAGCTCCGCAGGTCGCTGTACGCCTGCTCACTGCCGCCGGCGTGGATGAAAAGGGCATCATGGCCCAGGGCCAGCTCGATGTAATAGGGCCGGGCGGAGCGGACGGACCCGATCATACCCACGTCCTCTACCGACTGATACACCCCCAGCATCCGGGTAATGCCGCCCTCAGCCACCACCTCATAAATGATGTCCGCCTGGGATTGGCCTAACTGGGGCAGGGCCTGCTTCAGATTGTTGAGCATGATAGCCACCGGCCGCCGGGCGGCGGTCTCGGCATCGGCGGGCATCCCACTGAGGGGGTTGACGGGACCGTTGTACGGAGTGGGCGTGGGCGTCACAGTGGCCATGGGCGGCGGTGAGGTATGCACCGGTGCAGGTGTGGGAGAGGGCTCACTCTCTCCGACTCCGCAGGCGGTGAGACACAGCAGGGCGGTCAGGCACAAAGCTGACAGGACAGGTCCTCTCATATCGTCGCCTCCATCCAGTATGGTACTCTCATCTTACCCCCGCCCCTTCCCCCTGTCAACCGCCGCCTCGACAGCCTTCGGGCAAAATTCACTCTTGTTCCGGTCTTGCTTTTTCGGTATAATATATTGTTAGGGTGGGCCATCTCGGCCCGCTCCCCATCCGGAGCACTGCTCCGGCCAAGCAAGGAGGTACGCCATGGCTCGCGTCGGATTCATCCACGATAAGCTGGACATCAAATTCCTGGTGCTTTACATCATGTCCCGTGTGGTGGCACCCATCGACATGCCCACCCTGACCGACCTCACCATGTGCGACGAGGGAGTGGACTATTTTGCCTTTGCCGAGGCCGTCCACGAGCTGGTGGACACCGAACATCTGCTGCTGGAGGACGACCTCTACTCCATCACGGAAAAGGGCCGGAAAAATGGCGCCATCTGTGAGAGCAGCCTCCCCTACTCCATCCGGGTCAAATGCGACAAGAATGTGGCCAAGCTCAACAGCCGGCTGCGCCGGGACGCCCAGGTCCGCTCCGAGCGCATTCCCCGTGGGGACGGCACCTTCACCCTGGTGATGGCTCTGGACGATGAACACGGCAATCTCCTCACCATTGAGATGCTGGCTGCCACCGAGCAGCAGTGCGACCGTCTGGCTGAACAGTTCAAAGCTCACCCTGAGCAGATCTACAACGGCGTGCTGGATGTGCTGCTCACCGACTTCGACGGAAAGGAGCAGAGCTGATTGGAGATGCCAACACTGATGGGACAGCCCATTACCCTGCTGTTCCTCTATTTTATCTTCTACTCCTTCTGCGGCTGGCTGTGGGAGACCTGCTACTGTTCCATCAAGGAGCGACACTACGTCCCCCGAGGCTTTCTGTACGGACCGGTCTGCCCCATCTACGGGGTAGGCTTCCTGCTGATGGTCCTCTTTTTCGCCCCCTTCAAGGATAATCTGGTGGTCTTTTACTTCGTGGCTGTCATCGTCATGACGGCCTGGGAATACTTTGTAGGCTGGTTTCTGGAGACCACCACCCATATCAAATACTGGGATTACAGTGACCGCCGGTTCAACATCAAGGGCCGGGTGTGCCTGGAAGTGAGCCTCTTCTGGGGTATCATGTCCTATGTGGCCGTCTTTCTCATTCACCCTCCGGTGGCGCGGCTCTTTGCCCGGATGCCCGACTGGCTCCAATACACCGCCTGCGGCGCCTGTTTCTCCCTGCTGCTGGTGGATACCGTCACCACCATCCGGAAGCTGGCCCTGGTTACCAAGGCCATGGACCGGCTCCAGACCGCCGGCGACGAACTGCGGCTCCAGATGGCCCTGGCCCGGGCCGATCTGGGCGACAACCTGGAAGTGGTGGGCGAGGAGCTGCGTGCCCGGCTGGATGACGTCCGGGAGAATCTCTCCCCTGCCAATGCCCAGCGGCTGGATCGACTGATGTCCGATTACGACGAACTGCTGGAGCGTGCAGAGCACATGAGCCGCCGGTTCCGCAACCGCTACCGCCACATGACCTCCCGCCGCTATGCGCTGGATGACGTCCGGGCCTATGGCCGTCAGTGGCGGGCCTCCATCCAGGCCGCCAAGAAAGCGCGGAAAGCTGAAAAGGCCGCCAAGAAGGCCAGTAAAGCCTGAGCCGTTTGTCCAAACAGGATAAA
>NZ_CALXEE010000064.1 GCF_944387245.1 uncultured Intestinimonas sp. | reverse complement strand
TACAAAACTCCACTTTCAGGTTATAACAGGTCTCTCCCCGCTGCGCCACTGACACTTTTCGACTTTTGTACAGACAAAAAGACCGGACTGTCCAAAAAAGGGACAGTCCGGTTGCTTTGTTTCCTAAGGTCTTTCTAGGGAGGGGGTAAAGAACCTGCCGGTCAGCATGCGGTAGAGCTGATCTGTGAGCAGCTTTTCGTCCACCTGCTCCTGCTGGCCCACCTGGAACAGGATCCCGGCCAGGCCGTAGGCGCAGAAATCCAGCAGCAGCCCCAGGTCGGTGTGGTCAATGGTATGCCGGGGCGCCCGCAGCTGGTAGGCCTTTTGCAGATAGGTCCGAAGGCCCTCCACGATGATCCGCTCAATCTGCTCCCGGTGCTGGGAGTTGAGCAGCCGACGGAGAAACCCTCGGTTCTCCACCATCATGGATACGAAGATCCCCATGGCCTCCCGATCCGAAGACGCCTCCAGGCTCCGTACCAGGGTTCGTTCCGCCGTTTCCCCCATGCCCCACTCCAGCACGTCCATGATGTCCTTGAAGTGGTAGTAAAAGGTCTGTCGGGATATCTTGCAGCGCTCCACCAGATCGGTCACTGTAATCTTATCGATGCTCTTCCCTTTGGCCATATTGAAAAAGGTCTCAGCAATCATGGTTTTTGTGTTTGCCGGCATAGTTTGCTCCCCTGTCCTCTGATTTTTTCGCCCGCCGCTACTCGTACCGCTTCCCGGCCACCATGGCGGCAGCCAGCACACCCAGGACAGAGAGCAAGGGCAGGGCCAGCTCCACGGCCTCCGGAGGCACGCCCCAAATTCGGTGGACGGCCCACCACAGGGCGGGAAAGACCGCCATGACGCCCAGCAGCCATCCCCGCATGGCGCTGAGGATGTGGGGCCAGTTGCTGTTGTTGAAACGCACCCCCGGCAGATTTATGCGGAAGGGTCCGTCGCTGTACGCGCTGATCCTGTTCTAGTCATAATAGGCGGGCAGCCGCTCCTTAGCCCCAAAGCACAGCCAGGCCCCGAAGAGGAGGCACAGCCCCTCTACCAGAAGCACGCTGTCCTCCAGTGCCGCCCAGTCAAAGCCCCCCACGGTCAGCAGGGCGGCGGTCTGTGCCAATCCCGCCAGAGCACAGAGCCCGAAGGCCAGCTTCCGACGGCGGCGGACACCATCGGCCTCCCGCTCCTCCCCGGTGAGGCGCAGAGAGGCGTTTACCAGGGCCTCCACCTCTGTCACCGGCAGGCTTTCCCGCTCGGTCCGCTCACCCCGGAGCAGCTCGGTGACGCTCACCCCCAGGCAGTCGGCCAGGGGGATGAGCAGGGAGACGTCGGGGAGGCTCAGGGCGCGCTCCCACTTGCTCACCGCCTTGTCCGACACATGGAGCCGGTCGGCCAGCTCCCGCTGGGTCATGCCCTTCTCCTTCCGCAGCCGGGCCAGAAAGGCGCCGAAGCGCGCCTTATCGATCTCTTGCATCTGGGTCCCTCCTTTTCTCCCATCCTAGCCGGAAGGCGGCCTCCCGTCAACCGACCAGCGGTAGAGTCCCTGGGGCCCAATGCTTTGCGGCGCTGCAAAAATATGGGTCCGCGCTCTGCGCGGACCCGCCCGCTCCGTCACCGGATGGGGCTGAGCCCTGTGGCCGCCTGAGCGGCCGGGAGGTCCCGGCGCAGGACATAGATGGTGTACATCCAACGGTGCTCCTGGAACAGAGTGCCGCTCCGCTCCCGGCTCCCCATGCTCAGGCCAGGCGAGGTCCGGTCCCTCGCCTTGACGTGGCAGCCGATCCCCGCCTGCTCCAGGGCGTCGGTGATGGCATTGCACTGCTCCATGTTGAACACGATGGCCAGCTCACTGCGGTTCCACGGTAGGATCATGGGCGTCCCTCCTATCTCACGTCGGATGCTTCCCCTTTATCATGCCAGCTCCCCCACGTTTTGTCAACCGTCCTCCGGCCGCTCCAGCCCCATCTCGTCCATGGCGTGGCGCATGTGGATGGCCATGGCGTACTCGGCCCCGGAGCCGTCCCGGCGCTGGAAGAACTCCAGCAGCAGGGCGTGGTCCCGGAGAGTGTCCGCCGCCAGCCGCTCCCCGTGCTCCCCCGTCCCCACCGCCGTGTAGACCGCCCGGTGGATGAGGGGCAGCAGCCGCACCATGAACTCATTGTGGGTGGCCCGGACAATGGCGGCGTGGAAGGCCCCGTCGGCCTCCACCCGGTCCTGCCCCGCTCGGATGCAGTCCTCCACCGCCGCTCCCTTTTCCAAAATGTCAGAGAGCTCCTCTTCGGTGGCCCGGAGGCAGGCCAGTTTGGCCGCCTGGGGCTCGAAGATGCTCCGCAGCTCGAAGAGGTCCCGGAGCTGGCCCTTTACCCGCTCCAGGCTGCCGAAGCCGAAGTCCTCGATCTCCCCCACCTGCTCCGACACGAAGGTGCCCTTTCCCCGCCGGACCTCCAGCACACCCTGTGTCACCAGGGCCCGGATGGCCTCCCGCAGGGTGGTCCGGCTCACCCCCAGCTCCTGGGAGAGCTCCAGCTCGTTGGGCAGCTTCTCCCCCGGCCCGGGCCGGCCCTCTGCCACGATCCGGGCGTACAGCCCCTCCGCCGTCTGCTGGGCCAGGCTCTTTTTCTCCATGTCCCCGCCTCCTTTTTTCCTTGACATTTACACCTCTATCTTATAATATATTGTCAGACAATGCAAGCGTGATAATACAACGCTGAGGAGGAATGTTTCATGCGCAGTGATAACGTGACCAAAGGGGTGGAACGCGCCCCCAACCGCTCCCTCTTTTACGCTCTAGGCTACACCAAGGAGGAGCTGGAGCGGCCCCTCATCGGCGTGGTCTGCTCCCAGAACGAGATCGTCCCCGGCCACATGAATCTGGACAAGATCGCCGAGGCCGTGAAGGCCGGCATCCGCATGGCCGGCGGCACGCCCATCGAGTTCCCCGCCATCGCCGTGTGCGACGGCATTGCCATGGGCCACATCGGCATGAAGTACTCTCTGGTTACCCGTGAGCTCATCGCTGACTCCACCGAGGCCATGGCCCTGGCCCACCAGTTCGACGGCCTGGTGATGATCCCCAACTGCGACAAGAACGTGCCCGGCCTGCTGATGGCCGCCGCCCGGCTGAACATCCCCACCATCTTCTGCTCCGGCGGGCCCATGCTGGCCGGTCGCCTCAACGACGGCCGCCGCTCCTGTCTCTCCCATATGTTTGAGGCGGTGGGCGCCTACAAGGCCGGTAAGCTGGACGAGGCCGGCGTGGAGGACTATGAGAACAACGCCTGCCCCACCTGCGGCTCCTGCTCCGGCATGTACACCGCCAACTCCATGAACTGTCTCACCGAGGGCATCGGCATGGCCCTCCGGGGCAACGGCACCATCCCCGCCGTCATGTCCGCCCGGCTGCGGCTGGCCAAGCACACCGGCATGCAGATCATGGAGCTGGTGAAGCGTGACATCAAGCCCCGGGACATCATGACCGAGGCCGCCTTCCACAACGCCGAGACCCTGGACATGGCCCTGGGCTGCTCCACCAACTCCATGCTCCACCTGCCCGCCATCGCCCACGAGTGCGGCATCGAGCTCTCCTTCGACATGGCCAACGAGATCAGCCGCAAGACCCCCAACCTCTGCCACCTGGCCCCCGCCGGCAACACCTACATCGAGGATCTGGACCGGGCCGGCGGCGTCTACGCCGTCATGAAGGAGCTCACCAAGAAGGGCCTGCTGGACACCTCCGGCATCACCGTCACCGGCAAGACGGTGGCCGAAAACCTGGAAGGGCTGGAGAACACCGACCCCGAGATCATCCGGCCCATCGACAACCCCTACTCCCCCTACGGCGGCATCGCCGTCCTCAAGGGCTCCCTGGCCCCCGAGGGCTGCGTGGTCAAGCAGTCCGCCGTGGCCGAGGAGATGATGGTCCACACCGGCCCCGCCCGGGTCTTTGACTCCGAGGACGACGCCATCCAGGCCATCTATGAGGGGAAGATCAAATCCGGCGACGTAGTGGTCATCCGCTACGAGGGACCCAAGGGCGGACCCGGTATGCGGGAGATGCTCAACCCCACCTCCGCCATCGCCGGCATGGGCCTGGACAAGTCCGTGGCCCTCATTACCGACGGCCGTTTCTCCGGCGCCACCCGCGGCGCCTCCATCGGCCACGTCTCCCCCGAGGCCGCCCTGGGCGGGCCCATCGCCTTCGTGGAGGAGGGCGACACCATCGCCATCGACATCCCCAACTGCAAGATCGACGTGCTGGTGGATGAGGCCACTCTGGCTGAGCGGAAGGCCAAGTGGGTCTGCCCCGAGCCTCGGGTCCAGACCGGCTACCTCCGCCGCTACGCCAAGCTGGTCACTTCCGCCGCCCGCGGCGCTGTGCTCGAATGATCGTTCTTTTTCTCGAGAGAAAAAGAACCAAAAAGAGCTTTATTACCGCTCTGATTGTGACTCTAGGACGAAACGTCTGCGCACGACTACCAAAGTAGTGCAACGTGCAGACGGACAATGCGATTTTTCACGGCCGGGCCGGGTCCTATGACCCGGTCCGGCCCTTTTTTCGCCCCGCAACAGATCGTTGCCCCCCGTTTTTGCAGGAATTGCTTTTCAAAATGTGTCGGAAGGCGCTATACTGGCACCAAGGAGGTGCTCCCATGATGAATCAAACGGAATCCTTCGGCGTCCGTCTGGCCCAGCTGCGCCGGGACGCCGGTCTTTCCCAGCAGGAGCTGGCCCAGGCCCTCTCCGTCACCCGCCAGGCCGTCTCCAACTGGGAGCGGGACCAGACCGCTCCCGACCTGGATATGCTCCTCTCCATCGCCGCCGCCTTGGGCACCGACCCCAACACCCTGTGCGGCGTGTCGGCGGTGCCCCGGCAGCAGCCTCGACGGTCCCTTCTGCGCCCCGCCCTGGCCCTCTCCCTCTGCGCTGCCTTCTGTCTCGGCGCGGGCCTGGGGCTGTGGTCCAGCCGCACTCCGCCGGAACCTGTCCCGGATGCCACTTTCTCCACAACCCTGTCCACCCACCGGCTCAGCTACACCACCCCCAGCGGAATCAAGGTGACGACCGCCGCCGATGGTGCCCTGGAGGTCTCCGACGAGCTGGCCGCCCTGCCGGAGCAGGACCCCGGCCCGGTGGAGCTCACAGCACAGCTCAGGGATGATTTTTCCTACTTCGCCCGGCAATACATCCTCCGCTTCCTCCCCGACTACCAGAACGGCGCCTTCCTCTCTGACTGGGACGACGTGCTGCTTTGGTGCTACCGCTCCGGATGCAGCGGTGGCGACATCATGGAGCCTCAGACGGTAGCCGACTACCTGGCCCGTTTCTTCGGATATGAGGGAGAGCTCCCCGCCCAGGGGACAGAACAGTTTCCACTGAAAAGCGGCGGCTATTACCCCGAGTGCGGTGCCTTTACCACCTCCGAGGACGTCTACACCCTCAGCAGCCTAGAGCTGCTGGAGGACGGGACCTACCGAGCACTACTCCAGGCAAAGCCCTACGGCATGACCCTGGAGCTGCTCCTCTCCCCCACCGACGACGGTCTCCTCCTCCACTCCGCCCTCAAGACCTACGGTTCCTGACCTGTACCGCTCCACCCGGGCCCTTTTCAGAAGGGCCCGGGCTTTTTTCGCTTCTCTATTGACTTATATCGAATATCGTTATACTATGATTATGACGATATTCGATATAGTTGGGAGGTGAGGACATGGCCCGGAAAAAGCTGGATACCCTGACGGAGCAGATGTACTATGTCCTCCTTTCCCTGACCAAGGAGCGCCACGGCTACGGCATCATGCAGTACGTGTCGGAGCTCACCGGCGGGCGGGTGGCCATCGGAGCGGGAACTCTGTATGCCCTGCTGGCCCGGTTCGAAAAGGAGGGACTTATCCAGCTCGCCGCAGAGGAGGAGAACCGGAAGCGCTACCGGCTCACCGCCGAGGGGCGGAAGGTACTGGAGGAGGAGTTCGACCGGCTCCGCCGGCAGGTGGCCGACGGAGAGCGGGTGCTGAGAGAGGAGGAGCCCTCATGAAGATTCGGGAGCGCCGTGCCTACTTTGGCTTTGGGGTCCGGGACCGGGCGGAGGCCCAGCGCTGGCTGGAAGATCAGGGACAGCGGGGCTGGGTGCTCACCCGCATCCGGACCGGGTTCTTTCCCACGGCCTGTTTTGTCCCAATGGAGGACACGCCGCCCCGCTACTGTGTGGATGTGGCCCACTGGTCCCTCCGTGACCCGGAGCGGCAGCGGGACTATGACCGGTTGGCCGCCGACGCCGGCTGGTCTCTGGCGGCCCAGACCGGCGGCATGAAGATCTACCGCGCCCATCCCAGCCAGGATCCCGTCCCGCTCCAGACCGACCCCGCCCTGGAGCGGGAACGGTACCGTCGGGAGGCCCTGCTCCCCGGCATCCTGACCGGCATTCTGTTTCTCCTCCTTCTGCTCCTCTTCTGGGCGGCGGGCGGGCGCCGGCTGTGCTTCTACCGCCTCTTTCTCCAGAGCAACGGCGGCCTGCTCTGTCTGGCGGCCCTCCCCCTCCTGGTCCTGGGTATGCTCCTCGCCCTCCGGGCGTCCCGCCGGGACCGCCGCTACCGCAGGCTTCCCTTGCATTTGGCCAATGCTTTCTGCGCCCTGGTTCTCCCCCTCTGCCTGCTCCTCAGCCTCCCGCTGCACCTCCAGATAGCCGGGCCGTTGGAGGACCTGCCACCCTGGCCCTACCTTGCCGCGGAGGACCTGGATCGGTCCGGCTCCGCCCCCTACGGCATGGTGCTGGGGGACTCCCTCCTGCTCAAGGGCGTCTACGTCCGCACCCCCCTGGATGGGGAGCGCTCCCTTCAGCAGACCCACTGGCACTGCCAGACCGGCTGGGCGGCAGCGCTGGTGGCCCGCGGGCTGCGGGGGGACGGCCTCTCCGCCGAAGCGGATGCGGCTGTCCGGCCCTACCGCCCCATCGACCTGGGCCTGGAGGAGGCCTACATCGCCGACAGCGGCGACTACCGCGGACTGATCCTGCGTCAGGGCTCGGTGGTGGTGCTGCTGAAGGGCCCCGCCGGGGCGCTGTCCGGCGCCGCCCTCCCCCATCTGCTGGAATGCCTGGACCTGAAAGGAGGCCTCTGACATGACGCAAAGCCAATGGTCCCTTTTCACCTATCCCGTCATGGACATCAAGGCCGCCGAGGCCCTCCTGAACCGCCGGGCGGCGGAGGGCTGGACCCTGGACCGGGTCTATCTGGGTACCTTTGCCCGGTTCGTCCCCGCCGACACCCGGTGGGCCTGGTGCGTGGACTGGAGCCGCCCCGGGTACAGTGAGCGGCCCGACTACCTGACCCTCTGCGCCGACGCCGGGTGGACACTGGCCCAGAAGGTGGGAGCTTTCAACCTCTACAAAGCCCCCGTCGGCACCCCGCCCATCCAGACCGACAGTGTGGAGGATGCCCGCCGTTTCCGGCAGGAGGTGCTACGCGCCAACTTCAAGGACTGGTTTTTCCTGCTGGCCATGATTCTGCTCCTGGCCACCCTGGTATTTCTGGTCTCGGATGACTCCTGGCAGACCGCCCTCATGGCCACCCTCCTCACCAATATCGGTCTCGCCCTCCTCATCTCTCTCCCCGCCATACTGGCGAGCTGGCTGCTCTGGACCAGCCGTCTCCTGCTGCGGCTGCGGCAGTGGGACCAGGCGGCGGGCGGCTCCCTGCCTGCCCCCGGCCGGAGGAGCGCCGGGGCGGCGGCCTGGCTGTGTCTTTTCTGCCGGTTCTGGGGCGTGACCGTTATTGCGTGTTTTTTCCTGGACGCTATACAGACCATGAGTCTGAGCACCGCACTGGGGTTGCTAACCGGCAGTGTATTGGCCTTATTCTTCTATAAAAACCGCCGTACCAAAGAGGGCAGGCAGTCTTTAAACCGCCACATCACTGTCATTCTTTACGCCGCGCTGTTCTCTGCCGTCATTTTTGCCCCTTTCCTCACCCCCGTGACAAGCCGTATGATGCCCACTCCCGTGCTGATGGATGAGACCTTTGTTCCCGATGCCGTCCGTGTGGACCGGAATTTCAGGGGATATTCCAGCATTCAGTTTACCGTCCAGTCTCTCCAGCTCTCCCCATCGGATGAAGGTTCTTTTGCACTGCGCCATCAGAGCTGGTGGGAGAACCCCAGCACCGAGCAGCACAATGTTGACTGCTACACCGCCCGCTGGGAATGGCTGGCCCGGCTGGTGCAGGAGCTGCTGCGGGAGCCCTGGTATCCGCCTCTGGATGGATACACCGACGTCTGGCTCCAGGAGGCCGATCTGGGCGGCGGAAAGACCGAGTCCCTGCTTCTGCTCCGGTCAGGAAAGACCGTTGTGACGGTGGAGACCCACTCTGGCCCCATCCCGGCAGAGCAGATCGACCGGCTACTGACCCTTCTTTCGTCTCAACAGGAGGTTTGACCCATGATGCTGCCTGTTTCCTACCTCAACTACTTAGCCCCCGACGCCAAGGCCCTGGAAGCCGCCCTGAACCGCCGTGCGGCGGCGGGCTGGGCCCTCCAGTGGCTCTTCGGCGGGCTGGCCTTCTTCCGGCGCACGGAGCGGACCGACCTCACCTACTGCGTGGAGCTGCGCCCCCGGAAAAAGGACCCCGATGAGTTGGGAGAGTCCGACCAGGACTATCTGGACCTATGCGAGGACGCCGGGTGGGAGCTGGTGGACAAGACCGCCACCTTCCGCATCTTTGCCTCGAAGGCCGAAGCTAACCCCCTTCCCCTCCAGACCGACTCCGCCCTGGACTATGAGGAGCACTGGAAGGCGGCCCTCCGGGAGGCCCGGGGAAATGCCCTCGGCTTCCCCCTTCTCCTGGCCATCCAGTTCCTGCTGCGGCAGCTCTTCCCCATAGAGGTGTTCCACTGGTGGGAGATCTTTCTCTCCACCGGCTCCATGGTCCTTCTGTTTCTCCTGGCCGCCGCTCTGGCCTGGGAGCTGGGTTACTTCGCCTTCCTGGGCCAGTTCCGCCGCCGGTGCCGCCAGGCGGCAGAGGCCGGGGAGGATCTGCCCATCCCACGGCCCTGGGCGGCCCGGCTCCGTGGCCTGGCAGAGGGGCTTTGGCTGCCCCTGCTGGTGCTGGCCGTGGTCCTCTCCATCCTGCCCGACCTGGGAAATGACCGCATCAACGCCATCACCTACCCGGGGGATGAATATCCCCTGGTGCGGGCGGAGGACCTGGGCTTTCCCTCCTCCGGCGACGGCTACCTCCTGTGGGAGGGCACCGATCTCCTCCGCCACGGGGAGTCCCTCACCTACATGAGGGACGGGATGGTCCGCTCGGTCTACTACGCCTGCCGCTGGGAGTGGCTGGCCGAAGCCGTAGCTGACTCCCTGGTGAAGGAGGAGCAGAACGACAAGGCCATGCACTTCCACGACCCCATCACCCTCTCCTCCACCACCGAGCTGGGCCTAGCCCACTGCTGGCTCTACGACGGCGGAGACTGGCAATCTATCCTCTTCCGGCTAGGCAACGTGGTGGTCTCGGTGGAAGGGCCCGTTGACTTCACCGATCCCGACATATTATCCGCTGTCCTGGAGCGCGTCGATCAGGAGGTGTCGCCATGAAAAAGGTCAAGTACACTTTCTTTACCTTCCAGCCTTCCGACTGTGAGGCCGCTCAGCTCTGGCTCACCCGGCTCTATGACCAGGGCTGGGAGCTGGAGCATCTGCCGAGCTTTGCCTTTCTCCCCGCCAAATTTGTCCCCAGGACCCGGGACGACATCAAGTACTGCGTGGACCTGTCCCACGGGGTCCGAGACCCCAACTTTGCCCCCGACGGCTTCGACCAGCTGGTCAAAGAGTCCGGGTGGGCACTGGTGGGAACATCACGGTCTGGCCTGGATGTCTATAAATCCCTCCCCGGCCGGGACCCCATCCCCATCCAGACCGACCCGGCCTTGTTCAAAAAGGCGTTTTTCCGCAGAGAACTGCTCCCCACCCTCCTCGTCTTCCTCATCGTGGTGCTGTTCCTAATCCTGCTTGGGTCCACGCTTGGGCTGCGCACCACCCTGCCCACCGAGCTGCTCACCTCCAACTTGGGACTGCTGAACGCGGTCACTCTGCTTTACATGATCGTCTTTGCCTTCGTCACCGTCGGATGGGAACTCCGCTTCTGGCTGCGCTCCTCGCCCCCTACCCCCAATCTCCGGCTGGCACGGCTCAAGTCCTTCTGCGGTACGCTCTTCTACCTCTGCTGGCTCTTTTGCCTGATTCTCATCCCCCTGACCCGGGTGATAACCGCTGAACAACCCACGCCGGCACAGGACCCGCAAGCTGTGGCCACCCTCCCACTCCTGCGTCTGGAGGACCTGGACTTGCCTGACAATCCTCTTCCCTGGTTCCGGCGACAGAGCTCCATTCTGGCTTCAGCATTGGAACTTGAGGAGACCACAGACGGCATCTCCCTGACCCAGAAGCGCTGGGACTGCCGCTTCGGCTGGGTGGCCGACCAGATCGTGGCCGACACCCTGGCCTCCTATGAGCGGTACATGCCTTACACCCCCGCCGACCTGGGCTTTGACCAGTCCTGGACCTATACGAGTGACAGTGGCTTTCACTCCCTGCTGCTGCGGCAGGGGAACACCGTGGTCCAGCTCTATTGCAGTCTGGACCTCACTACCCCCGACCGGCTGGAAAGACTCCGGGACGCCCTGGAGCTGGCTTCTTAGACAGGAGGTATCGCCATGCAAGAAGAGATGTGGACCCTGTTTCCCTTTCTCACCACGGACTACAAGGCGGCGGAGGTTTGGCTCAATCAGAAGGCCGCCCAGGGCTGGCAGTATACCAGCAAAACCACCCTGTGGGGCTATCTGTTCCGCCTCCGTCGGACGGAGCGCACCGATCTCAGATACTGCGTGGACATCTCCGGCGGCAAGAAGGACCAGGATTACCGGAACTTCCTGAATCAGGCGGGCTGGGGCTGGGAGGGCACCGTCCGGGGCATGGACATCTTCTCCTCCCTGCCCGGCGCCGATCCTGTCCCCATCCAGACCGACACCGGCCTGGAGCGGCAGCGGTTCGGACGATGCTACTTTTGGAGTACCTGGCTTTGGGGACTGGCGGCCACCCTGCTGGTCATGGCCCTGATCGTCCGGTTCTACTATCTGATATCCCCCACCGACCTTCCGCTCTTTTTCCTCTCCATGCTCTCCTCCTGGTGGGACCTTCTCCGTCTGGCCCTACTCCCCATCTTTCTGGTCTCCGTCCTGTGGGAGCTCACCGCCCTTCCCCTCTACTACTTCCGGTCCCGTCGGGATGGTCTGCCCGACCCCGATCCCCGTCGGGCCTGGCGGCGGGGCGTGGCGGAGTTTGCCGTCTCCATGCTCATCAAGCTGATCATTATCCTGCCTCTGATCCTGTCCTTTCTCCCTGACTCCGAATACACCTACACCCAGAGCGAGCGGGAAGAGCTGCGGGATCAGCCGGTGATAATGGCGGAAGAGGTGGGGCTCGACTACGCCGGCTACGCCATGGACAGCGTCCACACCGGTACTCCTCTGGTAAACCGGTGGGAGTACCTGGAGCTGGTGGATTGTGACTCTACCTGGTCCCTCTTCCTGTACACCAGACGTTACCACTGCCTCTGGGAGGGCTTGGCCGTCCGGGCCGCCCGGGCTCTCATGGAGGACGAACCCTTCACTCCGGTGGAGCTGGGCTTCGACGAGAGCTGGATCTTCCGGCCTGATCCGCCCGACGACTATTCCGTCCTGGTCCTCCGGGAGGGGAACACCGCCGTCAGGCTGGAAGGACCTCTGGACTGGACAGATGAGACCGTCCGGGGTATACTGAAGGAGAAATTTGAGTAAACAACGGGAGGTCATTACCATGTCTGAGCTGCTGTTTGTCAACGCCTGCGTCCGGGGAGAGCGGTCCCGCACCCTGGCCCTGGCCCGGCATTTTCTCTCCGAATACGTAAAAAACCACCCGGAGGTCACCGTCACAGAGCGCAACCTGATGACGGAACGGCTGGAGCCCCAGTACCCGGAAGTGCTGGAGCACCGGGACGAGCTGTGGAACGCCGGGAAGCTGGACGATCCCAGCTTTGACGCCGCCTGGCAATTTGCCAAGGCAGATAAGATTGTCATCGCCGCTCCCTTTTGGGACCTCTCCTACCCCGCCATTCTGAAGATCTACCTGGAGCGCATCTCGGTGTGTGATATCACCTTCGGCTACGACGCCGACGGCAACAGCGTCGGCCTTAGTCGGGCGGAAAAGCTGCTGCTCATCACCACCCGGGGCGGCAGCTTCTCCCTTCCTGAGACGGCGTGGATGGAGTCGGGCGCCCATCACCTCAAGGCCCTGTGCGCCATGTACGGCATCCCTGCCTTCCAGCTGCTGTGCGCTGAGGGGCTGGACGACGTCCGCAACAACAAGGAGGCCATCCTGGCCCAGGCCATGGGAGAGGCCCGGGTCCTGGCCACCCAATTCTGAGCATATAAAGGAGTCCAAGCACCATTGAAACACATTCTTCTGCTCACCACGGGCGGGACCATCGCCTCCCGCCCCACCGACGAGGGCCTGGCCCCCGAGATGGACGGGGAGGACCTGGCCCGGCGCATCCCCTTCCTCACCGACAGCTACACCGTCACTGTCCGGGACATCCTGCATCTGGACTCCTCCAACATCCAGCCGGAGGAGTGGCAGCTCATCGCCCGGGCGGTGTACGCTGAGCGGGCGGGCTACGACGGCATCGTGGTCACCCATGGCACCGACACCATGGCCTATACCGCTTCCATGCTCAGCTTCATGCTCAGGGGCATCCCCATCCCGGTGGTGCTCACCGGCAGTCAGCTGCCCATCGAGCACCCCCTCACCGACGCTCTGGAGAACCTGCGCATCGCCTTCGCCATGGCCTGCTCCGGCGCGGCGGGGGTCTTTGTGGCCTTCGACCGGAAGGTCATCCTGGGCTGTCGGGCGGTCAAGACCCGCACCAAGGACTTTGATGCCTTCGAGAGCGTCAACTGGCCCCTGGTGGGCGATGTGGACGCCGGGGGGCTCCACATCAACGCCGCCGCCCTGCCGCCCCGTACCGACGGGGACTGCGTGCTCAGAAGTGAGCTGTGCCGGGACGTCTTTCTCATCAAGCTCACCCCCGGTCTGGACCCGGAGATCTTCGACATGCTCCACCAGATGCACTACCGGGGCGTGGTCATCGAGGCCTTCGGCGCCGGTGGCCTCCACTTCATCCGCCGTGACCTCATCTCCAAGCTCCACGGTGCCGCACAGGCGGGGATGACGGTGGTGGTATGCTCCCAGTGCCTCTACGAGAGCAGCGATTTCACCCTCTACCAGGCGGGACAGAAGGCCCTGGCCCAGGGTGTGCTCCAGGGTTGGGACATGACCACCGAGGCCGCCGTCACCAAGCTCATGTGGGTGCTGGGCCAGACCGACGATCCGGAAGAGATCCGGGACTGCTTCAGCCACAGCCTCTGCGGCGAGGTTTCTACCCCGAATTAAATCAAAAGCGGACGCCCGCTCAGGCGTCCGCTTGAGCCTGTCGATAAAGTCGACAGGCTCTCTCAAAAATGCAAGCATTTTTTCGAAGAGATGCAGGCCGCTGCGTCGCACTTCGTCAGGGCAAAGTCCACACCGCTCATCCTGGCCTGACGGCCAGGCATCGCTCCGCTTCCTTGCCCCTCCTCTCCCAAACAAACCCGCTTCGCTGGGCTTTGTTTGGGGCCCCGACTCGCACGTTTGCGGCCTGAGCAGTGTTTTTTCCGAGGCGCATGTCCCCGGAAAAAACAGACCGGACTTGATTCCGTCGTCTGCGGACGACGGAACTCTGCGAGGCTCTTGCACAAAATCTGAAGTATTTCTACTTTTTAGACAAGCTGAAGCGGACGCCCGCTTGGGCGTCCGCTCAGCCTGTCGAGAAACCTGGCATATGCGTCAAGCATAAGCCGGGTTTCTTGTGTATAGCTGCCAAAGAAGGATA
>NZ_CALXEE010000063.1 GCF_944387245.1 uncultured Intestinimonas sp. | reverse complement strand
ATCCGGAATATCCCTTCTATTATACTTCCGTCAGTGCCGCGGGGCGTCCATGATCTGCTTGCAGGCGTATACCACCTGGGTGGTGACCATGGAGTCATATTTGGCACGATAAAGGCTCATCATGGGGGTAAAGGCGCCCTCCGAAAGGACCACATATTTGGCCGGCAGCCGGGAGAGGGCCAGCGCCTGAGCGTCGGCCAGGCAGCGGGGACAGTCACACAGGTGAAAGAGTGTGACATAGCGCTCCAGAGTCTCCTCTACCAGCGGCAGCATCACGTTGATGAACCGGGCGCCGTCAGGCAGGGAGCGGTAATAGGGGAGCGACTGGCTGCTGGTGGCCACAGCAGCGGGCTCGGGGGACGGAGCAGGCGTCTCCTCCTGCGCGATGGGGGACGCTTCGGGCACTGCCTCCTCCTGTACAGCAGGCACCTCCACGGCAGACGATTCCGCCACAGTGGCTGTGTCATGAAGGGGATCAGGCCCGCCGTCTGCCTCTTCAGGCTGCGGTGGAACAGCGGGGGGGGACGAAGAAGCCTCTTCCTGGGCCAGTTCCTCCTGAAGGGCGTCCTCTAATGCGCTGTGGATGGTCTCCGCCAGGGCTTCGTTGTTGGTGCGTGCCACCTCCAGAATGGGAGGGGACAAATGACGTTCCGCCACAGGCGCCGCCGCTTCCGGGGCAGCCGGAGCATCGGATGCGGATGGGGCGCTGGTAGCAGCAGGCTCGGAGGTCGACTCGGTAAGCAGGCTGAGTACGTGATCGGTTTTGCTGCTGCGGGGGTTCTTTTTTCCGGCCATGGTCACACCTCCCTGCTGCCATCAGAAGGAGTAGAGACGGGCCCCATGATCTCAGCGCACAGAGCGAAGAAATCCAGCGCCGGTTTGGAGCGGGGGGCATAGTCCACCACGCTGATGCCGTGGGCAGGCGCCTCAGCAGCGGAGACGCTGGAGTGGATCTTGCTCTCAAAGACCTTGGTGTCCAGCTGGGCGGCAATCTGCTCGGCCAGCTCCAGCATCTCCCGGCTCAGGTTGAGCCGGGGGTTGAAGCGGTTGAGGAGGATACCAAGCACCTTCAGCCGGGAGTTGTAGTAGCTGCGGACGCTTCCGATGGTCTCCTTGATCTGGGAAACGCCCAACAGGCTCAGCACCTCCGGGGCCATGGGGATAATGAGGCTGTCCGCCGCCACGTAGGCGTTTACCGTGAGGATATTCAGCGCGGGAGGCGTGTCGATGATGATGTAATCATAACGATCCTGCACCTTGGAGAGGGCGGTCTTGAGCAGAAACTCACGGCCCGGCTTATTGAACTCCAGCTCGGCGGCGGAGAGGAGAATATTGGAGGGAAGAAGGTCACAGGTCTCTGTGTTGGCGATGATGTCTTGGGGCTCTGCAGCGCCGCGGAAGACGTCATAGACGGTCTGGCAGTGCTCGATATCCAGACCCAGGCTGAAGCCCAGGCTGCCCTGAGGATCCAGATCAACGCCCAGGACCCGGACGCCCTGCTGGTGCAGGCAGGAGAGGAGAGCGGCGGCAACGGTAGTCTTCCCCACGCCGCCCTTCTGATTGGTAATGGCTGTAATAATAGCGGGCATACCCTGATTTCTCCTTTCCAATGGGAATGTGCCGGCGGAAAAACGCCCGATAAAAAAGCGGCGACGGCACTTATTTTCCGGCAATGCCAGACGATATAAGATATAGAAAAGCAAAGGCTTTACAGGAATATGAACCTATTCTACCCAAAACCTGTTTATTTGTCAATCAAGGCCTCAACCGGTCGCCAGTGATAAAGGAGTGGAAGCACGATGGCATCGATCTCCAGTCTGATGGGGAGCAGTTCCTCTAGCAGCAGCATTTATGGAAGCAGAAACAGCAATATTATTTCCGGCCTGGCCAGTGGTCTGGATACGGAGACCCTGATTGAGGGCATGGTCCAGAGCTATCAGCAGAAGATCCTCGGCCTGCAGCAGGACCGTACCAAGCTACAGTGGCAGCAGGAGGCCTATCAGAGCATTTCTGATAAGCTGGTAGAGTTCTCCCGCAAATACACCTCCTATACCTCCACCACCAACCTGATGAGTAATTCCTTCTTCAATAATGCGGTCATCACCTCCACCAAAGGCAAATATGCCGACATGGTGAGCGCTACCGGCAAGAGCAGCAGTGACATTTCCATTCTGGGCGTGTCGCAGCTGGCGTCCGCCGCCCGTTATCAGACCACGGCGGTAAACCTGGGATCAGACGGCTTTACGGCCAAGGGCTCCAGTGTGGATCTGAGCGAAAAGATGATGATCAACAATATGACGGGTACGCTGAGCATCAGCTACAATGGTAATGAGGAGATTTCCATCAAGCTGGAGGAGACCGATGATTTGTTCAATGACGACGGATCGCTGAGCATGGACAAATTTGAAAAGGTCTTGAAGGAAAAGTTGGCGGACCAGCAGCTGACTGATAAGAATGGTGACAAGGTCAGTGCGTCGGAGCTCATTTCCATAGAGGTAAGTACAAAAGGTGGTGTTGCCCTGAAGGCTACGGGCAATGCGATTGAGGGCGCTAGTGTCAATATCAGCGGCGCCAGCGGAGACTTTGCTGGTGTTGTCCAGGAGCTGGACAGCGTGATTGACAAATCTGGCAGCTTCCTGATTGATATGGACAAGGCGAAGGCCACCATCGACGGCACCAAAGCCGATTATCTCTCCGGAAAGACTTTGTCTGTTACTTTGAATGGCCAGACAAAGACCATCACCCTGGATGTGCAGAAGGATGATGGAGAGGGCAACGAAGCGGTGGCCAAGGCATTGCAGCGCGGCATCGATGATGCCTTTGGTGCAAACCGCGTCAAAGTCGGGTTGGATGACGGCGCGTTTACCTTTACAACGAAGGAGAGCGGCAGCAACTTCTCCATCAAATCGTCCTCTGCCGGCGTGAGTAAAATGATATTTGGTGAGGGGAACAGCACCCTGACCAACTATCTGGACACCTCCAAAACGCTGGGGAGCCTGGGAACCTTTGCGGTCGATGCCAATGATCCTACGAAGGCCACCCTTACCTTTAATGGGGTCATAGTGGAGGGAACCGCCACTGCCGTTCCGGAAAGTGACCGCATCAAGAAAGAGGAAGACGGCGTCACATATTATACGGACAAGCAGGGCAATAAGCTGGATGAGGAGGGCTATCGGATCAACAGCGACGGCGAGCGGCTGTATGACTTCACGCTGACGATCAACGGTGAGTCGCTGACCTTTAACCAGGATACCGCTCTGGAGACGGTGATGAACTCCATCAACTCCAACGCCAATATGGGGGTCAATGTCAGCTACTCCAAGCTGACCAACCAGTTTGTCTTTACCGCCAAAAATACCGGCGCGGCGGAGAAGATCGAGATGGACGATGCTATGGCAAAGGCCCTGTTCGGGGACCCCAGCGTATCTGGATATACGCAGGGCAAGGATGCCGTTTTTATCGCAACGGTAAATGGAGGTCAGGCGCAGACCTTCACACGCAGCAGCAACTCGGTGGATCTGGATGGCTTGAAGGTCACATTGAATGGCACATTCAATGTAGACGGAGACGGCAAGCTCATCGATGAAAATGAGGCAGTCACCTTCTCCACCAAGACCGACACGGACACCATTGTGGACGCCATCAAGCAGATGGTGGAGGACTACAACGCCATGGTGACGGAGGTCAAGAAGGCCTACTCCGATACGCCGCTGAAAAAGACGGATGGCTCCCGGTATGAGCCCCTCACTTCCGATGATGAGGAAGGCATGTCTGAGAGCGAGATCAAGGCCTATGAGGAAAAGGCTAAGACCGGTATTCTGTTTATGGACAGCGATTTGTCCTCTCTGTACAACTCTTTGCGCAGTGCCGTTGTGCCCGGCGGCAGCGACGGGTCTTACCTGCGCTCCATCGGCATCCAGACCAGCTATGAAGACGGCCTGACCACCATCAGCCTGGATGAGACCGCCCTGCGTGAGGCGCTGGAGAACGACTTGGACGGGGTCCGGGATGCCTTTACCAAGAGTAAGGAGAACGGTTCTGCCACCGACGGCCTGATGACCTCCATCCAGAAGGTGACTGACAAGTATGCTGCCACCACCGGCGCGGTGAAGGGTATCCTCATTGAGAAGGCGGGTTCCCAGTATTCTCCTACTGCGGCTCTGGATAACACCATGCTCAACAAGATAGCGGACATCGACGAGGAGATCGAAAAATGGCAGGACAAGATGTCCGACAAGGTGGATTATTACACCAATAAGTTTACCCAGCTGGAGATGCTCATCAATCAGATGAACTCTCAGAGTTCCGCTCTGGCCGGCCTGACCGGCGGTAGCTATTAAGCCTGAGCGTAGAGAAAGGACGACTGAGTTATGGATATGCGAGGGTATCAGCGTTATCGGGAAGAGTCGCTGAATACCATGACCCAGGGGGAGTTGTTGCTGCTACTCTATGATGAGCTGGTCAAGCGGTTGAAGCTGGCAGGGCTGGAGCTGGACCGGGAGCGATATGAGGGGTTCGAGGCAGCGGTGGACCGGTCTGTGGAGATCATTCGCTATCTGTCCCAAACCCTGGATCGTAAATACCCTATCAGCGCCAATCTGGACCGATTGTATGACTACTTCTGCTATGAACTCAGCCGGGTCAAGGCCGGGCGGAACAAGACAGAGCTGGATCGGGTCACCGGTATGGTTGCGGAGCTGCGGGACAGCTTCCGACAGGCGGACAGAAACAGCGCGGCAGTCTGAAGAGGACGAGTGGGATGGACGAAAAGGTCATCGCAGCGGCCGTTGCCACGGAGCGGAAACGCTATACTGTCCTCACTGAGGTCATGGAGATAACTGAGGAATTGAGCGACGCCTTTCAGCGGCAGGACCAGGTGTCTGTGCGACTATTTTTGAGCATGCGCCAGGAGCCGATCAATCAGCTCAGAGAGTATCAGGCCATTCAGCGCAAACGGTGCGCTGCTCTTCCTGATGAGGAGAGCGAGGTCCTGTGGAAGGTCCTGACAGGTGAGGGCAGCGGGGATGGTTCGGAGCAGCTCAAAGCCCTAGAGAAGCTGGCCGGACAGAACCGGAACCTGCTGGAGCGAGTCCAGGAGGCAGATCGGCAGATCAGCATGAAACTGGGCGGGAAAAAGTCCTACTACACCCAACGGAAAGAGCGAGGATAGGAGAGGGTATTCTGTACCCATGAAAATTCCCCTGCCGGCGGGGCGCGCCGGCAGGGGAATCGTGCGTTATGACTGCTGTGATATGGTGTCCACTGTGGAAATACACCATAGCGGAGCGCCTGAGCTGCGGGTGGCCGAGAGCTCGTCGATGATGAGCTGGGGGTCCCAGGCAGTGAGACTGCGTTCCCGGCTGTTTGGGTCGGCCACCAGTATCTTCCCTTCCAGAGTGAGTCCCCGGAGGAGGATGAAGTGCCCGCTGGAAGTGAAGTGTCCCCGGGTCATCAGGGCCACAAAGATCTGTCCGGAGGCCAGGGCCTGGGAGAGCGCGTCTGCCGTCAGATCGGTCCAGGGTGCGGCCTTCAGCCCATAGGCAGACGCCGCGGCCTGGATCAGGCTGTTATAAGAGCCGCTGCCCGGTGCACAGTAGCCGGATTCATAGGCCCACTGGGCCATGGTGGACGGGTCCACTGTTTGGCCGGTGAGACTGGAGACCACCATGGCCATGGCGGTGGGGCCGCAGCCATATCCGCCGATGTTGTCCGGCCCGTAGGGTGCGGAGGCCCAGGGCTCCTCACCCTGGTTGAAGTAGACGATTTCCACGTTGCCGCCGGTGAGGACTTCATGGCCGTCTCGCTGAACAAACTCTGTGATGGCGGGGTCCTCCATGGGCTGGGTATTCTCCAGGGCCGGATCGCCGGCCAGCTGCTCCTCGGGGGCCTCCTCCCGCTCAGCGGGAGTGGGGATGTGCTGTATGGCGGACTCCAGGAGGGCGGAGCCAGCGGAACGAATCCGCTCTGCGGCAGCGACTACCGGCGCTGTGATACGCTGGAAGAGGTCCGGTGCGGCGAAACGGCATACCAGCAGTTCCGCGCTGGCGACGCACACCAGGGCTAAGCACACCACCAGGAAGATTTTTTTGCCGGGACCTTTTTTGGAGGACAAGGGAAACACCTCGGAACTTCAGACTGTATTTGAAGATTATAACAGAAGTTTTGACGGTTGTATACAGAAAGAGAGGCGCCATATGCCGGAGATACGCCTGGAGAAGATCACAAAATTTTATAAACAGGAGAGACGGCAAGTGGCGGCGATCCGGGACGTGGACCTCACCGTCAAACAGGGAGAGTTTCTCTTTGTGACGGGGAGCAGCGGCGCAGGAAAGTCTACGCTGCTGCGTCTCATCACGGGAGACCTCCAGCCCAGCCGCGGCAGTGTGTATCTGGATGGGGCCAGCCGCACCCTTTTCTCCCGGCGGTTCCGGGAGCGGATGATGTTCGGCTATGTGCCTCAGATTTCCCAGCTGATGCGGCGGCGGACCATACGGGAGAATCTGGCCGCCATCGCCATGATGAAAGGCGGCCGGAAGCATGGGCCTGTGGAAGAGCGAGTCCAGAAGGCGCTCAGCATGGTGGGGCTCCCCGGAGTGGAGAACCGATATCCGGTGGAGCTGTCCCAAGGGGAGTGCCGCCGGGTGGAACTGGCCCGGGCCATGATCAACAGCCCGGCGGTGCTGGTGCTGGATGAGCTGACCGCCAACCAGGATGAGGATACCATCTGGGATCTCTTCCACCTGTTGGAGGAGCTTAACCATCGGGGGACTACCATCATCATGGCCACCCACGCCAAGCCCTTTGTCAACATGCTGCGCAAGCGGGTGGTGACCCTGGTGGACGGACAGGTCTTTGCCGACGTGGAGAAGGGGCGGTACGGCGACGTGGTGGGCCGCTCAGCAGCCCACCCGGAAGGAACGGAACGATAGAGAAAGGCGGGAAGGACATGTCAGAGACGAAGACGCCCGGCGGGGTCCAGACGGAGGAGCTGATCTACGCTCTGGATGTGGGGACCAGGAGCGTCATCGGCATGGTGGGCCGGGCCGAAAACGGTCGGGTCCGGGTGCTGGCGGTGGAGAAGCAGCCCCACCCCAGGCGGGCCATGCTGGACGGCCAGATTGAGGACATCGCCCAGGTGGCTCAGGTGGTGGAGCAGGTGACCCGCCGGCTGGAGGAGCGTATGGGTCTGAAGCTGGAGCGGGCCTGTGTAGCGGCGGCCGGCCGTGCGTTGCGCACCGAGCAGGGTCACGGCGCGCTGGAGCTGCCTGAGACCGGAAAGCTGGGAGAGGAGCAGCTGGGCCAGCTGGAGGCGGCGGCAGTGGCCGATGCCGAGCAGCACCTCCGTGAGGGGGAGGACCAGGAGCAGCGGCTCTTCCTGGTGGGCTATACCGTTACCCGGTTCCTGTTGGACGGTTACCCCATGACCAGTCTTTTGGGGCACACAGGGCGGAACATCGAGGCCGACGTGGTGGCTACCTTCCTGCCCGGCGAGGTGGTGGACAGCCTGTACGCCGTGCTGCGGGAGGCCGGACTGGAGGTGGCCAGCCTGACGCTGGAGCCCATTGCCGCCCTCAACGCCGCCATCCCCGCCGAGCTGCGACTGCTGAACCTGGCCCTGGTGGACATCGGCGCTGGTACCTCCGACATCGCCATCTGCCGGGAGGGCAGTGTGGTGGGCTACACCATGGCCACCGTGGCGGGGGATGAGATCACCGAAGCCCTCATGCGGACCTATCTGGTGGACTACCACACCGCCGAGGAGATGAAGGCGGCCCTGGGCCGGAGCGAGACCATCACCTTTACCGACATCCTGGGCATGGAGCAGACCTGTGGGGCGGAGGAGGTATTGGCCGCCGCCGATAAAGCCGGACAGTCCCTGGTGGACGAGGTGGCTGCCCGGGTGCTGGAGCTCAACGGAGGCGCCCCTTCGGCCCTCTTCCTGGCTGGCGGCGGCAGCAAGCTCTCCTCCCTGCGGGAAAAGATGGCCCAGGCCCTGGGCATGGACCCCAGACGGGTGGCTCTGGCAGGCGCCCACTTCAAGACCAGCGCCTTTTCCGACACGGTGGAGCTGGAAGATCCAGAGTACACCACCCCTCTGGGGATTGCGGTGTCCGCGGGCCTGGGGCTCATCAGTGACAGCTACCGTATCCTCCTCAACGACCGGCCGGCGAAACTCTTCCGGAATGGCCGTCTGACGTTGCTGGATCTGCTGATGATGAACGGCTACGGCTACCGGGACCTGTTGGGCCGGAATGGGAAGAGCGCCGTGCTGGAGGTGGATGGCCGGCGGCTGGTTTTTCATGGCGAGCCATCCCAGCCTGCCGTGCTGGAGGTCAATGGGGCATCCGCCCGGCCCTCCGACGTGATCCACGCCGGAGATAAGATCCGCTTTGCCCCGGCGGTGGCTGGCACCAATCGGAAAGTGCTGGTCCGGGAGGTGCTGGAACGTTTGGGTGCGGACTGCCTCCTGGCTGACGGGGTGCCGCTGGCCCCAGAGGACGAGGTCCCCGCGGGAGTCCGACTGGAGACCGGTACTGCACCGGTGGCCGCAGAGCCGGAGCCTCTGACCGTCAGCGAGCCGGTAAGGCCGGTGGCGGAGGGGTGCCGTCTGACCCTCAACGGCCGCACGCTGCTGCTCCCCCCCAAGCCAGAGGGCGGCCCCTATTATCTCATGGATCTCCTGGAGCGCTCCGGCATTGACTTTGAGCATCTGGACCGGCCGGTCCGCCTGGCGGTCAATGGCCAGGCCGGCGCGTTCCAACAGGTGCTCCGGCCCGGCGATCAGGTGGAGATCCGATATGAATCGTAAAAAGGATGTGGCGGTTTTGAACCGATGGAAAATACGGCTGCCTCTGATCAGCCTTGCGCTGCTGCTGACCCTGAGCGGGTGCGGCGGCGGAGGGGCAGAGATGCCCGAGACCTACGCCGTGGGAGATGACAGCCTGCCCGCCTTGGGCACAGTAGGCGTCCCTGGAGCGGAGGGGACGACCTTTACCACGGAGGAGAGCGAAGAAGGAGAGCCTGTCACCTACGTGTATAGCGGTCTGGTCTCCGGCGGCGCAGAGGCGGAGATTTATGTGGATGCCCTGACGTCGGACGGGACGTGCTCGGTGATCGACGAGTCGGGCGTCATTCAGGACCCGCCGGACTTCACGGCGGAGGAGGGCTCTGTCCTGGTGGGCAAGGACACCCAGGCAGGGGACGGCATCCTACAAGCGGCGCTCCAGTGGACGGCGGACAGCTGCACCGTCACCGTATCGGTGGCGGAGGGACTCCAGGTGACAGAACCCCAGGATGAGCCTACCATTACCGTGACCCAGGCGGTGGACAGTATCGAGTCCATGTCTCCCGCCCGGCTGGGCCTGGAGGGCACCTCCATGGCGGACTATTTGGTCTATCCCCAGGACGGCTATGTGCTGGTGGACGGAGAGGCCTGCTACCAGATGAACGTCTACAACCAAGATCACTCCATCCAGGAGACCTGTATGCTCACCTTGGATGGAAAGACCCTCTATCGCCTGGACCGGGAGACCGGGCAGGTGGAACAGGTGAACGGATAACAAAACGGAGGAGGTCCGGTGGCGGACCTCCTCCGTTTTTTGCGCTTGTCGGGCAATCAGCCCAGCAGAGCGGACAGGTCGATCATGGCCTGGGTCTCCTTTGCACCCAAGTCGGCCAGGATCTGGGTCTGTGCCCGGATAGCAGCCTCATAGACGGCGATCTCCTGGGTAAAGTCGCCGCCGGTCTCCTCGTAGCGGACGAAGAGGCTGCGGGTGGCGGCGTCCACGTCGGCTTTGGTGAAGCCGATGTCGGTGCCCCAGTAGAGGTTGTCCTGGTTGTCCTCGCCCCAGAGCATGTCATCCTGGATGGCGATGACCTCGGGGGAGAAGTACATGGCGTACCACTCCAGCACGTTGTTTACGGTCCAGGCGTACTCGTCCACGGCGGTGGCCACATCGCCGGTCTCCAGGCAGGCGATGATATCCCGGCAGAGCTGGATGTTCTCCTGAGGGGCCTCGTGGGGGACGATGGGCCGCTCGTACATGAGGCCCAGCAGGTTCTTCTGGGCGAACTGGAAGGCGGTGAGGTTCTTGGCAGTCAGCTCTCGGCCCTGGGCCCACAGCTTGGCCATGGCGGCGGTGTCACCCTCAGCCACGGCGGCAGCGTAGTCGTCATTGACCTGCTTGACCTGGTCGGCCATGTCCTGGGCGGCAATGCGGAGCTCTTCCAGAGCGGCCTTGTAGGCCTCCACATCCACGCCGGCCTCCGCCATCAGCGCCTCGTCCATGGAGGAGAGAATGCGGTCATACTGAGCGGTGAAGTCCAGGTAGAGGGCGGGGGTCTGGTCGATGTACATGGCCAGGGCGCCGTAGTACTTCAGGTTGAAGTCCATGACGGCCCCGTTGTAGGTGTCGGGGGTGTCGTACTGGCTGTGGTAGATGTCCACGTAGAAGGGGAATACGGTCTCCATGTCCTTCTGGAGGAGGAAGCCGTTTACCGTGGAGGGCACGCCGGCGGCGTAGTAGGAGAAGTCGTCGGAGTAGGTGTAGGTCTGGTAGCCCTCGGTGAGAACGCCGTCGGGGAAGCAGCCCTCGGGGTCGGGGGAGTAGGGGTACTCGTTGGCAAAGTAGTTCAGCATGGCGTACATCTCGGGGGCGGAGTAGGTGCTGGTGTAGGTGTCGAACTCATAGGCGGGCAGCTCGAAGTTGAGGAAGGCCAGGGTCTTGCCCACCCACTCGGGATGGACGTTGTTGATCATCTCCCAGGCGCCCACGGTCCAGTCGTACTGAGTGTAGGAGGAGCCCCACTCCTCGGCGCCATGGAGGCAGAAAACGATGTCGTTCTCGGGCTGGTAGCCGGAGTCGATCATACCCTTGGCCATGGCCAGCACCAGACCCACGGCGCAGTTGTCGTCCTGGAAGCCGGTGAAGTGGACGTCGTAGTGGCCGCCCACAATGATCTGGTAGTCGGAGGACTTGCCGGGGATGCGGCCCAGGATGTTGTAGGTGGTGCCGTCCTCACTGACCTCGTTGTCCACCACCAGGGTGGCGGTGACGGGGCCGTCGGCCAGCCTGGCCTGGATGGCCTGGGAGTCGGCAAGGCCGATGGACAGGGTGGGGATGGCGGTGGGGCCGCAGATGTCCTGGCAGTTGAGGGCATCGTCGGCCACCTGGGCAAAGCCGCCCACGTTGGCGGCCAGGATGGCGGCGGCGCCCTGGTACTGGGCCTCCAGCATGGGATAGGTGATCCACCAGTTGTTGCGCTGGTCGATGTCGATGAGGACGATCTTGCCCGTCACGTCCAGGCCCTCGTAGTCCCACATGGTGCCGTCGCCCACGTAGACGATCTCGGCGGTGAGGCCCTCGGCGGGGGTGGAGGCGGTGGCGTAGGAGTAGACGGTGTATGCCTCGCCGTCCACGGTGAGGCTGGCGCCGTTGAACTGCCAGCGGTCGCAGTCGGCGGCGGCCTTCTCCACGTCGGTAAGACCGATTTCCTCCATGAGGCCGGCCAGATAGTCGGCGGTGGCGTGCTCGGCGTCGCTGCCGGCGTTCCGGCCGCCCAGCTCGGAGTTGAAGAAGTCGGGGTTGGTGCTCAGCTCCAGGGCCACGTCATAGGCGTAGTCGGCTGAGGCGGCGGAGAGGAAGCTCTCGTAGGCGGCGCCGGGGTCATTGGCGGTGGGGACCTCGCCGGTGGGGGCGGGGGTGGTCTGGGCCGTGGTGCCGCAGGCGGCCAGGCCGGAGACCAGGCCCAGGGTCAGAAGCAGCGCGGTGAGTCGTCTTTTCAATTCTGTGTTCCTCCTCAAAGCATCTCTTTCTATAAACAGTCCTGCCGGGCCGTTTACCGGCTGGGAGGCGCACCGCAAAGAGAAATGAGGACAAAAAAGGCGGTGCGCCGGAAAGCGCACCGCCTGTGAAGGGCGTAGCTCCGCACAGGGAGCCGCCCTAATGTGTCAAGAGGGATACGACGGGCCGGAGAGGGCGCCGGGTATCAGTGCCGTGGTTGGGCCGCCGGGAGGGTGGCTTCCGCACAGGAGCACCGGGTGCAAAGATGACTTTTCCACTCTTATTGACCATTTCACAAGTTGATGCGTTTTCCAACTTATAAAACCTGAGCGTCCATACGCTCAATCAATAAGGCAACAAAAGTTGCCAATCCGTACCCGCGGTACGGTCCCCGGCTCTTCGACGGGTTTTCGGCATTTGACCCGGCCGTCCGTGTAGCCTTGGCTCCCCAGGCAGAGGAGCGGTCAAAATCTTTGATCAGATGACTCCAATCAGAAGCCGCATGAAGCGGCAGGAGGTAGCATACCATTTTTTGCATGAAAATGCAAGTATTTTTTCGCACCAAAATTATGGCGTGATCCGGTCGTCCTCGGTGATGGGCCGCAGCACCCGGCAGGGGTTCCCCGCCGCCACAACGCCGGGGGGGATGTCGTGGGTGACCACGCTGCCCGCCCCGATGACGCTGCCGCTGCCGATGGTGACCCCCTGAAGGACCACCACATTTCCACCCAGCCAAACGTCGTCCCCCAGGGTGATGGGGAGGGCCCGCTCCAGGCCCAGGGCCCGCTGGGCGGCGTTCAGGGGGTGGTTGGCGGTGTAGAGCCCGCAGTTGGGGCCCAGGAAGCAGTTTTTGCCCAGGGTGATGGGGGCTCCGTCCATGAGGTAGACCCCGTGGTTGAGAAAGCTGCCGTCACCAATACGGCAGTTGGCGCCGTAGTCGGCGTAAAAGGGGGAGAGGATGGTAACGTCTTTCCCCAACTCCGGGATCAGAGCCCGGAGAAGCCTGTCCCGCCCCTCGGCGTCCCCCGGCGCCGCGGTGTTGAAGGCGGCGCAGAGCTCCTCTGCTTTCGTACGGGCGGCGAGGAGCTGGGGGTCAAAGTTGGCGTCATACCAGAGGCCAGCGTCCATTTTTTCCTTCTCCGTCATGGGACTGCCTCCTTACAGGTTCATGATGAGGGGCACCAGCACGGGGACGGCGAAGGAGAGGATGACGCCGGAGACGAAGGAGTAGATGGTGATGCGCTCATGGGTGGAGCCCACCACCACGGGGAGCACCGTGTCCATGGCGGCGGCGCCGGGAAGGGCGACGCACTCAATGAAGCCCAAGCGCTTGGCCACAATGGGGATGAGGAGGATGGAGCCCACCTCCCGCATGACGTTGGAGAGGAAGGCCACGGCGGAGAGGGTGGCGGAGTAGGAGGAGAGGAGCATGGGGGCCAGGGAGTACCAGCCGAAGCCGGCGCTGGCGGCCATGGTCTCCTGGGCGCTGAGGGGGAGGAGAAGGCTGCCAAGGGCGGCAAAGGCCAGGGTGCCCACGGCCACGGCCACGGGGATGAGGAGGACCTTGAGGCCGGCGGCCTTGATGTCCCGCCAGACGTTGCCCTGACGGCCCATGTCCACGCCCACCAGGAAGAGAATGAGGCACAGCCCCACGGTGATGAGGGTGCCGCAGTGCTCAGCCAGGGCCTGGGGGATAAAGAGGTAGCCCGCGGCGATACCGCCAAGGACAGCGCCGATGATCCAGCCGGTCATGCCCCCTTCACCTCCTCCTTGGATTCCTCCCGCTGGGAGGCGGTGCGGCCCTGGCTGTCCAGGCCCAGCAGGCGGCGGACCAGGGTGACGGCCAGCAGGGAACCGGCCAGGGCAAAAACGGTAATGACCAGGGCGGAGAGGCCGATCTCACCCAGGGAGGAGATGACCTTGTCGTCGGCGCCGATCTCCACCCCCAGAACGGCGATGAGGGCGATGAGGGCCACGGACTGGAGCCGGCCCAGCCAGGAGAGTTTCCGGGCCCGGACCGATTTGCGGGAGCCCACAAGGACGCCCAGCGCCAGCATCCCGATGTAGAGGAGCAGGCTGAAATCCATATACTGCACAGTGGTGCCTCCTGTTCTTTTGATGGGGCGTCCCATTCCCGAGGGACGCCCACCCATTCCCAAGGAATAAGGTACCAGATATGACGGCCCATTGCAACAGGCAAAAAGCCCTCCGCTCTGAAAGAGCGGAGGGCT
>NZ_CALXEE010000062.1 GCF_944387245.1 uncultured Intestinimonas sp. | reverse complement strand
AAGGGGGAGTTCGTGGCCATCGTGGGCCAGTCCGGCTCCGGCAAGTCCACCTGCATGAACATCATCGGCTGTCTGGACGTCCCCTCAGAGGGCACCTACTTGTTAGATGGCCGGGACGTGGGCCAGATGAACAAAAACGAGCTGGCCGAGATCCGCAACGAGCTGCTGGGCTTCATCTTCCAACAGTATAACCTGCTGCCCAAGCTCAACCTCCTGGAAAACGTGGAGGTCCCCCTGATGTACGCCGGCGTCCCCAAAAAGGAGCGCCGGGAGCGGGCCATGGTCGCCCTGGAGATGGTGGGCCTGGCCGACAAGATGAAGCACAGACCCAACGAGCTCTCCGGCAGCCAGCAGCAGCGGGTGTCTATCGCCCGGGCCCTGGTGGGGGAGCCATCGGTGATCCTGGCTGACGAGCCCACCGGCGCCCTGGATTCCCGCACCGGACGGGAGGTGCTGGGCATCCTCCAGGAGCTCCACGCCGCCGGACACACCGTGGTCCTCATCACCCACGACAACTCCATCGCCGTCCAGGCCCAGCGCATCATCCGCCTGGAGGACGGGCACATCATCTACGACGGTCCATCTGACGCGCCGGAGGCCGTGGTCACCCCCAACGCCGTGGGGCGGTTCGGAGGTGTCCCCTCATGAGCATCCTGGAATCCCTGGAGCTGGCCCTTAAGAACATCGTCTCCAGCAAGACCCGCACCCTCCTCACCATGCTGGGTATCATCATCGGCGTGGCCGCCGTCATCGTCATCGTGGGCCTGGGCAACGGCCTGGAGCAGTATGTCACCGACAGCTTCTCCGACATGGGTACCAACACCCTCACCGTCTCCGTCATGTCCCGTGGCTCCACCCGGACCCTCAGCGTGGACGAGATGTATGAGATTGTGGACGAGAACAGTCAGTACCTGGACTTGTGCTCCCCCACCGTCACCATGCCCGGCTATGTGAAGATCGGCTCCGACACCGTCTCCTCCACCTCCGTCCAGGGGTCAGCGAGGACTACTTCTCCATCTCCGGCGACACGGTGGCCTCCGGCCGGGGGCTCCAGTACAGCGACATGGCCACCCGAAACAAGGTCTGCGTCATCGGCGCCTATCTGGACCAGGCCTACTACGGCGGCAACGCCGTAGGCCAGACCCTGCGGGTGGGCGGCCAGAGCCTCACCATCGTGGGGGTTCTGGCCCAATCCGGCGAGGACCTGGAGGAGGGGGGCAGCGACGACTGCCTCTACCTCCCCTACACCACCGCCTCCCGTATCGCCGGGGACGTGAGCAGCTACGTCCTCACTATGCGGGACGAGGACCACATCGACGAGAGCGTGGCCGTGCTGGAGTCCGCCCTTTATCAGGTCTTTGCCAGCGATGACTACTACACCGTCACCAGCATGGCCGAGATGCTGGAGACTATGACCAGCATGATCAACATCCTGGTGGGCGTCCTGGCCGGCATCGCCGCTATCTCCCTGGTGGTGGGCGGCATCGGCATCATGAACATCATGCTGGTCTCCGTCACAGAGCGCACCCGGGAGATCGGCATCCGCAAGTCTCTGGGCGCCAAGGAGCGCTACATCATGGAGCAGTTCGTCATCGAGGCGGCCTGCACCAGCGCCCTGGGCGGTATCATCGGCATCCTCCTGGGGGACGGTCTCTCCATGGCGGCCTCCACGGTGGTCACCCGGCTCATGGAGGAGACTCTCACCGTGGCCCCCACTCTCTCCGCTGTGGTCCTGGCCTTCGGCATCTCGGTGGGTATCGGCATCCTCTTCGGCTACCTGCCCGCCAAAAAGGCTGCCCGGCTCAACCCCATCGACGCCCTGCACTACGACTGAGCTCCCGTACGCACAAAGTATTGATATAAGGAGTATTTGGGATGAAAAAAAGACTTCTTTCCCTTCTGGCCGCCCTGGCACTGACCCTTTCCCTGGCCGCGCCAGCTGCCCTGGCGGCGGACGAGGACACTATGCTGGAGACCGTCCGGGTGCTGGGCATCCTCTCCGGCGACGAGAACGGAAACCTGAACCTCTCCGCCCCCGTGACCCGGGCGGAGTTCGTCAAGATGATGACTGCCGCCTCCACCTATAAGGACTCCGTGGGCAGCAGCACCGCCTCCCTTTTTACCGATGTGAAGAGCGGCTGCTGGGCCAACGGCTACATCAAGCTGGCCGTGGAGCAGGGGTGGGTCACCGGCTACGTGGACGGCTCCTTCCGCCCCGACAACACCATCACTTTGGAAGAGGCCTGCACCGCCCTGCTGCGGCTGCTGGGCTATGACTCCGGCTCTCTGGCCGGTTCCTTCCCTGACGCCCAGCTCTCCAAGTCCAAATCCATCGGCCTGCTGGACGACCTGAGCGCCGTCCAGGGCCAGACCCTCACCCGGGAGGACTGCGTCATCCTCTTCTATAACCTCCTCACCTGCCAGAACAGCGCCGGCACGGTGTACGGCACCACCCTGGGCTACACCGTCACCAACGGCGAGGTGGACTACTCCACCCTGGTCACCAACGACACCAAGGGCCCCTACATCAGCTCCGGCGGCACCCTCAGCCTACCCTTCGGCACGGACAATATCACCGTGTACCGCAACGGCAGCCTCTCCGACCTCTCCGCCGTCAGCCGGTATGACGTGTACTATTACAATGAAAACATGCGCACCGTTTGGGTGTACAGCGACCGGGTCACCGGCACCCTCACCGCCGTGTCGCCCGACAGCGCCGCCCCCACCTCGGTCACCGTGGCCGGCGGCACCTACACCCTGGGCACCTCCACCGCCGTCTACCAGTTCTCCAGCCAGGGCAGCTTCGCCGCCGGCGACACCGTTACCCTCCTGCTGGGCATGAACGGCCAGGTGGTCTCCGCCGTCACCGCGGCGGAGAGCAGCGGCGCCTACTGCGGGGTGGTCCTCTCCAGCTCCAAGGCGGCTGCCACCTCCGCCACCGGGGCGGACAGCGGCGCCGGCGTCCAGACCACCACCGAGGTGGCCTGCTCCGACGGGACGGTCCGCACCTTCTACCACAGCGGCTCGGCCTTCACCGCCGGACGCCTGGTGACCGTGACCGTGGATGAGGAGGGCACCACCGTCAAGGCCCTCTCCACCCGGCCCCTCACCGGCGCCTTCAACAGCGACGGCACCCGCCTGGCGGGATACGACCTGGCCGACGACGCGGAGATCCTGGACACCGACGGCAGCGGCGGCTATGCCCGGCTCTATCCCGACCGGCTCGCCGGCGTCCAGCTCAAGTCCGGGGACGTGCGCTACTACTCCCTGAATGAAAACGGCGAGATCGACCGGCTGATCCTGGACGAGGTCACCGGGGACACCCTGACCTATGTCTACGTCACCGGCGCCTCCAGCTCCAACAGCGACATGAGCGTCAGCGGGACCTACACCTATCTGCTGGACGGGGCCCAGTCCACCATCAGCGGCTCCACCATCTACAATATCTCCGTGGGGGGCGCCCTCATCCAGTATGAGGACGGGCAGATCAAAAGCCTGCGCCAGCTCTCCTCGGTGCACCTCACCGAGCTCCACGACCTCTATGCCATGGCCGACAACCAGAAGTATCTGCTGGATGAAAACGTCCAGGTCCTTTTGAAGGACAGCGGCGTCTCCGGCACCGGCTACTATCTCACCACCCTCTCGGAGCTGGATGCGGGGAACTATTCCCTCACCGGCTGGTATGACGACCTGGGCTGCTCCGCCGGCGGCCGCATCCGCATCATCGTCGCCACGGAAATCTGATCCTTTCCCCGCGCTGAAGGGCCGGGGGCCGCGCCGCGCGGCCCCCGGCCCTTTGTCCGCCCCAGAAAAGGTTCGACTTTCCGCCGGAAATGTGGTAGACTGTCACCCGGATCATGAGAATTTTTAGGAGGAGTGCTCCCCATGCGTATGCGGAAGAAACCCAACCTCATCCCCCGGATGGAGCGTTGTGCGGACTATCAGATCAAGGACCCCCAGAACTGGCAGGGACACTGGCGGGAGCTGCTGGCCCCGGACTGCCAGCTGCGGCTGGAGCTGGGCTGCGGCAAGGGCCGTTTCACCTGTGAGACCGCCGCCGCCGAGCCGGAGGTCCTCTTCATTGCCATCGAGCGGGTCCCCGACGCCATGGTCATCGCCATGGAGCGGGCCAAGGCCATGGGGCTCAAAAACGTCCGCTTCATCGACGCCGATGTGGCCGATCTCCGGTCCTACTTCGCCCCCGACGAGGTGGAGCGCATCTATATCAACTTCTGCGACCCCTGGCCCACCAACCGCCACGCCAAGCGCCGCCTCACCCATCCGGACTTTCTGGAGCGATACCGGGGCGTCCTGCGGGACGGCGGAGAAATCCACTTCAAGACCGACAATCGGGGCCTCTTTGAGTGGTCCCTCTTCCAGTTCCCCAAGGCGGGCTATGAGCTGCGGGAGGTCACCCGCGATCTCCACGCCAACGGCATCTGCGGCATTATGACCGACTACGAGGAGAAGTTCCACAACCTGGGTACCCCCATCAACCGCTGCGTGGGGGTCAAGCTCCACCGGGAGGAGCTCCCCGCTGTGGAGAGCGCACCGGAGGACGAGGCCGCTCCTCAGGAAAATTGATACAGAACCTCTCTTGACGCCGCGCATAAAATATGGTAGAGTTAGACAACTCTTTGCACTGCATTACATCCCGTGAGGGATGCGAGATCAACAGTACAAACTGAGCAGGCGATGCCCGAATGGGCATGGGGCCGGGCCGCCATTGCGGCAGCAGATGGTTTTGACGCATCTGTGGGACAGTTGTATGTTCCACAGGTGTGTTTTTTTATACCCATCCCGGAACGAGCCATCTCGGTGGAGTGCTTACAAGAGGTCAACACATCCATTCCATGGTGTCAACAGGGGGTATTCTTATGACCGCGAAAAAACAGCCGCAGCTTTCATCCGCTGCCCAGCAGAGGGAACTCAACGAAGAAGCCGTTATTCGTAAGCTTTCCTTTGTCAGCATTGCCGGAAATACGGTTTTGTCCGGCTTCAAGTTCTTCGCCGGTATCACAGGCAATTCCAGCGCTATGATTTCAGACGCCATTCATTCCTTCTCCGACGTACTCACCACCCTCATCGCCTGGATCGGAGTCAAGATCTCCAAAAAGGCGTCAGACTCCGCCCACCCCTACGGCCACGAGCGCCTGGAGTGCATCGCCTCTCTGCTGCTGGGCGCCGTTCTGATGATCACCGGTCTGGGCATCGGCAAAGTGGGCCTGGAGACCATTCTCTCCGGCCGCTATGAAACCATCGCCATCCCCAGTGCCATCGCCCTGGTGGCGGCGGTGATCTCCATCGTGGGCAAGGAGGCCATGTACTGGTACACCCGCTACTACGCCAAGCTCATCAACTCCAGCGCCTTCCTGGCCGACGCCTGGCACCACCGCTCCGACGCCCTGTCCTCCATCGGTTCCCTCATCGGCATCGCCGGCGCCATGCTGGGCTTCCCGGTGCTGGACTCGGTGGCCAGCGTGGTCATCTGCCTCTTCATCCTCAAGGTCTCCTACGACATTCTAAAGGACGCTGTCGCAAAGCTGCTGGACACCTCCTGCGGTGCTGCCTACGAACAGACCCTGCGGGATTACGTGGCCGACGAGAAGGGCGTGATCTGCGTGGACCTGCTCCGCTCCAGAATGTTCGGCAACAAGGTCTATGTCGACCTGGAGATTCAGGTGGATGGGGACAAATCCTTGAGGGAGGCCCACGAGATCGCGGAACAGGTCCACACCGACGTGGAGCACAACTTCCCGGATGTCAAGCACATCATGATCCATGTCAACCCGGCGTGTGTCCCCGTGGAATGAAAGGATGTGACAGCAGTGGACATTGATTATCAAGACCTGATCCTGCTCAACAACCAACTGCGAGAGGAAGGTATCCGCTACCATGTGACCTACAAAGACCACACCACCGCCTGCCTGGAACCCCCGGGAGCGTGCTGCTGCACCCCGGAGCAAAAAGAGGGTGCCCTCCGCGTTATCCGTGACTACTATCGGCACAAGGGGATTCGAGTCACCTTCTCTGGAGATGACCTTTACTATATACTGTCTTAGACGCTCTTAGGAGGACGGCATAACATGCCGCCCTCCTCTCTTTTTCACCCATCAAGAGTGGATTTCACCCCTGGGTTATGATAAAATATTATAGAAACCATTGAAAAGCCCACCCAGGCTTGGGAAGGAATCTCCATGATCAAAATACTGTTTGTATGTCACGGCAGGAGCAGGACGGAAAACCGGAACCCCCTGTGATTTCAGCACTTTTCAAGTCTGGGCCCTCCTGATTTACACCACACTTACACCAAATTTAACTACATGGAGCCCTGACAAAAGCCCCAGGTCGGGCCGGTACTGCCGGTCAGACCTGGGGCTTGATTGTGCTGTGTGTGAATCTCATCTGCTTTTGCCTATGGTGGGAAAAATTTTGGTTCATGTAGTGCCGTGGGATAGTGATACCACTGTTATTCTCTGATTTAGCTCTCAATACTCTAATATTTTTATCTGCCTGTGAACAAAGCTAATAGTCCTTTTTTCTTTGACATACAGAGCATTTTTTCACGATGATACCCTTGAAAGCGCCTCCGCAATGCTGGCAGAGCCCTTGATCCCGCCGTTCCTTTTGCCGGGCCTTTTCTTCTAATAATTGGTCGTAATTTTCAAAAATGCGGGAATTATTAGGATCAAATACAAATCCCGGCTTTCGGCCATAACCATAAGTATGTATCTCTCCCGTTTTTTTCAAGACGCATAGAAAGGGGTAATGTGAACTGCTTACAAGCGAAATAATATCTTTCTCTTCAATTTTGAGACTCTGCCTCTCTCCGCCACAACCGACCGACCCATCTGCATAAAGTGCGTATATATTGAGCCCGAATATTCCAAGCTGGAGAATACCTTTTTCGGGTTTTATTCCAGCGGTGGGAACGCCACCTGTATTAATTATTTTCCCCTCATTTGTCAGCCCAGCTGCTAGTTTTCCGCAGGCAGCAATCATTTTTATATTGGACCAATTTGCAATCTCTTTTGAACTGGAATAATAACTTTTGCCCGCAAATACCACATGGCCATCTGACTGTAAGCCCATCGAAAAGTCTTCACCACATGCGATCTGGACAATATTCCTCCACTCTGACACGTCGCTCTGCCCATAATCGCCATACATAGGATTTCGTTTGATCATATTGGCAACGCAGGTCCCGTCGCTTCGCAGGCCCACGACCTGGTGCTCTCCAGCGGCAATGTCAATAATATTGGTCCAATTATTGCATTCACTGATATAAGCATATCCATAACCGGGATTCGTTGCGATGCAGGAACCATCATAGCGGAGGCCAACAATGCCGTTGTCTGTACATATAACGCTTTTAATATTAGTAAAACAGAGTGCGTCTCCAAGATAACTTTTCCCATTATGAATTTCACTGTATGATGCAACTGTCCCATCAGGTTTTACATAAGCAAATCCATGCAATGAAACGGACAGGAGTTTAGCGGCGGGTTGAATATACTGCCTCTTTTGATCCAATTCCCCGCTTTCTTCTAACTCTTTTGCTTGTTTCTCTGCTTCGGCTTTTTCTTTTATTCTCAATTCTCTCTTACGCTGGTTTTCCTCCTTGAGTTGCAAGCGCCGCTGTTGCTGCTGTTCTTTTTTCTTTTGCTGTAATGCTTTTTCTTTTTTGATGTACTCTGCAGTATGCTTTTGAAGATAGATGGCATCAACATTTTCCCACAGCTCTACATTCAATTTATCTGCCAGTTCTTTAGCCGATTTCGTAAAGGTAGAATTTGAGATTACCAGCGCGATATTGCAATTATAATATGCCGCACCGGCGTACACCTCTTGTATGGCCTTGTTTCCAACGGTCCCCTCATAATATTTGCACTGTACACCGTATTTTTTCTTAGACCGATATGCGATTACATCGACGCCCTGGTCTCCGCTTCCGGGAGTGACCTGAATCTTGGAAAATCCTTTGGCTTTTAGAAGTTCCGCACATTTTTGTTCGTATTGATAACCATCCATATAATATTATCCTCCTACGCTAAGATACGGCAGTCTCATCATATTAAAAATATTATAATCAAAAACAGAAAATAAAATCAACTATATTGACAAAATGAAAACGGCACCTACGATTAAAATCTTTTCGTGGGTGCTGATAATTTTTTCTGGATTTGTATATAGTAAGTCAGCCATGTTTAAACTGGCTCGGTTCGGCCAAAGCAAGCATGAAGCAAAACAGGCCGCACAGGAAGCGTACATAAAGGAACACGGAAACTTGGAGGGCTACAACCCGGCCAAGGTGGATGGAATTTACAGTATCGGCACCATGGAGACCTACCGGGCCGCCATGCAGCCCTTCGCGGAGTGGCTTGCCGCCCACAAGGTGAAAAATGCCGCTCAAATCACCAAGGCCCATGCCGCCGCTTACTTGCTGGAACGGGAGGCCAAGGGGCTGTCCTCCTGGACGGTGAGCAGAGATATGGCCGCCATCAACAAGGCGTTGGGCTTCGATTTATCCAAACAGGAATTGGGGCTGCGCTCCCGGAAGAAGTCAGAGATCACCCGCAGCCGGGAGGAAACGGAGAACGACAGGCGGCGGTTTTCCAAGTTTCAGGATCAGATCACCGTTGCCAAAGCCTGCGGGTGCCGCCGGGCCTCTGTTACCAGGATCACCCCTAACGACTGCGTGCGGAACGGAAAGGGCCAGGTGGTGGGGATCAGGCTAGTGGAAAAGGGCGGTAAGGAGCGTGTAGCGCCTGTTCTCAACGACTTTAAGGAGCGTGTGACCTCCATCGTGGATAAGGCCCAGGAAGCCGCCAGGCCCCTGTTCACGGCCTATGACAGCCACATTGACAACCACCGCTTCCGGGCTGAATACTGCGCCGCACTGCTTCGCCAGTTGGAGCAGGAAGAAGCCCAGGGAAAGCCCTGGTTCGGCGGCGATCTTAACCCCAAGAATTACATTCACCTTTCCGGTCGGGATGCAAAGAGCGGCGACACCTACCGGGGGCACCCCACCCAGGTGGTCGCTGCCGTCAGCGGAGCCATGGGCCACAACCGGCTGGAGATCGTCTTTTCTCACTACAACTACGCGGATTGATCGTCCCCTGATAGTCTGGAAAACACTTGCCTATGATAAGCCACCTAAGTTTTTAGGAATTCAACAAAGGTGGTGTTTTCCATGCTGACGGTTCCCATTTGGGAGAAGGCAAACCTCTCTTTGGAGGAAGCGGCGGCCTACTACGGGATCGGGATCAACAAACTCCGGGCCCTGACAGATACAGATTGCTGTCCCTTTGTGCTGTGGGTGGGCAGCAAACGGCTCATCAAGCGCAAGTCCTTCGAGAAGTATCTGGAAGGTCTGTATTCTGTTTGACTTGTAGGTTTGTCAAACATATTGGACGGTGAACTCAGAGGGAGAAAGCCAGCCCAATGGCCTCATGGGAAAGTCATTGGAACGACGGTTATAAACGGTAAGCTGCTTTGCAAAGTCGTCCAAAGAGTAAAAGTTATGGCAAGAATAAAAGCGTTTCTGGTCCTCCCGGTGGCTGCGCTCCACTTTGCCGTTGTGGCGGGGTGTATAGGGACGGATGAGCTTGTGTCGGATGCCCAGCGTGGCAGCGGTGGCCTCAAAGAGGGTAGGCAAATCCCGCTTGCTGTTGGAGAATCGGTTGGTGAACTCAAAACCGTTGTCGGTCTGAACGCATTCCACCTGAATACCCCGGCGGGCATACCACTTGAACAACTTTCTCAGAAAGTCGGCGGAAGAGTAGGTTGTTTGTTCCGGGTAGGCGGCCAAGAAGCGCAGGCGGGTAAACTCGTCAATAGCGGTGTACTGAAATAGACGCAACTCCGGGTCCGCAATGCACTTACAGGGTACTACTTTCACATCCACCTGGACCCGCTGGCCGGGATAGGTCATCTGCTCATAGGGCTTGGGCTTGTAGGATTGTTTCTTCTCATAGGCAGGAAATAACCCCAGTTTCCGCATGACACGGAACAGGCTCTCCGGGCGGCGGGTATAACCCCGCTTCCGCAGCCGATGCCACAGTTCCACCATGCCTAGGTCTGGGTTGCGCCGGCGCATATCGCGGATCAGCTTCAGTTCCGCCTCCGTATGCTGGTTGGGGTGGCCATGGGGCCGCCGAGACTGGCAGGCCAAGGATGCCACACTCCCGTCCCAGCGGGCCTTCCAGAAGTAGATATACGACCGACTCTTGTTGTACTTCCGGCTGGCACGGCTGACGCCGTATTTCTCCGCGTATTTCATCAGGGATTGCCGATATGCCATATCCTGTGTTATACTCTTGCTCATGAAGGATATGGTCCCCTCTCGTTAAGTTAGGTGTCGCAACTCAACTTTAACCGATGAGGCCTTATCCTTCATCCTTTTTTATTCAACTGTCCAATATGTATTGTACTCCTACACTGGAAGGTCTGTATTCTGTTTGACTGTAGTGGCAATCGGGGCCCTGATATGGTATAATACTACCTGTCAGGGCTCCTTTTGAAAAGGAGCGATATTGAATGGCTGAAAGGAGAAAAGACAGCAAAAACCGTGTCCTGCGGAACGGAGAGAGCCAGCGCAAGGACGGCGCCTATATGTACCGCTACACCGACGTCAGAGGCAAGCGTGTCTGCGTCTACGCCCGCACCCTGGAGGATCTGCGGGTCAAGGAGCAGACGATCCAGAAGGAACTCAACGACGGGATCGACTACGCCGCTGGGGAGATCATCGTCCTTGACCTTTTGAAGCGGTATATCGCCACCAAGACAGGCGTGCGCTATAACACAAAGGTGGGGTATCAGTTCGTCTTGAACCTGGTGAGCAAGGAGAACTTTGGCTTCTTGAAGATTCGGGACATCAAGCCCTCGGATGCCAAACAGTGGTTCATCAAACTGTACCAGGATGGCCGGAGATACAGCACCATCACCAGCGTCCGGGGCGTCCTGCGTCCGGCCTTTGAGATGGCAGTGGAGGATGACATCATCCGACGCAATCCGTTTTCCTTCCAGATCACCGATGTGGTGCCCAACGATTCCAAGACCCGCCAGGCGATCTCCGGGGAGGTCAAAGAGCGGTTCCTGACCTTTATCCGGGAGAGCAGGCACTATTCCCAGTACTACGACGAGATCATCATTCTGCTGGGGACGGGAATGCGGGTCAGTGAACTTTACGGACTGACCTGGGCGGACCTGGACTTTGAGGCCCGGCGGATCAAGGTGGAGCGGCAGTTGACCCGGACCAGGCACTGTGAGTACTATGTGGAAAAGCCCAAGACGGCCAGCGGAGAGCGGTACATCCCCATGACGGACGAGGTATACCGGGCTTTTCAGAACGCCGTCCAGCGTCGCAAACAGCCCAAGGTGGAGCTGCTGATCGACGGACACACCGGCTTCTTGTTCCTGGACAAGGACGGGAAGCCCAAGGTAGCCATGCACCTGGAGCATGTGATGAAGCGGATCGTGGACCGGTACAACGACGCCCACGAGGACAAGCTGCCCTCCATCACGCCCCACGTCCTACGCCACACCTTCTGTACCGAGATGGCCAACAGCGGGATCGACCTCAAGAGCCTGCAATACCTCATGGGGCACTCCGACGCGGGCGTGACCCTCAACGTCTATACCCACGCCAGCTACGAGGCGGCGGAAAACGCCATGCGGAAGGCGGTTGGGAGCGGCTGAGCCGTACACCAGATTTACACCAAATTTGTGAACAGTGGTGTAGATTCTTGTAGAGTTATGGAGAGGGCAAAAGCAGAAGCTGCTTGAAAAGTTCTGAAAATTCGGAAATATTGAAAATTAGGCTCATATTTCCGAGAAATAGAGAGGGAAAGAAATGGTAAAAATCCTGTTCGTATGCCATGGCAACATTTGCAGAAGTCCAATGGCGGAATTTGTCATGAAGGATCTGGTACAGAAGGCCGGATTGGAGGCTCAGTTCCGCATCGCCTCCGCTGCCACCAGCGCCGAGGAGCTCGGCAATCCTGTCTATCCCCCCGCCCGGCGGAAGCTTGCCGAGCACGGCATCTCCTGCGCCGGTAAGACCGCCCGGCAGCTCCGCCGGGAGGACTATGAGGACTGGGACCTCTTTATCGCCATGGACGAGGCCAATCTGCGGAACATGCGCCGGCTATTCAGCGGCGACCCCGCGGTAAAATGTTCCTTGCTGCTCAGTCACACCGACCGTCCCGGCGAGGTAGCCGATCCCTGGTACACTGGGGATTTTGAGGCCACCTGGCGGGATGTGGAGGAGGGCTGCCAGGCCCTGCTGCACGAGCTTATTCCCTGATCTTCCGTTCACGGAAAGGAGACCCCTCATGACCGACCGTCAAGCCGCGGTGGACACCCTCAAAGAAGGGATAGACGCTCTTCTGGCTGCCGGTGTCACCGCCGATGAGACCGACCAGCTGTTCCGCCAAGTCGTGGCCCGCTGCCCCCGGTTGGTGGATTATCGGGAGGTGTGCGACAACCTCTACGATGGAATCCACATCACCGACGGCGAGGGCACCGTTCTCTTCATCAACCAGGCCTACACCCGTACCACCGGTATTCTTCCCGCCGAGATCCTGGACCGCAAGGTCTCCGACATCGAGGCCGAGGGCAAGCTCTACAAGGGCTCTGTTACCGCCAAGGTGCTGGAGAAGCGGATGCGGGTAAACTCGGTGGCCACCATCTTCAAACTCAACAAGGAGGTGCTGGTTACCGGCACCCCCGTCTTTGACGAGGACGGAAACATCAAGCTGGTGGTGACCAACACCCGCGATTTCCCGGAGCTCAAACGTCTGGAACAGCAGCTGCTCACCCTCACCGAGGAGAGCAAAAAGGCCAACGAAGAGCTGGCCTACCTCCGCCGCCAGCAGGCCGGCGACAAGACCATATTCTACCGCAGTCAGGCAATGGCCTCCGTCATGCAGCTCATCCGCACCATCGCCCCCACCGATGTCACCGTCCTCATCACCGGAGAGTCAGGCACCGGAAAGGAGCTGGTGGCCAACGAGATCTACCAGTGCAGCGACCGGATGGGCAAGCCCTTCATCAAGGTCAACTGCGCCGCCATCCCTGCCGAGCTGCTGGAATCGGAGCTCTTCGGCTACGAGGAGGGGGCCTTCACCGGCGCCAAGCGGGCCGGCAAGGCCGGCATGTTTGAGCTGGCCAACACCGGCGTCATCCTCCTGGACGAGATCGGCGATATGCCCCTCCCTCTCCAGACCAAGCTCCTCCGGGTGCTCCAGCAACGGGAGCTCATGCGCATCGGCGGCAGCAAATCTATCCCCTTGGATATCCGGGTCATCGCCTCCACCAACAAGGATCTGAGGGAGGAGGTCCGCCAGGGCCGGTTCCGGGAGGACCTCTACTACCGCCTCAATGTGGTCCCCATCGAGCTCAAGCCCCTCCGGGAACGGCGGGAGGACATCCCCTACCTCACCGAGCAGTTCTGCCGCGGCTTCAACAAGAAATACGGTAAAAACGCCCACATCGGCTCCGAGGGCATGGAGCTCATCCTGGCCTATAACTGGCCGGGCAACATCCGGGAACTGGAAAACCTGGTGGAGCGCATCGTGGTCACCAGCTCCGGCGGCCTGGTCACCCGTGGCAGCGTGTTCAATGCCCTCAACCCCAGCGGGCGCACCCCGGCTGGCCGCCTGGAGGAGGACATCCCCCTCCGGCAGCAGGTAGCCGCCTACGAGCGGGAGATCATCCTCCACACCCTGGAGCGCACCGGTTCCATGCGGAAGGCCGCCAAGGTACTGGGCGTCGATCACTCTACCCTTGTAAAGAAATGCCGGCAGTATGCCCAGGAGAGTCCTCCCCAGGAATGGTGATTATTTTCACCAAAACGGTGAAAATAATCACCACATGTCAAAAACCAATTTCTCTTCATAAACTTTTAGTTTTTTTGTATCTGTTTCCAACTTTTAAACCGCATTATTCCACGCTTTTTCCCTACTTATCCAAACGTGTGGTGAAATTTTTCACCACACGTGAGCCTGTCGACAAAGTCGACAGGCTCTCTCGCACGTGCAAGCACGTGCGAGAAGGGTTGCAGCCTGCTGCGTCGCA
>NZ_CALXEE010000061.1 GCF_944387245.1 uncultured Intestinimonas sp. | reverse complement strand
ACATAAACCAGCTACCTTTTCCGAGGCCAACGAGATGATTGACCGTTATATCCACTTTTACAATTATGAGCGCATCCAGTTAAAGACTGGAGAGGCGCCGCTTGCGCGACGCCTCTCCACCTAATACTCAATATTTGCCACCAGGGATCTTTTTTGTGCTGTCCGCACAAGATGGCGCAGTTCACACTACGCCGGGGGATATTTATTATGCCTGTTCATAGCGGAAACGGTGGAAAATATCGATGGCCTCGGATGGTGTCAGGGTGCCGCCAGGGTCCAGCCGCCCGCCCGGGGACCACTCCAGCAGGCCCGTGTCCGTGGCCCAGTAGAGGGAGTCGTCGGCCCAGGGGGAGATATCGGCGTAGTCATTACATTCGGCCACGCCGTCGGGGAGAAAGGTGTCCCGGCCCTGGAGGGCCGCCCAGCGGCGGAGGAGGACGGCGACCTCTTCCCGGGTGATGGGGCGGTCCGGCTCGAAGCGGCCGCCGCCGGTGCCCAGCACCAGCCGGCGCTCCGCCGCCCACCCCACCGCCGTGGAGCAGTTGTCATCTTTCCCTACGTCGGAAAAGCCCTGGGCGGCATCTCCCGGGACGGCCCCGGCACTCTCCCACAGTAGGACCACAAACTCCCCACGGGTGACGGCAGCGGGGGTAGAGGCGGCCCTGGCCCGGGGAAACAGCAGGAGGAACAGCAGAAGCAGGGCGGCGGAAATTCGCATGGCACTCCCTCTCTTCAAAGTGGTGTGCCATAAAATACCATTTATTAGGAGGCAGGTCAAGGGGAAGGCTGTCGGGGGCGGATGGGAAATATAGGCTCCCGTCAGGAAAGGCCGGAGTCGTAGACCAGTTGTCCATCGGCGTCGTAGCCCCAGAGGGAATGGTTGGCGGAGTAACCGCCGCTGCGGCCTTCCAAAGGGTCCGGGAGCCGGACCCGGGCCAGCCATACCCCCTGCGCCACGGGCTGGGCCTGGGCGGTGACGGGATCGGACTCCATAGGATCACTGTAACCGTCGCCGACAGCAAATTTGTAAGTGTAGTTCATGGTCAGCTCTACCCGGACGATGGCGGGGTCCAGGGCGCAGATGGCCCACAGATATTCCGAATGAAAAAGAAAGGGCGTGCCGACGGGACGGCTCCCGAAGGGCCCGTCCGCCTGAGCAAGCAGCGTGGCGGCCAGAGGTACCTCCTCCGTAGGGGTGAGGACCTGGAAGGCATAGCGCAGCGGGTCGTTCCCCCGCCACAGGGGGCCGGGGGCCTGTTCCAGCACCGAAAAGGCGAAGGAATCGCCGGAGCGACCCGCCATCCAGGCGGAGAAGTCGGCGCCGCTCTGGTTGGAGTAGCCCTTCTCAAAGGTGACCTCCCCCTGAGCCACGATCTCCCCGGGACCGAAGCCGTGGGCGGTCTCCAGAGCCCGGTAGGCCAGTTCCCTGGTGGGCCAGGCCCAGCCGGTGGCCCACCAGGCCAGGAAGAAGGTCAGCACCAGCAGGAGGAGGCTCAGGGCCAGCCGGACCCGGATAGAGAGGGGGCGCGGGCGCTGTTTCATGTCTCCTCGCCTCCTTCCAGTGTAACGATAAATGTTGCGGTTCCCCGGTCGGTGTCCAGGGTGAGGGTGAAGCGGCGGGCGGCGGGGGCGGGGTCCTCCAACAGGACCCGGCAGAAGTCCAGAAGATGTCCGCCGGTGCTCAGAAAGGAGACCTGGTCGGAGCTGTACCGGTTGCCCAGGTCGTCTACGGCGGAGCAAGGCTGACTGTCGGGGTCCAGACTTTCCAACCAGAGCTGAGGGTGGAAGGTGGAGACCAGAAAGGCCAGCCGGGTATCTCCGTCCTCCTGGGCCAGGAGGAGAGCCTTACCCGAGGGGGAGAGTCGGTAGGGGCCGATGGCCCCACTGCCGGTAACAGTGCCGGCAGCTCGGACGGTGTCACTGTCGGTGAGGACGTAGCGGTCCATGATGTACTGGGGGTCCCGCTCCTTCAGGGCATAGCCCAGGTCCTCCAAAAGAAAGCTCACAGAATCGCCGCTTCCTAGAAAGGCTCCAAGTCCCAGACAGAGGGCCAGCACCAGAAGGGAAATGGCGGCGGCCCGGACGGCGTGGTAGATCCGCCAGGGCCAGGGGGAGTGGAGGGCGTCCAGGGCCTTGCCCAGCTCCTCCGGGTCCCCCATGGCGGCTACGGCAGCCTCCTCCGCCTGGTCCCGGCCCATGCCCTCCGCCATGAGGGCGGCCTGGTGGTCCTGGATGTGGTCGGCAAGCTCCTGCCGGACAGCGGGGGCCTCCCACTTGCACCGGAGCTGCCCGGTGACGAGTTCACAGAATTGGTGGCGGTACATGGAAGCTCTCCTTTCACTGAGGGATGTAGGTATAGACCAGTGCTCCGGCGGCGTCGTAGCCCCGGAGGACCACATAGACAGTGCCGCCGCTCTTTTCCAGGGTGATGGGGGCAAGCCACAGGCCGCTGCCCGGTTCGGTCTCCGTGGCCTCCACGGTGACCCCGTGGCGGAGGCCCCAGTCCGGGTCCTGTTCCAACTGGTCCCGGTTCACCAGGTCCACGGTCACCTCCACCCGGACGATGTCCGGGTCGCCGGAGGCCACCAGCAACAGGTATTCCCAGCCGGAGGTATGGACCAGGCCGGAGTTGACCGTATAGATGGGGTCGCTGACCAGGAAACCGTAGGCAAGAGGTTTTTCCTCGGTGGGGGTGAGGACCTGATAGGACCAGAAGAGATCATCGGTGCTCCGCCACAGGAAGCCCCACTTGGGCCGGAGGACGGAGACGGCGTAGCGGCCATCCCGCTCACTCACGACGAAGTGGGTGCCCGGTTGATGCATGGGGGAGGCTTCCTCAGAGCGGGTGATCTCCCCCTCCGCTACGATCTCCCCACGGCCAAAGAGATTCTCACGCTCCAGAGCCCGGTGGGCCAGGGTGGGGGTGGGCCAGGCCCAGCCGGAGAGCCACCACAGCAGGAGGAGGGCCAGGACCAGAAAGAGGGCGGAGAGTCCCGCCCGGAGGCGGATGGGCAGATCCTCCCAGCGCTCCCGTAGTCTCATGTAAGATCCCCTCCTTCCTCCAGAGTTACAGTAAAGGTGAGCCGCTCCCCGGCGGCGGCCAGGGTGAAGGTGAAGCGTCGGGCCTCCGGGTCGCCGTTGTAGAGGGAGAACTCCTGATAACCCAGGAGCCGCCCGCTGGTGGACACCGAATAGGTACCCAGATCCTCCGGGCCGTAGGTGTTGCCCCGGTCGTCCTGGGCGGAGAGGGCATACCAGGGGATGTCCACGTCGTCCAGCCAGGGCTGGAAGTGGGCGGTCTCCGCCAGGAAGGTGAGCCGCAGGCCGCCGGGGTAGACGATGCCGTCATCGTATGTATGGTCGGGACGGTAGACCAGCAGGGCCTCCCCCTGGGGGCGGAAGGCATAGTCCCCCAGCTTGCCCCCGCCGGTGACGGTGCCGGTGGCCCGGACCTCCTCGTCCCAATTCTCCCGGAGCAGGTCCTGAAAGGAGTTGGAGGCCGTGGCGGTGGGGAGGAACCGGGGGGAGGGCAGATCCTCGGTCATCAGGTTCTGGAGAGTCAGAACTACGGCCAGCACCAGAGCGATCTTGCAGCACCGGGCGCACAGGAAGAAGATCCGCCAGGGCCAGGGAGAGTGGACAGCGTCCAGGGCTTTGCCCAGTTCCTCCGGGTCACCCATGGCGGCCACGGCGGCCTCCTCGGCCTCATCACGGCCCATACCGCCGGCGATAAGGGCGTCCATGTGGTCCTGGATGTGGTCGGAGAGCTCCTGCCGGACGGTGGGGGCCTCCCACCGGCACCGGAGCTGCCGGGCCACGGTATCACAGAATTGTCGGCGGTCCATGGAGCACCTCCTTACAGTTCCAAAGCGTCGGGGCCGAAGAGATCGTCCCAGCCCTCGGGAGCGCCCGTAGGGGTGGGGGAGCGCCACACCAGTTTTCCGTCGGCGTCATAACCGGAGAGACGGAAGCGGGAGGAGTAGGTCCAGCCACCCCCGTCGGGATCTGGAATGGAGAGGAGAAAACAGCCGTTGTTTCCTTCGGCTTGGGTGGTGGTTATCAGCTGGACCTCCGCAGTACCCGGTATTGCCGGGAACTCCAGGGTCACCGAGACGATGACGGGATCATTGGAAAAGACGATGACGGGTTCGTGCTGAGAGAGGAAAAAGCTGTCCTCGAGAGGGATCAGCGGTAGGTCCGGGTCGTTTTTCACGGTCTCCATCCACCCTGTGTCCCAGAACAGTCCCGCCCGCTGTATGCTGACCACGCCGTACCAGTCACCCCAGCGAACGGCGTAGGAGCGGTCCCAGCTCAGGGGCTCCTCCAGGGTGCAGAGAACCTCTGAGGGGCCGAAGTAGTACCGCCGCTCGGTGGCCCGGCGGGCCAGCTCGGCGGTGGGGATGGGGAAGTCCAGGACGATGCAGAGAAGAAACAGAGAGAAAACAAGGCGCAGGGCATACCGGAAAAAACGCTGAGGTCGGGTGAGGATGGGGTGTTCGTTTTTCATGCCGGACCGCCCCCTTCCAGGGAGATGGGGAGGAGGAACTCCCGCTGGCCAAAGCGATCAAAGGTTAGGGTAATCCTGGCGGCATCTGGGTCCAGACCACCTATCCGAACAATATAATATGAGACAAATGCAGAGAGGTAGCGGGCATAGGACAGTTGTGAGGTGGAAACATGTGGGAAACGGACTTGGGATTGCTGAGAGTCGGAAAGGACGGCGTTTCTGGAGGGATACTGATTTCCCAGATCATCATAGGCAGAGATCCAGTTGTCCAGCTCCGGAGCGCGAAGCCAGGGGAGGGGGTGGACCACCTTCAAAAGAACGTAGAGGTTTGGATCGGAGCCTTCCGTAACAAAACAGGCGGCGCAGGGGATGGAGAAAGAATAGTCCTCTGTCTGTGCGGCGGTATCAGGGCAAAAGGTCGTGAGCGTGGCCCCGGCGGCGACCAGCGGCCCGTCCTCCTGGTCATCAATCCAGTGGGCCACGACCTGCCGTTCCGTCTGGGTGCGGATGTCAATGGAGAAGTTGTGGAACCAGTTGGCGGAGTCGGAGATCAGGACACAAAAGACTGCCAAGCAAAGGATTGCCAGCGTCAGGTTGGAGAGCCATCCAAGCACCCGAAGCAGCCAACCCGCCACAGGAGAGTGGAGGGCATCCAGTGCCTTGCCCACCTCCACCGGGTCGCCCATGGCCTCCACCGCCTGTGCCTTGGCCTCCTCCCGGGAGAGACCCTCCTCCTCCAGGGCGGCGGCGTGGTCCTCCAGGTGGTCCCACAGCTCAGACTGGATGGCCGCCCGGTCGGGCCGGAAACGGACCTGGTCGCAGACGGCGGTGCAGTACCGGGCAAAAGAGGCGTCCATCAGGCCAGGGCGGGCGCGCAGCCCGCCAGGATGGCGTTCACTTTCTCGGAGAACTCCACCCATTCCTTCTTCTGTTCCTCCAGAGCCTTGAGGCCCTTTCTGGTGATCCGGTAATACTTCCGGGTCCGGCCGGTGTCGGCCTCCTTGGTGTAGGACTTCACCGCCCCCTCCTTCTCCAGGCCGTGGAGAATGGGGTAGAGGGTTCCCTCCTTCAGGGTGAAGGTGTGGTCGCTCCGGGCGTCCAGCTCGGCGATCATCTCATAGCCGTACTTGTCGCCGGTGGAGAGCAGGGAGAGGACCAGCAGGGTGGTGCTGCCGGAGAGCAGATTTTTGTCCGCCTTCATGGAAGTCGCTCCTTTCTGTCAAGATCAAAAATACCTCGGCTTTCTAGGTATAATATACCTCGGAGTTCTAGGTATGTCAAGCCAAGAAAAGGCACGGAGCGTTATAGACGCGCTCCGTGCCTTTTGGTTTACTTCATACGGTTTTTCAGAGGTTCACCGGCCAGATAATGCTTCAGGTTCTCCAGGGCAATGGCCACGATCCGCTCCCGGGTGCCCTCCAGGTGGAGGCCGCCGGCCACGTGGGGGGTGAGGATCAGGTTGTCGATGTCCCAGAGGGGGGAGTCGGCGGGGAGGGGCTCCGGCTCGGTGACGTCCAGGGCGGCTCCCCACAGGCGGCCCACCCGGAGGGTCTCGGCCAGGGCCTGGGGGTCGATGGCGGAGCCCCGGCCTCCGTTGAGGAGGATAGCGTCGTCCTTCATGAGGTCCAGCCGGCGCTGATCCATGATGTGGATGGTGGCGGGGGTCTGGGGAAGGGCCAGGACCACCACATCGGCTTTGGGCAGCCACTGGTCCAGCTCGTCCAGGCTGTGTACCTCGTCCAGACCGGCGGGAGGCGGGCAGACGGTACGCTTGAGGCCCACGGTGTGGGCCCCCATGGTCTGACACAGGGCGGAGAAGCGCTGCCCGATGTCCCCGGCTCCCACCGCCAGCACGGTGGCGCCGGCGAGGGTTTTTACCGTACCCAGGTCAGCCCAGCAGTGGCCGCGCTGCTGGTCCCGGTACTGGGGCAGGCGCTTCATGAGGGCCAGGAGACAGGCGAAGAGGTGCTCGGCCACCGAGGGGCCATAGGCCCCAACGGCAGAGGTGAGCATGGCGCCGTCGGGGAGGGAGCCGGGCTTCAGGTAGACGTCCACTCCGGCACTCCAGGTCTGGAGCCACTTCAGGGTGGGGGAGGCGGAGAGCACGTCGGCAGGCAGACTGCCCAGCACCACGGTGGTCCCTGCCACCAGGGTGGGATCGGAGAGGGGGACGGTGAGACCGCTGTTGTCCATGAGGGGGAGAAAACGCTGTTCCACACCGGGGGCGGCGGCTTTGAATTGAGCCCGTTCCGCCTCGGTGAGGGGAAGGGCGTTGAAGATGAGCTCGGACATGGGAAGACCTCCTTGCAGGTAGTGGATATGAGCATGCTCAATCAAATGGTAATTCCGCCGTTGACGGCGGCGGCATGAGGGCGTACAATGAGGGCTTGAAATGGAACCGCCGGAGGGCGGGAAACGGGGAGGCTGTGGAGATGAAGCAGATCAAAAGCGCGGTGCTCATCGGCCTGGGGGCCATGGGCGCCTTTTTCACCCCGGGGCTGCAAAAAGTCCTGGGGAATGACTTTCGGGTGATGGCCGACGGCGAGCGCAGGAAGCGGCTGGAGCGGGGCGTTACCATCAATGGGGAGGATTGCCGTCTATCCATTGTGGAGCCGGGGGAGGAGACCGGCCCGGCGGACCTGGTCATCATCGCCGTGAAGGACTACGCCCTGGAGGAAGCTCTGGGGCAGATCGCCAACCAGGTGGGGCCGGACACCATATTGCTGCCGGTGCTCAACGGCCTGAACTGTGCCCGGCAGACCGGAGCGGTGTACGGCATGGACAAGGTGCTCTATGCCAGCATGTGGGTAGCCTCCTCCATGGAGAACGGGGTGGCCCACTTCGATACCCAGCGGGGGATCATCCGCTTCGGGGAGGCCAAAAACGAGGCGTGGAGCGAGCGGGTGAAGGCCCTGGCCGACCTCTTCGACCGGGCGGGCATCCGCTATTCAGTGGAGCCGGATATGCTCCGCTGCCTGTGGGTGAAGTTCATGGGTAACGTCAGCGAGAATCTGCCCTGCGCCCTGCTGGGGGTGCCCTATGGGGCCTACCGGCCGGGCAGCGAGGCCGACGCCATCCGCAAGGCCCTCATGGACGAGGTGGCGGCAGTGGCCAAAGCCGAGGCCGGGGTGGAGTTCACCGAGGCCGACCGGGCGGCCCGGGACAAGGTGACCTACGGCCAGAACCCATCCAACCGGCCATCCACCCTCCAGGACCTGGAGCGGGGGAAGAAGACGGAGGTGGACCTCTTCGCCGGCGCCATGGTGGCGCTGGGGAATAAGCACGGCATCCCCACCCCGTACAGTGAGCTGATGCTCCACGGCATCCGGGTGCAGGAGGAGAAGAACGCCGGGACGATCCCCGGACTGTGAGCGGAGAAAGGAAAAGGGATGGCGCGACCGCGCCATCCCGCTTGTTTTTTGTGAAGGTGTGCGCCGCCTCAGTTCATCTGCTTCCGGCGGGAGATATTCATGGTGCCGTCCTGCATCTCGCCCACCCACTCCAGGCTCTTGCCGGTGCCGTAGGCCACGCAGGAGATGGCGTCGTCGGCTACATAGGTCTCGATGCCGGTGTGGGACTCGATGAGCTTGTCAAAGCCCCAGACCAGGCTGCCGCCGCCGGTCATGACGATGCCGTTGGTGGAGATGTCGGCCACCAGCTCGGGGGGCGTGCGCTCCAGCACGCCGTGGATGGCCTCCAGAATGCGGGTGGAAACCTCCTCGAAGGCCTCGATCATCTCGGAGGAGGTGACGGTGAAGACACGGGGCAGGCCGGTCATGAGGCAGCGGCCCTTGACCTCGAAGGACTGCTCCTCGGGGCGGGGGAAGACGCAGCCGATCTGCATCTTGATCTCCTCAGCAGTACGTTCGCCGATGAGCACGTTGTGCTTCCGGCGTATGTACTTGATGATGGCCTCGTCAAACTGGTCGCCTGCGATCTTGATGGAGGTGGATTCCACGATGCCGCCCAGGGAGATGACGGCGATGTCGGTGGTGCCGCCGCCGATGTCCACCACCATGTGGCCGTCGGGCTTGGTGATGTCAATGCCGGCGCCGATGGCGGCGGCCAGAGGCTCCTCGATGAGGAAGACCCGGCGGGCGCCTGCCTGGATGCCGGCGTCTACCACGGCGCGCTCCTCCACCTCGGTGATGCCGGAGGGGACGCAGATGACCACGCGGGGCTTGAAGAGGCGGAAGGAGGCGGCCTTGCGGATGAACTCCTTGAGCATGCGCTCGGTCATGTCGAAGTCGGAGATGACGCCCTCACGGAGGGGACGGATGGCGACAATGTTGCCGGGGGTACGGCCCAGCATCTGCTGGGCTTCGGTGCCCACCTTGAGGAGGGTGCCCTTGTCCTTGTCCATAGCCACCACGGAGGGCTCCCGCAGCACCACGCCCTTGCCCTTTACGTAAACCAGAATGGAAGCGGTACCCAGATCGATACCGATGTCTTTCGCGAACATACCAGCACCTCGAAACAGTTTAAGCTTTTCCTTTATTTTAGCCAAGAGACCCATAGTTTATCCCCTTTGTAAAATGACGGCTGAAAAAGTGCCCCGCCGGAGGCCGGTAGGCCTCGACGAAACGGAGCTCCCCGGCGGTCAGACCGGTCTAGTAGCACTATTATATAGGGAGTTCCGACGCATTTCAACCTCAATTTCAAAAAGAAGACACGAAAATCGCCCTGTAAAGGGGGAGAAAACCGTCTTTATGCGGTGGTCGACCCAGATCGGGCGGGTTGGGAGCTATTTCCTGGCCCGGGCCAGGGTGACGCAGACCACATCGGCGGCTCCGGCGGTGCGCAGGGTCCGGGCGCACTCGGAGAGGGTGGAGCCGGTGGTGACCACGTCGTCCATGAGGAGGACGCGCTGCCCGGCGATGAGTTCCGGGTCGGTGGGGCGGTAGGCGCCCAGCACGTTGGCCCGGCGGGCGCTGTCGTCCTTACCCAGGCCGGACTGGGCGCCGGTTTCCCTCACCTTGGTAAGGGTCTCGGCGGCTACGTCCCCCAGCTCCAGGGCGGCGGCCTCCGCCAGAAGCATGGCCTGGTCATAGCCCCGGCTTTTCCGGCGCTGCTCCGACAACGGCACCCAGGTGATGAGGTCGTACCGTCCTGCCAGGTGGTCCCGGACGCACTGGGCCATGAGGCGGCCGTAGACCTTGGCGTAGCCCCGTGAACCCTTGAATTTATAGCGGTGGAAGGATTCCCGCACCTCGTCCTGGTACCAGAGGGGGGAGGCGCACAGGGAGATAAACTCCATGCTCTGCTCGGCCTCCGGCCCAACGCACCATGGCAGGTGCTCCTGACAGCGGGCGCAGATGCCGTCCTCGCCCTTGCGCAGCAGCTTTTTGCAAAAGACGCACTTGGGCGGGAAGATCAGGTCCAGCAGGACCTCCACCGGCCCGGTCATGGCGACTCCTCCAGGTCGATGGGACCGTGCTCCTTTTCAAATTCCCGGACACAGGTGGTGATGAGGTGCAGGATCTGCCGGCTCATGGAGCGGCCCTCATAGGCGGCCACACATTGCAGCTTGTCGTGGAGCTCTGCATCCATGCGGATGCTCAGATGGGTTCGTTTTTCCATATGCCTTATCTCCTCTTCTGTGAGGTAAACAAAGCATATCCCGTGCAATAAAAATTAAATAATAATTAGTGCATTTTTATTGCTTAAAATTTTGAAAATAACCCTCGAATCCTTGCCGCGCCTGGGGGTTGCGGCCCCCCCGATTGGATGTACCCCCCGGGGGCCCACCGTCGCCGCGCCTTCCGTATCAGAGGACGGGGGCGGCCCGATGGGGCCTTACGACCCCATGGCCAGCCGGGCCCGAAGGCCGGAGTAGCGCCGCTGCTGGCGGTCGTTGCGCACCATCTGGGCCACCTTCTCGTCGTCGCCCACCAGGATGAAGAGCTCCCGGGCCCGAGTGATGGCGGTGTAGAGGACGCCCCGGGAGAGGAGCATGGGGGAGCCGTCGCTGACAGCCAGGATGACGGCCCGGTACTCGCTGCCCTGGGCCTTGTGGACGGTCATGGCGTAGGCGGGCTCCAGCTCGCCCAGCATCTCGGGGCCGTACTCCACCAGCCGCCCGTCGAAATCCACGGTGATGACCTCGCCCCGGGGGTCCATGTCGGTAATGCGGCCGATGTCGCCGTTGAAGACCCCCAGGCCCGCTGAGCGGCCCTCCCGGTCCTTCCACATGATGTCGTAGTTGTTCTTCACCTGCATGACCCGGTCTCCGAGGCGGAAGAGGTAGGGGCCAAACCGCCGCTCCCCCTTGCCGGGCTGGGCCGGGTTGAGGGCCTCCTGGAGCCGCTGGTTGAGGGCCAGGGTGCCGCTCTGATGCTTGCGGGTGGGGGAGAGGACCTGGATCTGGTCGGCGGGGATGCCCATGTTCTGGGGTAGCCGGGTTTGGACCAGCTCCACGATGGTCTCCGCCGTCCGTACAGGGTCCCGGCGACGGAGGAAGAAGAAGTCTTTTTGGTGGTTGGTGAGGTCGGGGAGCTCGCCCCGGTCCACCCGGTGGGCATTCATGACGATGGCGCTCTCGGCGGCCTGCCGAAAAATCTCGGTGAGGCAGATGGTGGGCACCTTGCCGCTGCGGATGAGGTCGGAGAGGAGGTTGCCCGGACCCACGGAGGGGAGCTGGTCGGGGTCGCCCACCAGGATGAGGCGGCAGTCGTTGCGCAGGGCGGCCAGGAGGGCCCGCATGAGGGGCACGTCCACCATGGAGGCCTCGTCCACGATGACGGCGTCGGCGGAGAGGGGCTCGTCCTCGTCGTGGGCAAAGATGAGCTGCCCGGTGTGCTGGTCAAACTGGGTCTCCAGCAGCCGGTGGATGGTGGCGGCCTCGGTGCCGCAGGCCTCGCCTAACCGCTTGGCGGCCCGTCCGGTGGGGGCGGCCAGGGCGGTCTCCAGCCCCAGGGCGTCAAAGAGGGCCAGCACGCCCCGGAGGCAGGTGGTCTTGCCGGTGCCGGGGCCGCCGGTGAGGAGCATCACCTGCCGCTCCGCCGCCAGGGCCACGGCCTCACGCTGCTGGGGGGCGTAGGTGATGCCCTGGTCGGCCTGAATGTTGTCCAGCAGCCGGTCCAGGTGGGCGGGGGGCAGCAGCTCCCGGGTGCACATCTCCTCCAGCCGCCAGGCCACATACTCCTCCGCCTCCTGGATGGAGGAGAGGTAGCAGGCGTCCTCCCCGGCCACCTCCTCCCGGGTGAGGAGCCCCTGGTGCTCCAGGGAGTCCAAGGCTTCCGCCAGACCGGCCCCCTCCACCCTGATGAGCTGCCCCGTGGCCCAAAGCAGCTTCTGTACGGGGAGGAAGGTGTGGCCGTTGTTCAGGTTGTGGGTGAGCTCGAAGAGGATACCGGCCTCCAGCCGCTGGGGGTCCTCCCCGTCCAGGCCGATGGCCAGGGCCAGCTCGTCGGCGGTGGAGAAGGACACCCCCAGCTCTTCATCCACCAGCAGATAGGGGTTGTCCCGGATCACATCCAGGGCCAGGTCGCCGTAACGGCGGTAGAGGGGCATGCCCAGCTGGAGGGGCAGGCCGTGCTCCCCCAGAAAGTCCAGCAGCCGCCGCATGCCCATCTGGAGCCGGAAGGCCTCTCCGATCTGGAGGGCCCGCTTCCGGGTGATGCCCTTGATCTTGGTGAGCTGTTCGGGGTGCTCCTCCAGGACGTTGAAGGTGTCGGAGCCGAACTCCTCCACCAGCCGCCGGGCGGTGGCGGCGCCCACCCCCTTGACGGCGCCGGAGGCCAGGTATTCAAAAATGGCCTTTTCTCCCACGGGGATGCGCCGCTCCACGATCTCGGCCTTGAACTGCTCGCCGTAGGAGGAGTGGCGGCCCCAGGTGCCCTGGATGGCCAGACCCTCGCCGGGGGCGGCGCCGGGCATGCAGCCCACCACCGTCACCGGCTCGCCGTCCCCCACGCTGAGGCGGAGGACGGTGTAGCCGTTTTCCTCGTTGCGGAAGATGACGGACTCCACCGTCCCCTCCATCAGGGTGAGCTCTTTGGTCGCCTCCACGTGCATCCTACTTCCTTCCAGTCAAGATAGGACCTCACAGGAGGTCCAGGTAATCGGTGAGCCGCTCCATAGGGCAGACCAGCACTTCGGGCAGGCTGTTGGCCAGGGCGGCGGCCATGGCCTTGCCCTTCGTGTCCAGGCCGGCGTCGGCGATGAGCACGGCGTAGTGCCGGGAGCCTCCAAGCCGCAGCCACAGAAGCTCCTTCACAGTCTGCTCCAGGCCGGAGCCGTCCCCCCGGGCGGCCACCACGGCGCAGGCGCCGGGCTGGTCCCCGGCCTGGGCGAACATAGCCCGGCGGAAGAGGAGCCACAGGGCGGAAAAGAGGCCGAAAACGGCCAGCAGGGACAGAATGATCTCTCCAGCAGCGTACAGCAAAACGATCCACCTCCGCGCCATCCTATGCGCGGAGGTGGGAAAGGGTCAAAAAATCGAGGTGAAACCGTAGGTGATGCCGGTAATCAGGAATCCGGCAATGAGGACGCCGGCAAAAATGGCGGGCATGGCCTTTCGCAGGCGCATGTCCAGGAAGGCGGCCACCAGGGCACCGGTCCAGCCTCCGGTGCCGGGGAGGGGGATGGCCACGAAAATCATCAGGCCCAGATAGCGGTATTTGGTGACCTTGCGGCCCTTCAGGTGGGCCTTGGCCTCCAGCCTGTCCAGCAACCGGTCAAACTGGGGCAGGTGGTGGCGCATCCACTTGAAAATGCGGCGGATATAGACCACGATGAAGGGCAGGGGAATCATGTTGCCGATGACGGCGGCCAGAAAGGCGGAAAGGTGGGGCAGCCCGTGGGCCACTCCCCAGGGAATACCAAAGCGCAGCTCCAGAACGGGGGCCATGGACACCACCACGGTGGAGAGAAAGGCCCCCAGCTGCGTCTCACTGATCCATTGCAAAAGCTCCAAGTTGCGTTCACCTCGGCGACCATTGTACCATAGACCGGGTCGAATTGACGATAAAAAATTGATAAAATTTTTGAAAGTGTCGGCTTTCGCCGACCCCCGCCCTCCGTGCGCCGGCGGCGCAGAGGACGCGGCAATAGAAGGGCCCCCCGGGGGCCGCTCTATGGCTGGGCTTCCTGTGCCCCGGGAAGGGGAGGACCGCCGGCAGGCGGCAGGTCCCGCCCCAAAAGATAGTCGGTTGTAACACCAAAATAGTCTGCCAGCTTCAGAAGGGTTAGGGACGGCACATTGACATATCCGTATTCCATGCGCTGATAGTGGCGGTCCGTGCAGTCCAGCAGAAGGGCCATATCCGACTGCTTGAGCTTCTTTCCCTTCCGCAGGGCTTTCAGTCGGTCGCCAAAGGGCCCCATGATTTTTTCCATCGTTGCTCACCTACTTGACACGACATTAAAAGACGTATATAATATACGACATAGGAGGTGGTATTTTGACTGGATTCTTGCCATGGCTGTATGCCCGCTACATCTACCCCTACCAGGAGGAGCACGTCCCGGGGAGCGGCTACGAACTGGACCTCTCCCTCATGGACGGCAATCTGACCCCCGAGGACCGGGCGAATTTCAACAAATGCCGGGAATTTTTCTCCCTTCAGGCCTTTGTGCTGGGCCTGCGGACGGGGCTGGGCCTGTCGGAGAGCTTTTGGCCCAAGGGGGGTAATTAACCCCGCTCCAGCACCCCTTTCAGGTAGTGGCCGGTGTAGGAGGCGGCGCACTGCGCCACCTCCTCAGGGGTGCCGGTGGCCACGATGGTGCCGCCGCCGTCACCGGCCCCATG
>NZ_CALXEE010000060.1 GCF_944387245.1 uncultured Intestinimonas sp. | reverse complement strand
TGCCAGACTCACCGTCATAGCCGCCGCCAGTGCCAGCGAGAGCACTTTCTTCTTCATTTTCCCGTTTTCCACCTTTCCTCGTTTTTTAGGGTTTTCCTCAGTTCCTTCCCCTAATACTTCTTATAGTACCAAGGCAGGAAGAAGAATACAATACAATGTAAAAGAAAATTTTACATTTATGCGGTGCTTTTGGTAATAGGTAATAAAAAACCGGAGACGAGCATGCTCGTCTCCGGTTTTTGACTTTATTTACTGGCCCAGTTGCCGGTGGCCTCGGCGGTGAGGTAGGCGTTGATGAAGCCGTCCAGGTCGCCGTCCATGACGGCATTGATGTTGCTGGTCTCATAGGCGGTGCGGTTGTCCTTGACCAGCTGGTAGGGCATAAAGACGTAGGAGCGGATCTGGCTGCCCCACTCGATCTTCATCTGCACGCCCTTCAGGTCGGAGATCTTCTCGGCGTGAGCCTGCATCTGGAGCTCCACCAGCTTGGAGCGCAGCATCCGCATACAGGTGTCCTTGTTCTGGAACTGGGACCGCTCCTGCTGGGAGGAGACCACGATGCCGGTGGGCTTGTGGATGAGGCGGACGGCGGAGGAGGTCTTGTTGATGTGCTGGCCGCCGGCGCCGGAGGAGCGGAACACCTGCATCTCGATGTCCTCGGGGCGGATGTCCACCTCCACGTCGTCGGGGATCTCGGGCATGACCTCCAGGGCGGCGAAGGAGGTCTGGCGGCGGGCATTGGCGTCAAAGGGGGAGACACGGACCAGCCGGTGGACGCCGTGCTCGCTCTTGAGGAAGCCGTAGGCGTTCTCGCCCTCGATCATGATGGTGGCCGACTTGATGCCGGCCTCGTCGCCGTCCAGGTAGTCAATGATCTGATAGGTGAAGCCGTGGCGCTCGGCCCAGCGGGTGTACATGCGGTAGAGCATCTGGGCCCAGTCCTGGGCCTCGGTGCCGCCGGCGCCGGCGTGGAAGGTGAGGATGGCGTTGGAGTTGTCGTACTCGCCGGTGAGCAGCGTGGCCAGCTTGGCCTCACCGATCTCCTCCTCCAGCTTGGCGTAGCCCTCCTCCAGCTCGGGCACCAGGGATTCGTCCTCCTCCTCATTGCCCATCTCGCACAGGGTCATGAGGTCCTCCCACTGGCTCTCCCGCTTGCGCTGGGCCTCCAGCTTGTTTTCCAGCTGGCGCATCCGGCGGGTGACCTTCTGGGACTTCTCCAGGTCGTCCCAGAAGCCGGGGGCAGCGCTCTCCGAGTTGAGCATATCCAGCTCCCGCTCGGCGGCGGGCAGGTCCAGGGCCTGGGAGAGCTCGTCCAGGGCGGGCTTGATATTGTTGAGTTTTACCTTGTACTCGTCGAATTGCAGCATCGCTTGCACGCTCACTTCCGTTCAAATAGCTTATCTATTATACCCGAATCTTTCCACTATGTAAAGGAAAACCCGCCTCAAACCCCATAAAACAGCGGTAAGCCCGCCCGAAAGGCGGGCGGGCTCATCTTTGACTGCTGCCGGACGCCGGTTCCTCCCGGAAAATAAGGTCATCCACATCCTCCGGCCGCCGTTCCCGGCCGCTCTCTGTCTTCCGCTGCTGCTCCTGCACGGACCACGCCCCCTCTCTCCAAACGGTCAGTCTGGACCAGTCTATGCGCCGCCCGGTCCGCCGGTGCCCGTCCCGCTTGTCTTTTTTCCGCCGGGCCGATATAATAATATTTTACGACGAGAGGAGGTGCGCCCATGACCGAGGAGGAGTTTCTGGCCTCCCTGCCCCTGGACCTGAGTGAACAGCAAAGAGCGGCGGTGCTGGCCGGGGAGGGGCCCGTGCTGCTGCTGGCGGTGCCGGGCAGCGGCAAGACCACCGTGCTGGTAGCCCGGCTGGGCTGCCTCATCCGCTGCCGGGGGATCTCCCCGAAGGAGATCCTCACCGTCACCTACACCGTCTCCGCCGCCGGGGACATGGCCCGGCGCTTCGCCGCTCTCTTCGGGGAGGACCTGGCCCGGCAGCTCTCCTTCCGCACCATCAACGGCCTGTGCGCCTCCATCATCCACACCTACGCCCGGTGGAAGGGCTCTGAGCCCTTTACCCTGGCCGACAGCGAGTCCCGCCTGAACGCCGTCCTCCGGGACCTCCTTCAGCGCACGGGCAGCGGCTTCCCCACCGAGCAGCAGATCAAGGAGGCCCGGACCCACATCACCTACTGCAAGAACATGATGCTCCCTGAGGCCGACATCCACCGCCACACGGTGGAGGGGATGGACTTCCCTGCCGTGTACTTCGAGTACCAGGACTACCTGCGCCGCAGCCGACTCATGGACTTTGACGACCAGATGGTCTTTGCCCTGCGCATCCTCCGCCGGGAGCCGGAGATTCTGCGCTACTACCGCAGCCGCTACCGCTGGCTCTGCCTGGACGAGGCCCAGGACACCTCCAAGATCCAGCACGTGATTCTGGCCCTGCTGGCGGGGGAACACCGGAACCTCTTCATGGTGGGGGACGAGGACCAGAGCATCTACGGTTTCCGGGCGGCCTGGCCCCGGGCCCTGCTGGAGTTCGAGCAGAACTGGCCGGGGGCCAAGGTCCTGCTCATGGAGACCAACTACCGCTCCACCGGGGCCATCGTCTCCCGGGCGGACGCCTTCATCCGGGGCAACCGGGACCGCCGGGACAAGCACATGCGCACTGACAACCGGGAGGGGGAACCCATCCGCCGGGTGGTGCTGTCCGATTACAGCCGCCAGGCCCGGTACCTTCTCCAGGCGGCCAGGGACTGCCGGCGGTCCACCGCCGTCCTCTACCGCAACAACGACAGCGCCCTTCCCCTCATCGACCTGCTGGAGCGGGAGGGGGTGGGCTACGCCTGCCGTCAGCGGGAGGGCTTCTTCTTCACCAGCCCCATTGTCCGGGACCTCACCGACGTCCTCACCCTGGCCTACCGGCCCGACGACCGTGAGCGGTTCCTGCGGGTGTGCTGGAAGCTGGACCTGAAGATCAAAAAGGCCCTCCTCACCAGTCTCTTAAGCCGCCAGAAACCGGAGCAGACGGTGGTGGACTGCCTCCTCTCCGGCTCCGGCCTCGCCCCCTGGCAGGTGGGCCGGGTGAAGGCCTTCGGCACCCACCTCTCCAAGCTGCCCCAGATGAGCAGCTTCGCCGCCCTGCGCCGCATCGTGAAGTACATGGGCTACGGCGACTACCTGGGTGAGGAGCGGATGGACACCGGGCGGCTGGACGTACTGCTGGCCCTGGCCGTCCAGAACCCCGACCCGGCGGGTCTGCTCCGGCGGCTGGAGGAGCTCCAGGAGATCCTCTCCTCCGGGGGCGGGTCTGATCCCTCCTGTCCCTTTGTGCTCTCTACCATCCACGCCAGCAAGGGCCTGGAGTACGACCGGGTCCTCCTCATCGACGCCGCCGAGGGGCTCTTCCCCGCCCGGCGACAGGCCGACGCCTCCCCCGCCGAGGCCCGGCAGGCCCTGGAGGAGGAGCGGCGGCTCTTCTACGTGGGGGCCACCCGGGCCAGGGAGACCCTGGAGCTGCTCACCTACGAGGCCAAATTCGGGGAGCCGGACCGGGTCTGCTTTCCCTTCGTCTCCGAGCTGTTGGGGGAGCCGGACCAGCCTGCCGCCACCGCCGAGGTGCCCGCCGCCCAGTGGGAGCTGGACTTTGCCCCCGGGGCGGCGGTGGTTCATCGCCAGTTCGGCCCCGGGGTCATCGAGAGCCGCGCCGGCAGCATCGCCGTCATCGACTTTGAGAAGGTGGGCGTCCGGCGGCTGGACCTCACCGCCTGCCGGAAGGGGGCCCTCCTCCGGCGGGCCTAGCGCCCATCCCTTGCGTTTCCTCAAAAGGTGAGGTAAAATGGAACATCATGTCCAATGGGACGCCGTATGGGCGTCCGAAGGGAGACCGTCATGGAAACCAACTATTCGATCAGCCGTCCCGAACTGCTCACCGTCACCCAGGGCAGCCGATCCTGGCAGGGGGCCGACCAGCTCTGGTACGCCGACGAGTGGCAGCAGAAGGCCGGCTGCGGCCCCACCACCGCCAGTGTAATGACCAGCTATCTGGCCCAGACCCGGAAGGCCTGCTCCCCCCTGTACCCCCCTGGGAGCTGGGCGCAGAAGGACGTCCTGGCCCTTATGGAGGAGATGTGGAAGTTTATCACCCCCGGCAAGCACGGGGTCAACACCACCCACCTCTTCGTCAAGGGTCTTACTGCCTTTGCCGCCGCCAAAGGGGTGACACTGCCCCTGCGGGAGCTGGACATCCCCCGGCTGCGGCTGGCCCGGCCCACTGTGGATCAGTGCACCGCCTTTCTCCGCTCCGCCCTGGGCGCCGACCAGCCGGTGGCCTGGCTCAACCTCCACAGCGGCGAGGTGGAGGGCCTGGACGACTGGCACTGGGTGACCATCATCGCCCTGGAGGAGCGCCGGGACGGCACCGAGCTGTGTACCCTCCTTGACAGCGGAAAGGAGTACGCCGTGGACTTCCGGCTGTGGTTCCAGACCACCAAGCTGGGGGGCGGCCTGGTGGCGCCGGGGGTAGGCGTATGAGGGCCTTCCTGGCCGACCACTGGGCGGTGGCGGCCCTGTGGCTGTGCTTTACCAGCGCCATCGACTTTGCCCTCATGGGGGTGGACAAGTGGAAGGCCCGGCGGGACGCCTGGCGCATCCCCGAGTCCACCCTGTGGCTCTTCGCCCTCCTGGGGGGCGCCCTGGGTGGCACCCTGGCCATGCAGGTCTTCCGCCACAAGACCCGCCACTGGTACTTCCGCTTCGGCTTTCCCCTGCTGGCCGCTCTGGATGTGGGGCTTCTCATCTGGCTGGCCCTGGGCTGAGTAATGCGCCCCAACGGGGCATTGGAAAGGAAGTGCTTCCCATGTCTTCACCCCACACCGCCGGTGGTTTCCTGGACCGCACCTTCCGCCTCCGGGAGCGGCACACCACCGTCCGCACCGAGGCGGCGGCCGGCGTCACCACCTCCATGACCATGGCCTATATTCTGGCCGTCAACCCCCTGATCCTCAGCGACGCCGGCATGGACCGGGGGCTGTCTTTACCGCCACGTGCCTTGCCTCCATCGCGGCCACGGTGCTCATGGCCTTTTTGTCCAACTATCCCTTCGTCCTCTCGGCGGGCATGGGCCTCAACGCCTACTTCGCCTACACCGTGGTGCTGAAGATGGGCTACTCCTGGCAGATGGCCCTGGCCGCCGTCTTTGTGGAGGGCGTCATCTTCATCCTCCTCTCCCTCACTCCCGTGCGGGAGGCCGTCTTCAACGCCATCCCCATGAGCCTCAAGCACGCCGTATCGGCGGGCATCGGCCTCTTCATCGCCTTCATCGGCCTCCAGAACTGCGGGCTGGTGGTGGACTCCTCCACCCTGGTGGCCATGTACAACTTCTCCGCCAACGCCGGGGAGTTCTCCACCGTGGGCATCACCGTGGCTCTGGCCATGGTGGGCATCCTCCTCACCGCCGTCCTCATGGTGCGGAAGGTGAAGGGCCACATCCTCTGGGGCATGCTGGCCACCTGGGCCCTGGGCATCCTCTGCCAGCTCGCGGGGCTCTACGACCCCGCCGTCAAGGGGAGCCTCATCCCCGATTTCTCCGGCGGCTTCGGCGTGCCCAGCCTTATGCCCACCCTGGGACAGATGGACTTCTCCAAGGCCCTCACCCCCGATTTTGCCCTGGTGGTCTTTGCCTTCCTCTTTGTGGACCTCTTTGACACCCTGGGCGGCATTATGGGCATGGCCGCCCAGTCCGACCTGCTGGACGAAAAGGGCCGGCTGCCCCGGCTGAAGGGTGCCCTTCTCTCCGACGCCGTGGGCACCGCCGCCGGCGCCGTGCTGGGCACCTCCACCGTCACCACCTTCGCCGAGAGCGCCGCCGGCATGGCCGAGGGCGGCCGCACCGGCCTCACCGGCCTCTTCTCCGCCGTCCTCTTCGGCCTGTCCCTCTTCCTCTCCCCCATCTTCCTGGCCATCCCCTCCTTCGCCACCGCCCCCGCTCTGGTGGTGGTGGGCTTCCTCATGATGGGCTCCATCCGGAAGGTAGACTTCTCCGACTACGCCCAGGCCATCCCCGCCTTCCTGTGCGTGGCCGCCATGCCCTTCCTCTACTCCATCTCCGAGGGCATCGCCCTGGGCGTCATCTCCTACGTGGTTATCCACCTGGCCGCCGGCGGCGAGAAGCGCCGCTCCCTCAACCCCGCCCTGTGTGTGCTGGCCGTGCTCTTTATCCTCAAATACTTTTTCTTCTGATGGATGCCAAAAGCCCGGAGGTCCCCAAACGGGACCTCCGGGCTCTTTTTACGGATAGGCGTCGCGGTAGACCTCCCCCGCCTCCAGGGTGATGTGCCGGGCGGCGAAGAGCTCCTCCACCGTGACGAAGAGATAGCCCTGGGCATGGAGCCGGTCCACGATGGCCAGGGCGGCCTCCACGCTGGGGGGAAAGATGTCGTGGAGGAGAATGATAGAGCCGTCTTGGGCATTGGCCACCACGTGCTCGATCTCCCTGGCGGCGTTCTGGTCCCCCCAGTCCTCCGGGTCGATGGACCAGAGGATGATGGGGCAGCCGGCGTTTTTGCGCACGGCGTCGTCCACCGCCCCGTAGGGTGGGCGGAGGAGAAAGCCGTCGTGGCCCAGGATGGCCATGAGCTTCTGCCGGGTGAGGGCCACCTGGGCGGCGAAGGAGGCCTTGGAGAGGCCGGTGAGGGCGACGTGGTCATAGGTGTGGATGCCGATCTGGTGGCCCTCGGCGTCCATGCGCCGGATGAGGTCCTCGTTGTGCTCCAGTTGGGCGCCGATGAGGAAGAAGGTGGCCTTCACCCCCCGCTGGGCCAGGCCGTCCAGCAGAGCGGTGGTGGTGGAGCGGCGGGGTCCGTCGTCAAAGGTGAGGGCGATGAGCTTGGGGGTCTCCGCCGCCGTCCAGGCCGCCGCCGGCACCGACGCCGTCGCCACCCAGGGCGCCGCCGCCCAGGCGGTGAGCAGCAGGAGGACCAGGGCCGCCGCTCCGCCCCGCGTGGTTCTGGACAACATGACCGCCCGCCTTTCCTGTTCGTTCCCAAACAGTATGTCCGGCGGGCGGTCCTATTTTTCTGGTAATTTTTTGTATCAGTTCCGGGGGTCTGGGTCGGCCTCCACCGACAGGATATACCGGTAGATGGGCAGCAGGGTCTCCAGATCCTCCCCCACCAGGTCCACCAGGTCATGGGAGTAAAGAACGGGCTGATGGCCCTTGTGGTCCCGGCTCAGGGCGAAGCTGCGGGCGTTGTACCAGGGGTCCAGCAGGGCGTTCAGATGGCCCTTGGGCCGCTTGTAGGCCTCCGTCTCCAGGGTAAAGCGGTCCTGCTTCCTGATCTGCCGGAGCAGCTTTTCAAAGGGGGCTGGATCGTGGTCCAGCCGGTGGCGCAGCTTGGCCATGGTGACCGGCGGGGCCTGGTAGTAGCCCATGCCGTAGGACCAGCCCTCCGGCTCCAGCTCGAACCAGAGCACCGGCCGCCGGGCGAACTCCTCGTCGGTGGGCCGCTGGATGCTCCACCACAGGTGGTCCTTGTAGGGCCCGCGGCCATAGAGCCGCCGGGCGTCCCGGTAGATGCGGCTCACCTTGCCGAAGAGGCCCAGGTCGGGGGCGGCGGCGTTGAGCCGCTCCCACACCTCCCGGTTGAGCTCCCGCATAGGCTGGTAGAAGTCCCGGAGGTAGGTCTCCTTGTTGGCCTCGAACCAGCTCTTCTCATTGTTGAACCGGATGCCCCACATAAAGTCGATGGTCCGGTCGGAAAATCCCTGAAACATGGTAACTCCTCTCCCCTCCATACCCCGGGCACGCCGCCGGTCCGGCGGCATAGAATGGGGCGGAGGGATACTGCATGGATCAATGTGCATTTTGTCTCCACCGGCCGGAGCCCCTGCTCTGCTGGTGGGAGGGGGACCTGCGGCTGGAAGCCGCCGACGGTCCCCGGCGTCTGTTGGGGGTACTTTCTCCCCGGGGGACATCCCTGCTCCACTTTGTGGAGCTGGGGGGCGAGACCCGGACCTGGCCCGACGGAGAGGGGCTTGTCCGGGCGGTGACGGTGTATAACCGCTCCTCCCTGCCCATGGACCAGGTGGAGGTGGCCCCCGACGGCGCCATAGAGCCGGGAAGCCTTCGCATCGAGGGCCACCCGGCGGAGGAACCGGTGCTGCCCGGTCTGGCCGCCGGTGGGCAGGCCCTGTTCACCTGGCGGGAACCGGCCGCCGGTACCTCTCAGGTCATCGGCCTGCGTTACCGCTACACCTTCTCCGGTGAAGTCCGTGAGGGCGTCTGCACCCTCTAGGCCGGACAGCGCCGGAGGATTGGACAGACGGCGCGCCGCGGATGCGGCGCGCCGTCTGTGCTTTTCCCAAAGTCTGTCCCCAGGAGGATTTTCCTTCGTTTCCTGCGGGGGAGCGCGAGGGGGCAGCCGCCCGCCTCGCATTGGATCGAATGCCCCGCACCCGTCCTTCCGGGGCGGTGCGGCGAGCGGAGCGAGGACTTTTCCGGCCGGTATCCGGCCGGAAAAGTAACGGCATTTTTTGTGCGCCGCGGATGCGGTGCGCCGTTCTTTTTCCTTGTCCCATTGTCACAGGTTCTCCGGCACCGGCGGCGGGTCCAGGAAGAGGAAGTTGGACATCTCCACATAGGGAATGACGAAGAGGTCGGGGACGCCGTAGAGGAGCATGGAGATGATATGCCAGGGCAGGAAGGAGAAATTGAGTTTGAAGTACTCCAGGTGGCGTCCGGCCAGCAGGCCCAGCCCTTTGGAGAAGGCCTGGGACACCGAGGAGGCCGGGTCCCGTGCCAGCACATAGCGGGCCGGTAGGAGGAGCACATAGAGGTAGTAGCCCGCCAGCAGGCCCAGCAGGAGCACGGGACTGGACAGCAGCAGCATGATCTCACCGTTGGGGACGATGGTGCCGGCCACGGCACAGAACATGCCGGGCAGGAGGCACAGCAGGGTGGAGAGCAGCCGCCACAGGGTCAGGATGACCTGGACGGCCAGGGCCTTGGCGGTGAGGCGCAGGTCGGCGTACCAGCCGAAGAGGGCCCGGAAGGGCCGGACCCGGCCCTCCAGAAAGCCCCGGTACTGGCTGAGCACCCCATAGCTCAGGGGAGCGGTGACCAGGAGCACGATGCCCTGGATCACCGCCACGTTGACCACCTGACGCCAGGCCACCGGGAACACCAGCACCTGACCCACATCCTCATAGCGGACGGAGAAGACCAGTCCGCCCAGGTCGCCCAGTCTCTCCAGGCCCAGCAGGGCCAGCAGGTTGGTCATGGCGGTGGCGTCGGCCTTCCAGATGCCGGTGGACATGGGGAACTGCCGCACATCCATGACGGTGTAGAAGAAGGTGCCCCCGCTCACCACGGAAAAAAGCTGCGCCAGCAGGGAGAGGAGGATGAGGAGGAAGGTGCACACCAGGCAGGGCCGGATGAAGCGGAAAAAGGTACGCTTGGCCCGAAACTTCAGGGCTCTGCGCTGCTGGCTGGGATGTTCTGTCATGCCTGGGCCTCCTCTGTGTTCTGGGGCGCTGTGGTCAGGGGGATGCCGATGTCGGGAGTGGTCTCACTGGCCGCCGGAGTCTCCGAGGGAACGGCGGAGGGCGCCGGGGTCTCCGACGGCGCGGCGCTGGGGGTGGCCGACGGCTGGGGCTCCACCGGCAGCACCGGCGTGGCGCTGGGGGTAGCGCTGGGGGTGGCGCTGGCGGGAACCGTCTCCGCCGGGGCGGAAGGCGAGGGCGAGGGCGCCGGGGTGGTGATGATGGCGCCGTCGGCCTCGGTGAGGCCGTACTGTGCCCCGTCATAGGGGCTCACCAGGATGATCTGGTTGCGCATCTTGTAGGTGCTCTTGCTCTCCAGGGTGGAGCTCACCAGGTTGCCGTTGCCGTCATAGACGTTGCGGTAGGCCTCCACCACACGGCCCCGGTAGGGGGTCTGCTCGGTCTTGGTGGAGCCGGCGGGCAGGGAGGGATCTACCTTGTACTCGGTGCTCCAGGCCGTGGAGGAGAGCTCCTTGTTGGTCATCTTTACGTACAGGTCGTCGGTCTTGGTGCCATAGATCTGGACGGTGAGGCGGCTGTTCTTGTACTCGGTGACGATCTTGATGGGGTAGTCGGTGTCATTTTCAAAGCGGAAGTCGGAGGCGCCGTACCACACGGTGGCGTCCATGCCGTCGGGGACATAGCCCACGGCAAACATGTGGTTGTGCCGCTCCACAATCTTCAGGTTGGAGTTGAGGGCGGCGTAGTAGATGGTGGAAGAGGTCTGACAGATGCCGCCGCCCACCTCGTCGGTGGACTTGCCGCCCACATAGGAGGGGGCGGGGAGGTAGCCCTTGTCAGCGGTGCGGCTGCCGGTGGTGTTATTGTAGGAGAAAACCTCTCCAGGCAGCAGGATGATACCGTCGCACACCGAGGCGGAGAGCTTCACGTTGCTCTTTCGGTTGGAGGAGCCGGAGACGCTGGAGCTGGCCTCGCCCAGCACGTCCCGGAACAGCAGGGCCTTCAGGCTCTCGGTGGAGACGGTGGGCTCGGTGACGGTGAGGGGCACCGACACGTCGCTGCCCCAGGCGGCGTCCTTCAGGGCTGCCTGGGCGTCGGCGGTCTGGAAGTCCAGACCGGTGACGCTGGGGGTGATCTCAAAGGTCTCCTTGTCCAGGGCGGCGTTCTGCACCTCGGCGTAGACCTGGTCGTGGACGGCTTCCACGTCCACATCGGCGGGGTCGGTGGTGACGGTGGAGAGGACCAGGGGCTCCTGGCTCTCCCCGGCAAAGGCGTCCAGAATGTCCGCCTTGGTGTTGCTCAGGTCAAAGGCCCGGCCGGGGGTACCCATGTGGAAGACCAGCTGATCTCCCTGGACCTCCCAGGTGGTCTCCTGCACGCCGCCGCCCAGCTCGGACTCGATCTGGGTCAGCAGGGCGTCCACCTGGGCCTCCCCCTCCTGGGTATAGCTGAGGGGGACTTCAATGTCATTGCCCCCCAGCAGCGACTGGATGAGCCGCCAGCCCCGGCTGAAGAAATTCCCCTGGCTCAGACCGCAGGCGGCGTCGGTGACGGCGCTGGTGTCCACATCCAGCACGCTGCCGCTGACGGTATAGCTCTGGCTGGTGCCGTCCACCTGAAGGGTGATCTCTTCCCCGGTATAGCGCTGCTTGAGGTTCTCGTCCAGGCGCCGCTCCACCTGGTCCCGGGTAAGTCCGCCCAGCTCCACGCCCCCGGCGGTGGTGCCGGGCAGAGTTGTGCCGCTGGCACCCACCCAGGTGCACAGCCCCAGATAGCCGGCGGCCAACACCGCCACCACGATCCCGGAGGCGATGAGCCCCCGCCGGCTCTTTTTGGCCTCGCCTTCTTGCTTGGCCAGCCGCTTACCGGACTTTTTCTCTTCCATAGACGGATGCCTCCAATTACACGGTTCCCGGTCCATACCCGTTGGAGGACGGGCCGGTCGTTGGGTCCTATTTGCATGAAACCATGATACATTATATGTTCCACAGGGAAAAAAAGCAATTACAGAACGGTTACATCGTCGGAGCAGAACCCACGCCAGCACACTGGCAGGGCTTTGATCCCGTCCCCGGCGGCTTTACTTTTTCTTCCGTTCGTTGTATGATGTTGGATACTGAACAGCATACGTTTGTCCGGGCAATTTCACCTTTTCAGATTTCGATTCGGAGGGAGCCGATATGTCTGACCCGCGCCAATTCAACCGCTCCGGCCAGGACCGGAACGACAGGGATCTGCTCTCCTGGATCCCCATTGTAATCTTTCTCTTCTGCTTCCCGCCCCTGGGGCTCTTCCTGCTGATCCTGCGGCTGGTCGGCGTCACCGGCCGCCGCCGGGGACAGGTGGGCCGCCATCCCTACGACCTCCAGCGGGAGAACGGCACCCCTCAGGCGGAAACCGCCGCCGATCCCACACAGACCGGCGCCGCCCGGCGGCGGAAGGCCTCCGCCCGGTCCAAGGCCGGAAAAAAGCTGGAGGAACAGGGCAGCGGCCGTCTATTCACCATCGCCGGGGCCATTGTGGCCGCCGTGTTCGGTCTAGGGGCCTTCAGCGCCTTTCTGGACGCCCTCTCCTGGGGCGGTCTCCTCTATAGCCTGGAGGATATCTTTGTCCCCCTGGCCTTTTGCGGCGGCGGCCTGTGCATGCTGTGGTACGGCCTGCGCAAGAGCCGGCGGCTCAAGCGCTACCGGCAGTACCTCTCCCTCATCGGCCGCCGGGAATCCATCTCGGTGACCATCCTGGCGGAGGCCACCGGCTTTGCCCCCCGGAAGGTCCGGGAGGACCTCCAGGATATGCTGGACGACGGCATCTTCCCCATGGGCTATCTGGACCTGAGCAGCGACCGGCTTTTCCTCACCGACGCCGGCATTCAGGATCACCCCAAGGAGGAGCCGGAGAAGGCGCCGGAGCCCCCTAAGGAGGTGGAGCGGGCCGAGGCGGTGCTCTCCGAGATCCGCGCCCTCAACGACGCCATCGAGGACCCGGAGATGAGCCGTAAGATCGATCGGATTGGGGAGATCACCGGCAACATCTTCGCCTACCTGCGGGAGAAGCCGGACAAGGAGGGCAAGCTCCGCAGTTTTTTGAGCTACTACCTGCCCACCACCCTGAAGATCCTGGGCTCCTATGCCCAGCTGGAGGCCCAGGGGGTGGAGGGTGAGAACATCTCCGCCGCCAAGGAGCGCATCGAGGGCATGATGGACAAGGTAGTGGAGGGCTTCGAGCAACAGCTGGACCGGCTCTTCCAGGATGACGCCATGGACATCACCAGCGACGTGGCGGTGCTGGAGCGGATGCTGGAGAAGGACGGCCTGGGCAGCTCCGGTATGACGCTGGGCGGCTGAACCGCATTGTGAAATTATCTAATTTTTCTTGTATTTTTCTCTGTATTTCATTGAAAATATCCATGTCTGATGGTATAATATGGTTGAAGGGAGCGGAAGCCGTTACGGAGCAAGGAGGTACGCCATGAAAGCCCTGACCATTACCATCAGCCGTCAGTACGGCAGCGGAGGGCGGGCCATTGCCGAGCAGCTCTCCAAGGATCTGAACATTCCCTGCTACGACAACGAGGTCATTTCCAAAGCCGCTCAGGAGAGCGACATCGGCGCGTGGGAATTCTCCATGGCGGAGAACATGCGCTTTTCCGAGTTCATATACGCGCTCTCGGACATCACCCCCCACTGCGAGTCCCAGCCGCTCACCTACGGCGAGCGCATCTTTGAGGCTCAATCCACGGCGCTGCGGAAGCTGGCCGACCAGGGTCCCGCCATCTTCCTGGGCCGGTGCGGCAACTACGTGCTGCGGGACCGTCCCAACTGTGTCCACCTCTTCATCTGCGGCTCCCCGGAGGTTCGGGCACGCCGGGCGGTGGAGGTCTACGGGCTCAAGGAGAGCGAGGCTGCCCGGGAGATCCGGCGGATGGACAAGCTGCGCTCCGCCTACTACGGCACCAACACCGGCAGCCATTGGGGCTACGGGGAGACCTACGACCTCACCATCAACACCGACAAGCTCGGGGTGGAGGGGGCCGTCCGTCTCATCAAGAACTATATGATTCTCCGGGGCTGACCCGCAGATACAACGAGGGCCCTCCAGGCGATGCCTGGAGGGCCCTCGTTTTTATTGTGTGTTACCGCTCCATCTCGGTGATGAGGTCCACCCGGCGCTGGTGGCGTCCCCCCTCGAACTCGGTGGTGAGGAAGGCCTCCACGATCCGCTCGGCCAGGTTGGGCCCCACCACACCGGCCCCCATGGCCAGCATGTTGGCGTCGTTGTGGCGGCGGGTCATCTCGGCCACGTAGGGGTCGGTGCACAGGGCGCAGCGGATGCCCTTGACCTTGTTGGCGGCGATAGAGATGCCCACGCCGGTGGTGCAGATGACGATGCCCCGCTCGCATTTGCCGGAGGCCACCGCCTCAGCGGCCGCCTTGGCGTAGACGGGGTAGTCACAGCTGGTGGTGTCGGCGCAGCCGTAGTCCACATAGTCCAGCCCGTGGGAATCCAGGTACTCCTTGACGTGCTGCTTCAGCGGAAACCCGCCGTGATCGGAACCAAGTGCGATCATAATTTTTACCTCCTGTTATTTTTCAACATGATTTTACATCCAACAGCGGGTTTCCGCCGCCGCCCTGCGGCGTCCGGCGGTCACGCCGTCCAAGCGTTTTGCCCGAAGGGAAAAACCTTGGCGTGGGGCGGATTCACTCCGCCCCATGCAAATTCAATCGGGGTCCCCACAGAGCGCACCGGGCTCTGTGGGGCACAAGCCGCCGTGATCGGAACCAAGTGCGATCATA
>NZ_CALXEE010000059.1 GCF_944387245.1 uncultured Intestinimonas sp. | reverse complement strand
CCACCGGGTCCATCCTGGGCGCCGGTCCCAGCACGTCGGTCTGCGCCTCCTGCTCCAGGGAATCGAACTTCTGTCCAGCCAACCGGGCGTTCTCCTCCGTCTCGGTGGTCCGCCGCATGCGCAGGGGCTTGACCGGCAGGTCGGCCACGGGCGCGAAGGCGTGCCCGAACTCCACGGTGGGCCGGAAGTCCCCGCCCATCATGGCGGCCCGGCCATATCCCTTGCCCACGGAGTTGCTCTTTGTCTCCCGGCTGCTCAGGTCGGTGGGCCGGGTGCGTACCTCGGTGCTGGTGTCCAGGATGGCGTCAGGGGGCAGTCTGGGGTCGTGGTACATCCGGGAGAAGCTGTCGGCGATGTCCCGATCGGCCTGGTTGCGGGCCATGGCCCGCTCCACCTCGGCCTCCAGGTCCGCCCCCTGGAGCTTGGGGTTCTTGCTCCGGACGTACTTCTCGGTCTCCTCCCGGCTGAACTCCCGGACCTGGAACATACGCCGGACGTTCTCCTCGATGCCCGCGATCTCCTCCGTCAGGGCCCGGATTTTCTCCGTGGACATCTGGATCTTGATCCGGCTGGTCTTGTCGGGGCTGGCCTGGGCCTCGGCGATGATCTTCTGGTAGTCGGCGATCTGCCGCTTCTTCTGATTGACCTTGTGGGAGGCCTGCTTGGTGTTTTTCAGGTTGCTGTTGAACTGGGCCACCCGGTCCTGCTGGACGGTGGAGTAGCCGTGGGCGGCGTAGCTCTTCTTGAAGGCCAGCATGTGCTCAAAGAGGGGGGTGAGCTGGACCGTCATCTCCTCCAGCCGGGGGTCGGCCTCCATGTTCAGGCCCTCCCAGTTCTTGCGGGCGGCCTCGTCGGTCTCCTGGGCCTTGAAGGCCTCGTCCCGCTGGCGCATCTCGTCGCTCAGCTCCCGGGCGGCCCGGGTTTCGGCGCCAAAGTGCCGCCTGATCCGGGAGAAGAGGCCGCTCCGCTTCTTTTTGGAGGTGTCCTCCTCCCGCTGGATGCCGCCCATTGGGGTGGACATGGTGGCGGCGCCGCTCTCCACCGCGCCCTGCTGCACGGTGTGGACCAGCTCGTGGGCGGCCACGGCGGGGTCGAAGCCCCCGGCCCCGAAGTAGACATCCCCGCCGGCGGTGAAGGCCCTGGCCCCCGCGGACTCCGCCATCTGAGCGGCAGCATCGTCGGTATGGAAGCGCACGGCGGAGAAGTCGGCCCCCATGCGCCGGCCCATGTCGGCCTTGACGGCCTCGGGAGAGCCGGAGGAGACGGCGGCGGAGAGCCGGTCCGCCTCCTGCTCCGCCTGGGGGATCTGGGGCTGGACGTGCATGCCCGGCTGCCGGGCCAGGATATCCTCCTCCAGGCTGGGCCGGGCGGACGTCTCCCCCTCCCCCCACAGGGAGATCAGGGCGTCATTGGAGATTCCGGGAGAAGAGAGAGCTCCCCCGGGCCCGGTGCCCGGACCCTGTCCGGAGCGGCGGTCCCTGCGTTTTTCGTGAATCTGCATAATGACCTCCCTTCTGCAGACGGTGAAACTCATTTATTTTTATCATACCATATGAGTCTTTATCTGCAATCCCCTGTTTTGAAAATAATACGGCTGTCTCTTCTGTCTGAGAGCACCCCGGTGGTTCCTTCTGCCCCACCCCAGGCCGTTTCGTGCCGCCGTACTATGCGTTTTGGCGCAGAGATCCCCCGGAGCGCAAAAAGACCTTCCGCTTGGAGCGGAAGGTCTTTTTTCTTCAGTATCGCTCCACCCAGCCGGAGATGAGGAGGGTGGGGACTGTCCAGGCCAGCAGGAAGATGGCCATCTGGGCGCCGGTGAGCGAGGACCAGGCGCCGATGAAGGTGAGGTAGAAGGCCAGCAGCAGGCCGATCACCGAGCCCAGCACGGTGAGGGCGGTGGTCATGAGGACGGCCAGCCGCAGGCGCTTGGCGCCCACCACCGCCTCGGAGAAGGGGGCCAGGCCCTCCCGGCAGAGGACGGCGGTGAGCCGGGCATTGTGGAGGGCGGCGGGGTCGGAGAGCTCGGTGCGCCGGTCCACGGCGGGGAAGTCCATCTTCTCCACGGGCAGCTTGAACTTCTGCCGCAGCATGGCGGGGATGAGGTTAAAGTCCCGGGTGCACAGCACCGGGGAGACCCGGTTGGCCACCAGGGCGGAGATGGCGGGCGGGATGGTGGGGTGCATCATGTAGTTGAGGGCGAAGATGCCGGCCAGCTCCCCGTCGATGGCGCAGAACACGGCGCTGCGGACGTTGAGGCCCTGGGGCAGGGGGACCTCCATGAGGGTCATGAAGGAGGCGGAGCCCACCAGAATGCGCTCCCCCCGGATGTCGGCGGAGAGGCCGCCCCCCTCGTGGCGGGTGAAGCCGGAGCACCGGCGGTAGACCGCCCCCTGGGTGCGGAGGAGGTCGTGAAAGACCTTGTCCAGCCCGGAGCCGCTCTCCTTGATGAGGGTGGCGCAGACGGCCACCACCTTCTCCACGGAGTAGTCTCCAAAGATCTTGATGCCGTTGAGGGCCACCTCTCCCGGGGGAAAGAGGTCGGTGTCGGTGAGGAGGATGGCCTTCCCCATCCGCTCGGCGCCTGACCAACCGGGGAGGGCGGCGCCGCTGGAGGAGAGCCGCCGGGCCAGGGCCCGGTAGGGCCGGGAAAAGCACAGCAGGGCGGAAAAGCCCGAGGAGGCGGTGGCGCAGGCGGAGAGGCACCAGGGCAGGCGCTCCGGGGCGCCGTGGCCCACGGAGGCCAGGAGGGCGCACAGGATGCTCCCCAGCAGCAGCAGGGGCACCGAGATGCGCAGCACCCGCTCGCTGCCGTCGCGCTCCTGGATCTGGCTGCCGAAGCCGTAGGCGGGACCGGACCACTTGGCGTAGGCGTCCTTGCCGTTCCAGCTCTTGTGGTCCAGGGTCACCAGATAGGGCTCCGAGGCGGCGGCCGCCGTGCGGCAGGAGAGCCGCAGGCCCTGGCGCTTGGCGTAGGTGCCCCACATGGTGCAGAAGAGCCCGACGCAGCAGGCGGCGCAGTAGGGCAGAGTGGTCCGCTGGGGCATGTATGTGAGCTGGGTGAAGGTGTCCCACAGGGTGAAGGCGCAGGCAAAGCAGCAGGCCGTTGCGCCGCCGGGGCGGAGGCGGAAGAGGTCAACCAGGCCCCCCAGCAGCACGTCGATGCCCAGGACCATGGCCACGGCCAGCAGGACGCCGGAGCACCACACCCGCAGCTGGAAGGAGTCCATGAGGGCAGCGGGCAGGGGCAGGCCGAAGAATCCGGCGAAGGCCAGGTACAAAAGGGGCAGGCACAGCAGGGCCACCAGCACTGACCGCAGCCGCAGCAGGCCCAGGCCCCGGCCGTACCGCCCGGCCAGGTCGGCGGGGGGCAGGTCGGGGGGCGGCGCGGGCGGTTTCCGGGGCTTACGCTCCCGGCGGGGCGGCTCGTCCTCCTCCTCCGGCTCCTCCTCGTCCACCCCGGGGATCAGCTTCTGGAACCGGATGGTCTCCTCCGAGACCTCGGTGCCCTCCTCGGCGAACATCTGCTCGGAGAAGGCGTCCGCCTTCTCCTTCAGGTGGCGCAGGCCCGCCTGGAGGGGAGGCGTGTCGTCCTCGGGGAACTCCAGCACCTTGTCGGTCACCGGAGCCTTTTTGAGCTTCTCCTTGGGCGGCGGTGTCTGTTCCTCCGGCTCCTCTTCGTCACCGGCGTCCTCGGGCTCCTCCTCCCCGCCGTCCTCCTCCTCGTCCCCGTCATCGTCCGGCGGGGCCGTCATACCGGGAAAGAGCACCACGTTCTTGGGAGGCGGGGTGTGCTTGGCCTCCGGCCAGGGCAGGTCGGGACCGGCGTCCGCCGCAGGCCCTTTGGCGGAGGGTCCCTTGGACCCCTTGGCCGCCGGGCGGTCCTCCTCCCACCGGCTCACGTCCACGCCGTACTCGGCCAGGATCTCCTCCAGGGTGAAGCCGCTATCCTGTTTTTCGTCGTCCTTTGACATACCGGCCTTCCTTTTTTTCTGTAGGTTATCCCAGCCGTTGGCGGACGGCCTCATAGAGCAGGATGGCCGCCGCCGCGGAGGCGTTGAGGGAGTTGAGCTTGCCCTTCATGGGGATGCTGACCTTGAAATCGCATTGCTCGGCCACCAGGCGGCCCATGCCGTTGCCCTCGGAGCCGATGACGATGGCGGCAGGGCCCTTGAGGTCGGCGTCGTAGAGGGTGGTATTGCCGTCGGCGGCGGTGCCGAAGATCCAGATGCCCGCCTCCTTGAGTTCCTTGAGGAGGGCGGTGAGGTTGGGCACCCGGGCCACCGGCACGTAGGACACCGCCCCCGCCGAGGTCTTGGCCACGATGGCGGTGAGGCCGGCGGAGCGCCGCTTGGGGATGATGACGCCGTGGGCGCCGGCGCACTCGGCGGTGCGGATGACGGCCCCCAGGTTGTGGGGGTCGGAGAGCTCGTCGCACACCACGATGAGTGGGGGCTCCCCCTTCTCCCTGGCGGCGTTCAGGATGTCGTCCACGGTGGCGTACTCCCGGACGGCGGCCTGGGCGATGACGCCCTGGTGGGCGTGGGTGCGGCTCATGGCGTCCAGCTTCCGCCGGTCGGCCTCCACCACCACGATGCCCTTGCCCCGGGCCGTGGAGGCGATATGCCCCAGGGCGGCGTCGGTCTCCCCCTTGGCGATGAAAATTTTATCGATGGGCGTCCCCGCCCGCAAAGCCTCTATGACCGCGTTGCGGCCCTCAATGATGCCGTCGGCCTCGGCCATGGGCTCGGGCCGGGGGGTCCGTTTCTCTCTCATGGGACTTGTCCCGCCTTTCTGTTCAATCAGCTCTCAGTATACCATACTTCACCCGGGAGAAAAAGAAGAATTTGTCCGTCTTTTGGGACGGAAAAAGCGGGCGGCCCCGAATGGGACCGCCCGCCGTGCCGGAACTGCGCTTCACCGCTTGCAAAGCCCATAGAGATCACACAGAAAGCCGGCCAGACAAAAAGAGACCTTTTTCCTCCTATTTCTCCGTCTCCTCCAGCAGCCGGGCATAGAGGTCCCCGCCGTCGCCGCCGGTGATAATGTACCGGGTCCCGTCCAGATAGAGGTACCCGTCACCCGTCAGGTGAAAATCATACCGCTCCTCCCCCCGGAAGGTCACGGTGATGATGGGGACGCCCTCCACGTACTCGATGTAGGCATACCGTCCCCGCCAGGACAGCCGGATGTCGGACAGCAGCCGGTACAGTTCTTCCTGGGTCTCCTGGTCCAGGGGGTGGCTCTGGAGTCCCTTCTCGTCCCCCCAGTCCACGGTGAGCCCGACGCGCTGGGGCTCCGCCCCCGTAAGGCCGGTGAGGGGGACCGGCCGCAGGACCCAGGCCAAGGCGCACAGCACCGCCGCCGCCAGGGACGCCAAGAGCCACACTTTTCTGTTCTTCAGACAGATCAGCTCCTTTCGCGCCTCTGTCCGTTTCAGTCCGGAGCAGACAGACACCGGGCGCTCTGCCAGAGGAAGTGCAGGTAGACCGCATTGCCCGCCAGCTCGATCACGGCGGACAGCAGCGTGACGGCTGTGGACAGTCCCAACAGCTTTTCCATATCCAGGCCCATTTTCAAAAGGGCACTAACCCCTATTGTCAGCACGATTCCGGCCACGGTACAGATTAAATTGACCCTCCACACCCAAATGCCCCGGGCGGCCAGGTTGGGGTCGTCCACCAGACCGGCGGTGGTGAGGCAGATTTGTCGAAGGAGCAGCAGCCCCAGGACCAGACCGGCGATAGAGAGGAGGGCGCTGAGCGCGCCGACGGTCTGGATGGCCCAGGTACCGAACATCGTTACCAAGACAAAAATGAGCCAGCGGAGAAGGACATAGGAGAGCACGTCCAGGGCCAGATCCGCCACGTGGAGCCCCAGGGCTGCCCGGTAGCCGGAGGCCTCCCTGGCGGCTTTGACCAGGGCGGCCAGGGTCAGCAGGCCGGCGGCCGCCCGGAGCAGGATTTTGAGATCGTAGACCAGGGGGAGCAGCGCGACGATGGACAGCAGTTGGGCGATGAGCAGCCACTTGAGCGCTTTGGAGAGGGCGGCGTTTTTCATGGGCGCACCTTCCTTTCGGCGGATGAAACGCTCTTTCGTTCACGTTCCGCAGTCGATGAGGATCTTTCCGCAGCTCCGGCACAGGTGGGCGGGACAGTGGGAGTCCCGGAGCCGGGTGTGCCGGGGGCCGTCCAGGATGACCGTCCCGGCGGCCTCGATCTGCTTTCTGGTGTCAAAGGCCGAGGGCAGCTCCTCCGGCCTCGACACGAAGAAGAGGCCATAGCCCTCCCGGGTGCCCACATGGCCCTCCTCCATCTCCTGCCCGCAGTAGGGACAGCGCATGACAAACACGCTCCTTTCCTTCTGTTCCGGTCGGGTTTTCTCCCTTTCAAGGCGAGCATATCATATTTCCCGCCCCGTTACAACAAAAAAAGGACCTGTTTTCCGGTCGGAACGTCCCTTTATCCGTCATGGGAAAGGTTTCTCGGGCGGCTGATATCCGCCCCTGCGGCGATTTCGTAGGGGCGGATATCAGCCGCCCGCCGCACCGGTGCGGAATCCCGTGGGGGGACGGCCGCAGGCCCCATTCACAGAAAGTTTACTGCGCTGTTTCTTGTGTTTTAATGTATACTGTGCTATATTTAGGGTAACTTGTTATCTGGCGAATAGCAGGCGAACGATTCCAAAAAAGGAGGACACGCCTTGGATCAAAACAACAGAAAGGGCTCCGGAGGTTCCGGCGGAAACAAGAACATGATGGGCATCATCTCCATCATTCTCTGGGCCCTCATCATCACCCTCATGATCAACTACTTCACCTCCTCCATGTCCACCTCCCGCTCGACCCAGATCGAGTACTCCCAGTTTGTGGAGATGGTGGAGAACGACGAGGTGGCCTGGGTGGTCATGGAGTCCAACAAGTACACCATCTACCCCCGTCCCACCACCGGCGACAGCGCCGCAAATCCCCAGACCGATGCCCAGAAGGACAGCGCCGACGTCACCGTCACCCCCATCCCCGGCCTGGAGGGCCTGGAGGGGCTCACCAGCGGCGCCTCCTCCGGCCTCACCGCCCCCGCCGCCAACGGCGGCGCCTCCTCCTCCGCCCAGACCCTGGAGCCCGGCTCCAACGAGTGGAAGCAGATGCTCAAGGAGGGCCCCTCCTACTACTGCGCCCCCATCACCAGCGACTCCGAGATGTCCCGCCTCATCTCCATCATGGAGGAAAACGGCGTCGTCTACGGCCCGCCCTACATTGAGCAGCTCTCCCCCATCATCACCCTCCTCATCTCTTACGTCCTGCCCGTCATCATCATGGTGGTCCTCTTCTCCTTCCTGTTCCGGGGCATGTCCAGCAAGATGGGCGGCGGCCTGGGCGGCCTGGGCAAGTCCAACGCCAAGGTCTACGTGGAGAAGTCCACCGGCGTCACCTTCATGGACGTGGCCGGTCAGGACGAGGCCAAGGAGTCCATGCAGGAGATCATAGACATCCTCCACAACCCGCAGAAATATACCGAGATCGGCGCCAAGCTCCCCAAGGGCGCATTGCTGGTGGGCCCGCCGGGCACCGGTAAGACCCTCCTGGCCAAGGCCGTGGCCGGCGAGGCCAACGTGCCCTTCTTCTCCATCTCCGGCTCCGATTTCGTGGAGATGTTCGTGGGCATGGGCGCCGCCCGGGTCCGCGACCTCTTCAAGGAGGCCAGCAAGATGGCCCCCTGCATCATCTTCATCGACGAGATCGACACCATCGGCAAATCCCGCGACAACCGCCTGGGCGGCAACGATGAGCGGGAACAGACCCTGAACCAGCTGCTGGCCGAGCTGGACGGCTTCGACCCCAGCAAGGGCGTCATCGTCCTGGGCGCCACCAACCGCCCCGAGGTGCTGGACAAGGCCCTCCTCCGCCCCGGCCGCTTCGACCGCCGCATCACCATCGACCGGCCCAACCTGGCCGGCCGTCTGGCCACCCTCCACGTCCACACCCGCAAGATCAAGCTGGCCGAGGACGTGGACCTCAAGAAGATCGCCCTGGCCACCGCCGGCACCGTGGGCGCCGACCTTGCCAACCTGGTGAACGAGGCCGCCCTTCGGGCCGTCCGCCACGGCCGCAAGGCCGTCAACCAGGAGGACCTGCTGGCCTCCTTCGAGTTCGTCATCGCCGGCAGCGAGAAGAAAAACTCCGTCCTCACCGAGTTCGAGAAGAAGCTGGTGGCCTACCACGAGGTGGGTCACGCCATGGTGGCCTACAAGCAGAAGAACGCCGAGCCGGTGCAGAAGATCACCATTGTCCCCCACACCGAGGGCTCCCTGGGCTACACCCTGCTCATGCCCGAGGAGGACAAGACCAACCTGCGCACCAAGGACGAGCTGCTGGCCAAGATCACCGTCTCCATGGGCGGCCGGGCCGCCGAGGAGGTGGTCCTCCACACCATGACCAACGGCGCCTCCCAGGACATCCAGGAGGCCACCAACATCGCCCGCAACATGGTGGCCATGTACGGCATGAGCGACGCCTTCGGAATGATGGCCCTGGGCTCCGTCCGCAACCAGTACCTGGACGGCGGCTACGGCCTGGACTGCGCCCAGGACACCGCCGCCGCCATGGACCGGGAAGTCCAGGCCATCCTGACCAAGTGCTATCAGGACGCGGTGGAGGTCCTCAAGGCCAACCTGGACGACATGCACAAGGTGGTGGAGTACCTCCTGGAGAAGGAGACCATCACCGGCGGCGAGATGGTGGCCATCATCGAGGGCCGTGACCCCGCCCTTGTGGAGGACGCCTACGCCTCCACCAACACCGCCAAGACCGCCTCCCCCGCCCTGGACGACGGCGTGGAGCGCCCCGCCAAGAAGATCACCCTCTTTGACGGCAGCAAGCCCCAGGAGGGCCAGGATCAGCCCGGTCAGGAGGACGGTCAGGACAAGCCCTCCGACGGCCAGCCCCCGGAGGATCAGCCCCAGAACGGCGAGACCCCCAGCGACCAGTAAGCAGAATTTGGACCACCCCGGCGACAAGTTCGCCGGGGTGGTTTTTTGTCTTTTTCCGCCCGTCTCCCCCTGTGTGGGAAAGATTTTGCGACACCCTGTGACCTTCCCCCATAGGTGAGAAGGTTTTTTGGGGGACTGCACCACTTTTGTGTGGGGCGCGACGACCCCGGCGCGCCAGACCACATGCAAAAATGGGCCCCCGCGCGAGCCCAGCGCAGCGGGTCGCGTGGGGAGAGGACGAGCAAGGGAGCGGAGTGAGAAATGCCCGCCAGCCGGGGGAACCCCACAAGGCTGACCAGCCTTGTGGGGAAAGGACGAACAGTGGAACGAGCGAGACCTGCCCACAAGGGCAGGGCGAGTGATGTGAAACTTGTGAGGACGCAGCGGTGCGGACTTTGCGAGGACGACAAAACCCGTTTCGCTTCCCTTCTGGAAAAAGAACGGTTTTTGGAATCCAAAGAAAAAGGGGCTACCGTGGGGGTTGAGTGGTCCCAAATAGGAATCCGGCGGCCCGGCTTTACGCCCCCATGGAGGTCCAGCCCCGTCTACAGTAGACTACCTGGGTGGAACAGGGATAAGCTGTGGCTCTATCCCCACTTTTTTCGCCGCCTGTGTGGGTGGGTGTCGGGACGTGGTGGCGCTGCCTGGTATTGCCGTTGCTGCGACGCGGGTGAATTGTTGGGCGGTCTTTTTCCCTGTGTTCATGCGGGTTCGGGGAGTTATCCACATTTTCCACAACTTTTCCACACCTGTGGATAAGTTTCACTTTGTTCTTGACATATGTCAAAAACGGAGTATACTCTAGTTACTGGCATATACCAAAAACCTGAGAGGAGGCGGCTCCATGCCCAGACCCTGCAAACGGCGGCGGGTGTGCGCCCTGCCGGAGCGGCAGTGTTTCCGCTCGGCGGAGAGCGGGCCGGGCCAAAGCCCCATCCGCCTGACGGTGGACGAGTTCGAAACCATCCGGCTCATGGACCTGGAGGGGCTCAGCCAGGCCGAGTGCGCCCGGCAGATGGAGGTCTCCCGGGCCACGGTCCAAGCCATCTACGGCACCGCCCGGACCAAGGTGGCCCGGTTTCTGGTCCGGGGCGGTGAGCTCACCATCGGCGGCGGGGCGTTCACCCTCTGCCCCGGCGGGGGGCAGGGCTGCCCGCGCTGCCACAGGCATTGTCATGAAGGAGGAAACAGCCATGAAAAAGATTGCGGTGACCTATGAGAACGGCCAGGTGTTCCAGCACTTCGGCCACACGGAGAAGTTCAAGGTGTACACGGTGGAGGACGGAGCTGTGCAGTCGGCGGCCATCCTCAGCGCCAACGGCAGCGGCCACGGCGCCCTGGCGGGGCTGCTGGCCAACAGCGGCGTGGACACCCTCATCTGCGGCGGCATCGGCGGTGGCGCCCGCGCCGCCCTGGACCAGGCGGGCATCCAGCTCTACGGCGGCGTGTCCGGCGACGCCGACCAGGCGGTGGCCGACCTGCTCTCCGGCAAGCTGGCCTTTGACCCGGCGGCGGAGTGCCACCACCACGACGAGCACCACGGCCACGACTGCGGCGGTCACCACGACCACCACTGCGGCGGCCACGGCCACTCCTGCGGGGAGCACTGAGAGAGCCTCCCGCGGGCCCCTTCCTGAATGACCAGAAAGGGACGAAAGAGTCAGTCAAGGAGGGGGATGGTCGTCGACCCAAAGTGCGCTCCCCTCTCTTTCCGCCTAAAGGCGAAAAGTCGGTTCGCTCCCTTGTGTCTCCTCCTCCCAACACGACCCACTCCGTTGGACTCGTGTTGGGTACCCCCCTCCTTGAAAATCCTCCCCTTAAAACGACCAAGCACAGGAGAAACAGGGACCCAAATGGAGCCCAGCAAAGCGGGTCCATTTGGGAGATGAGAGGCAAGGGAGCTCAGCGAGACCTGGCCGTCAGGCCGGGGTGAGCGGTGCGGACTTTGCCCCGACGATGGCCCCCCCTATTGGATGTACCCCCAGGCGCTCCTACCGTTACGCCACTTGCACCGTCGGCTTACTCCGTAACGCCGCCGATGCTCCACCTTAGGGGCGGCTATCAGCCGCCCGCTAAACCACCCCGCGCCGCAGCAACGGCAATACCAGGCAGCGCCACCACGTCCCTACCCCCACCCACGCAAGCGGCGAAAAAAGTGAGGATAGAACCACAGCTTATCCCTGTTCCACCCAGGTAGTCTACTGTAGACGGGGCTGGTCCTCCATGGGGGCGTAAAGACAGGCCGCCGGATTCCTATTTGGGACCACTCAACCCGCACGGGTGCCCCCTTTTTCTTTGGATTCCAAAAACCGGTCTTTTCCCAGCAGGGAAGCGAAACGGGTTTTGAACGTTCCTTGAGCAACCACTTAACGCCCCTCATCCGTCATGGCCAATGGCCATGACACCTTCCCCCCTCAGGGGGAAGGTTTTAAAAGGCGCGTCCCACAACCGTGATGCGGACCACAAAAAGCGGCCACCCATCAAAAAGCGCCCGTCCGGCATCGCCGGACGGGCGCTCTGTCATACCTTTTATTCCGCCGCAGGGGGCTTGGGCTGCTGTCCGCCGCCGGAGGGCCGACGGCGACGCCGGTTCCGATTGCGGCTGCCGGAAGGCTTCTTCTCGCCGCCCTCACCGCCCTCCTTGGGGGGCTGGTTCTGGGACAGCTGCTGCTGGGGAGCGGCCTGCTGAGGCTTGTCTCCCCTGCCCTTGCCGGGCCGGTTGGAACGGCCCTCGCCCTGGGGCTTGTCCCCGCGGGGCGGCTGCTCCTTCCTCTTCTCGGGCGCGGCCTCCTGGCTCTGGGGCTTGCCCTCGCCGCCGCTCCGACGCCGCCGGGAGCCGCCCCGGCTGCGGCTGCTCCGCTCCGAGGGGGCCATCTTCTTCTCCCGGGTGGGCTGGGCGCTCTCCTCCGCCGCCTGGAACACCCGCTCCAGGGCCTCGGTGAGGGCGGTGCGCTCCGGCGCGGGACGCTCCCAAACACCCTCCTCACGGGGAGGCACATAGCGCAGCTTGGCCAGCTCCTCCGGGGGCGGCGCCACATAGTCTTCGGGCCGCTTGCCCTTGCCGTTGCGGACCACACAGATCTCGCAGTTGCGGTAGCACTTGGGATTCTCCGGGGCGTCGTCCAGCCGCACCTTCACCTGTTCCTTCAGCAGGTTCACCTGACACACGGTGCCCACCCCGTCGGGGGTCTCCACGAAGGACTCCTGCTTGGGCATCCGCTTCACAGCGTCCTCGTAGGCCTCCTGCTCGTATTTGAGGCAGCACATGAGCCGCCCGCAGGTGCCGGAGATCTTGGTGGGGTTGAGGGACAGGTTCTGGGTCTTGGCCATCTTGATGGACACGGGCTGGAACTCGTCCAGGAAGCCGGAACAGCAGAAGGGCCGGCCGCAGATACCCAGGCCACCCAGCATCTTGGCCTCGTCCCGGACGCCGATCTGCCGCAGCTCGATGCGGGTGTGGAATACGCTGGCCAGATCCTTGACCAGGGCCCGGAAGTCCACCCGGCCCTCGGCGGTGAAGAAAAAGAGGATCTTGTTGCCCTCGAAGTTGTACTCCACCTCCACCAGCTTCATCTCCAGGCCGTGCTGGGCGATCTTCTCCTGGCAGATGCGGAAGGCCTTGGCCTCCTTCTCCCGGTTCTTGGCCACCACCTTCTCGTCCTCAGGAGTGGCCACACGGAGCATGGGCCGCAGGGGGGGCACCACGGACTCGTCGGGCACCAGGGTGTTGCCCTGGACGCACTCGCCGCACTCCACCCCCCGGGCGGTCTCGATGATGACCCCCTGGCCGGGCTCCACCTGGACGCCCTGGGGGTCAAAATAGTATTGTTTTCCGCCGCTTTTGAAGCGGACGCCGATGATCTCAGTCATGGGGATACCTCGTATCTCGAAATTAGAAGGAGCCGGCGCACAGCCAGCCCGCCACATGGCCCGCGCCCACATGGAAGTCCAGGCTCCGGCGGATCTCCTCCAGGCGGCCGACGAGGGCCAGAGCACGCCGGGTGTCCCGGTACCGGCCCATGCCGGAGCGTAGCACCTCCACACCCTCCTCCAGGAGGGCGCACAGGTCGTCCCGCTCCCACTTCTCCAATCCCACGCAGAACTCCAGGGCAACCCGCTCCGGGCCGTCCAGCAGCAGCTTCACCAGCTGCCCGGCGGCCTCCTGGACCTCACGGGTGCGGCCGCCGGAGCCCTCCAGCAGGGTGATGCCCCGGCCGATGAGCCCCTCGCACCGGCGGGCGGCGTCGGCGATCTCCTGGGCGGGGCGGTCGGGGAAGCGGGCGGTCAGCACCGCCCGGGCCTCGGCCTCGGTGACGGGAGCCAGGGTCAGCAGCTCGCACCGGGAGCGCACCGTGGGCAGGATGGCCCCTGCGTTTTCGGCCAGCAGCAGGAAGGCGGCATAGGGCGGGCCCTCCTCCAGCAGCTTTAAAAGGGCGTTCTGGGCGCTCTGGTTCATGGTGTGGGCGTTGGGGAGCAGGTACACCTTCCGTGGAGCCTCATTGGGCCGGATATAGGCGTCCGACCGCAGGGCACGGACCATAGACACGCTGATTTCCTTGCCCTCCTCCCCCACGGTGATGACGTCGGGGTGGATGCCGGCGGCGGCCTTCCGGCAGTCGGGGCAGGCTCCGCAGGGGGTCTCCCCCTTCCCGGAGCACACCAGGGCCCGGGCCAGGAGCCCGGCCAGGGTGTGCTTGCCGCTGCCGGCGGGGCCGGCGAGGATATAGGCGTGGGAGAGCCCCCGTCCGGCGGAGAGCCGGTGCTTTGCCTGGGGGTTGCCCGCCAGGACCTCCAGTCCCCGCATCAGGCCCGCTCAAAGCGCTCGATGTCCACCACGAAGATGGTGGCGCCGCCCACGGTGACCTCCACAGGCATGGAGGGGTAGTAGCCGTAGCTCATCTCGGTGGTGGTGGGGATCATCTGCTTGCGGGAATGGGAGTGCTCCTTGATGATGTCGATGACGGCCTGGACCTTCTCCTCGTCCACGCCCACCAGGATGGTGACGTTGCCCGCCATGAGGAAGCCGCCGGTGGTGGCCAGCTTGGTGGAGGAGAAGCCCTTCTTGGTCAGGGCGTGGGTGACGGCATTGGCGTCGTCAAAGTTGATGATGGCAAGGATCAGTTTCATGGTAATCCCTCCTTGATGCAGACAGAGCCCCTTCCGGGGCGGGTAAAAATCACTTCAGGTTATTCTATTTCATTATACCCCATTTGCTTCAAATAGGAAAGAAGTTTTTTCTTCACTCGAAAGGGGATGGGGCCCGGCACGCCTCTTAAACCTTCCCCCTCCAAGGGGGAAGGTGGCATTTGCGAAGCAAATGACGGATGAGGGTGAGCTGCGTGTTCCCTAAGCAAGAGAGAATCGTGGGGTAGTTTGGCGCGCCGGGGTCGTCGCGCCCCACAAAATCAGTTGGTCTCGTACCGGTGCGGCGCCCGCCTGCAAAGGTATCTGGAACGAA